>CABXKH010000049.1 GCA_902512685.1 Paracoccaceae bacterium | reverse complement strand
CCGAATCGGACTTGTTTTGCGGGCAGTAGGCGAAAACCATGATGCTGCCCATGCGTTGGGCTATAAAGTGATTCGTGTCCGGCTTATTGCAATTATGTTTGGCGGTGCCTGCAGCGGTTTGGGCGGTGCATATATCAGTTTGGTGCGTGTCCCGCAGTGGACCGAAGGTATGACCGCTGCTGCTGGCTGGATCGCTTTGGCGATTGTGGTGTTTGCCAGCTGGAAGCCATGGCGCGTTTTATTAGGTGCTTATTTATTTGGCGGAGTGACTGTTTTGCAATTAAACCTCCAAGCGGCTGGTTTAGCTATACCAGTAGAGTACTTGTCGATGTCGCCATATCTGATAACAATAGCGGTGCTGGTATTCATTTCGGCCCGTGGTAATCAAGGCGCGCCTGCCTCGCTGGGTCGGCCGTTCCACGCCTCATCCTGAGGCATATAACTGAACAGGGAGAAGTTCATGAAAATTAAAACTATATTAACAACCGCTGCCGTCGTGTTGGGTGTGGGCTCTGCCGCTCTCGCCGCAGATGTCAAGGTGGGCTTTGTCTACGTCGGACCAATTGGGGATGGCGGCTGGACATATGAACATGACAAAGGCCGGCTTGCCGTCGAAGAAGCCTTTGGCGACCGTGTGGAAACCCTTTATCAAGAAATGGTGCCGGAAGGCGCCGATAGTGAGCGGGTGATGACCCAGATGGCCCTGCAGGGTGCAGACCTCATCTTTACCACCTCATTTGGCTATATGGACCCGACAATCAACGTGGCGAAAAAATTCCCGAACGTGAAATTTGAGCACGCCACAGGCTATAAACGCGCTGATAACGTGTCGGTTTATTCTGCCCGGTTTTATGAGGGGCGCGCAATCCAAGGTCACATAGCCGGTAAAATGACCAAAACCAATAAAATTGGTTATATTGCTTCGTTCCCAATCCCCGAAGTCATCCGTGGTATCAACAGTGCCTATATTCACGCCAAAAGAGTAAATCCAGATGTCGAGTTCAACATCATCTGGGCCTATACTTGGTTCGACCCAGCCAAAGAAGCCGATGCGGCCAAAGCGCTGATTGAACAGGGTGCAGACGTGATTTTGCAACATACTGACTCAACGGCTCCACAAGCTGCGGCTGAAAAAGCCGGGAATGTCATTACCTTTGGCCAGGCGTCGGATATGGGTGAATATGCCCCGATGCCGCGCGTCAGTTCCATCATCGACAACTGGGGTCCCTATTATGTAGAGCGGACCCAAGCGGTTCTTGATGGCACATGGGAAAGTGTTGATACATGGGACGGAATTGGCAAAGGTATGGTTGGCATAGGTGAAATATCTGATGCGGTCCCAGCCGATGTCAAAGCTGAAGCTCTGGCAATGATGAATGCGATTGCAGCAGGCGATTATCATCCGTTTACGGGTCCGCTCAACAAGCAGGATGGTTCACCATGGTTGGCTGATGGCGAAGTGTCTGAGGACGGCCCGCTGCTTGGCATGAACTTTTATGTTGAAGGTTTGACCGGAGACGTGCCTCAATAAGTGGTCTTGGGCGTTTGGTGGTAACCAAGGAAACGCCTAAAGATGTTTAATTTAGTAAAAGGCCCTTTTTTAAGGGCCTTTTACATCTTTAATGATCCTTAATATAAAACTGGGGCGGATAGGTTTTGATCCTTGATAAAAGGCCCCGCACAGGGCAATTGGAAGAGCTATGAGTGATATTGTTATTATCGGTGGCGGAATTGCTGGGCTTTCTGTTGCAGCGCGTCTTGCGCCGCATTCCCGTGTGACATTGTTAGAGGCAGAAGATCAGCTTGGATATCACGCCAGCAGCCGCTCGGCCGCAGTGTTCATAGAAAAATATGGAAATGCTGTTGTTCGGGCGCTGAACAGCGCAAGTGTGCCCTATTTGAAAAGCGCTGCCGGTGGTGTGCTTGGTCCGCGTGGTATGATGCTTGTGGGCGCACCAGATCAGGAAGATGATTTTCGCTCGCAAGCACATGGTTTTGGACTTGCGGAAATCCATCCAGAGGATGCGATCAAGAAAGTGCCGCTTTTATCCCACGCTCAGCTTGGCTTTGCTGGGTTTCGTGAAGATGTGTTTGATATAGACACTGATCTTTTGCTGCAGAGTTTTCGCCGCGATGCACAGGCCCATGGCGCGGCCATTCAAACCAAGGCGGCGGTCACTGCAATTGAACGCCAAAACGGACAGTGGTCGATCGCAGCCGGAGGCGAAGTTTATAACGCCAGTTTGCTTGTGAACGCGGCTGGTGCTTGGGCGGATCCGGTTGCGGGCTTGGCGGGGATTGACCCGATCGGAATTACCCCGTTTCGCCGCTCAATGGCGCGCATTCCAGTTCCGGGGGGATATGATGCCAGTGAGTGGCCATTGCTCGATGGGGTTAATGAGCGTTGGTATGCTAAACCGGATGCTGGCCAGCTACTGGTTTCACCTGCTGAAGAAGACCCCATGCCGCCGCAAGATGCCTGGGCGGATGATATGGTTCTGGCCGAAGGCCTTGCACGATTTGAGGAAATGATGAGCCACCCGGTGGAGCGGGTGACAAGCAATTGGGCCGGTTTGCGCAGCTTTGCGCCCGATCATGCGCTTGTCATAGGCTCTGATCCAAAACAGCCGGCCTTTTTCTGGTTGGCTGGTCAGGGGGGGTATGGGTTTCAAACTTCGGCCGCCGCCAGCCAGTTGGCCGCAGACCTTATCTTGCATCGCGCGCCTGAGCTTGACCGTAATCTATGTGCCCAGCTTTCGCCAACAAGATTTCGGTAATCACCAGCGAATTTATGCCATCTTGCACCAAAGCATGATTGTAATTTTTCCCCTGCTGGTTAGAGTAAAGATATGTTTAGTATCGAACATGAATTTGACGCAACTGTTGTGACATTGGTTGATGAAGGTCAAAGCCCCCTGCACGAAGATGTGATTGTGAATAGTTTTGCCGAATGTATTACCGTCGAGCAATATGATCCGGTCAGCGACCGGATGCAGAAAGTTAGTTTTTCAATCACTCAAATGCGGGATCTCGCAGCGGCAATATCTTTACCCGAAGGGGTCTATTCGCGCTTTGTCGAAGATGATGAGATTGAAGCAGTCGAATAGATCGGATTGGACCCGCCGGTTTTGCGAAACTGGGTTTTTTCGGCAAGCGACGCCATCACGCGTGATCATTGCCGTATAGTTCGTCAATCTGCTTTTGTTGCAAGATGCGACTGCGCTTGCCCAAATATGACCCCCAAGTGGTAACGCAAAATGGCACGCAATAGGTAAGGATGACTTTCCAAATCGGGGGAAAGTGGCCGCTAAGAATAGTATCACCATGGTTTATCGTAGTCAGGATTGATCCGACAACGCAGGCGGTCAAGAAAGCTTTTTTCGGCGTGCCATCGGTAAAAGCCAGATCTAAAAATTTGATGCTATACTTGTCAGCCATTGGCATCCTCCAGCAGGTGGAATAGCAAAAACAACTTTAAAATGCAAATCTAAACCCTGCTGTTCCTTTGGTCGAACCGGTCCAAGTGATAAAATCATAACTGGAAACCTTAAAAAAGCGATCCATATTCTTGCTCAAAGGAGCATTTGATATGAAAAATTTATTCATTGCACTCACAGCCGTAGTGTTTTTGGCCAGTTGTAGTGGAAAACCATCCCTGGATGACGAAAAGCTGTCAGACCGCGAATTTCGTCTTGAACAGTTTTTTGTTGGAAAAACCACAGCACACGGTCAATTTCAGGATATTTTGGGCAATGTTTCAAGACGTTTTGAAGTGGATATCACGGGTACATTTGCTAACAATTTGCTGACATTGGTTGAAGACTTTTCTTATGCAGATGGCAGCAAAGAGCAGCGGATCTGGAAACTCACGAAAACTGGGCCAAACACATGGTCGGGTACTGCCGATGGTGTGATCGGTGATGCCTTGGGTGAAACCCGCGGCGATACTTTTAACTGGGCCTATAAAATTGATCTTCCAGTGCCGGATGGAACCATGCGCGTAGTCTTTGATGACTGGATGTGGCAGCTCAGCGATACCCGTGTTTTGAACCGGGCGTATATGAGCAAATATGGATTTCCTTTAGGTGAAGTGGTGATTTACTTCGAGAAAGAATAGCTGCCCTGCACTGCCGCAAGCCTTATAGAATCGCCCTCAGGACAAGAGAATAATGAGGCGGTTATAGCGGCGTGGTTTCGGGGTGCTGTGAGCGGCCGTGTTTTTCACAGATAACCATGTTGAAAATCAACCCTTGCAGACTCAGAATAATCCGCCTATATCGCTCTCAACAGCGGCGTGTTGGGCAACCAACGCTCCACCGGAAATCTCAACGGGCCGCCGGCCCGTTTTTTTGTATCTGGACGAATGACAAACGATTTGATTGCCAAAGCTGCCCTAGACCGACGTCTTGCGGAAATCATCACCCCCGTTATCGAAGATATGGGGTTTGAATTGGTGCGTGTGCGTTTAATGAGCGGCAGTCAAACCACGCTTCAGGTGATGGCCGATAAAAACGACGGCGGGATCGAGGTTGACGATCTGGCGGAAATTTCAACAGCCATCAGTGCTTTTTTAGATGTCGAAGATCCAATCATAGAAGCCTATACACTAGAAGTTTCAAGCCCCGGAATTGATCGCCCGCTAACCCGGCTGGCAGATTTTGATAGTTTCGAAGGCTATGAAGCCCGCCTTGAGACCAGCGAATTGATCGATGGTCAACGCCGCTTTAAGGGCGTTTTGGCGGGCACCGAAGGACAAGAAGTTTTGATCAATATTGACGCGGGCACGATCGGGCTAAATTTTGAGTGGCTCAGTGACGCTAAATTGATCCTAACCGACGAATTGATCACCCAAATGCTGCGTCAACGTAAAAACGCTGACGCACTCAACGAAGAACGTTTTGATGACATCGAGACCGAAGGGTCCGAGGAGGAGTAAAAATGGCAATCACCTCTGCAAACCAACTTGAGCTTTTGCAAACAGCCGAGGCCGTCGCCCGCGAAAAAATGATCGATCCGGTTTTAGTGGTCGAAGCCATGGAAGAAAGCCTCGCTCGGGCGGCAAAATCGCGCTACGGCGCAGAAATGGATATTCGGGTCACAATCGATCGAAAAACCGGTCGGGCAGCGTTCACTCGGGTGCGCACCGTGGTCGAAGATGAAGAGTTGGAAAATTATCAAGCCGAACTGACAGTTGAGCAAGCGCGGCAATATCTTGAAGATCCGGCTGTTGGCGACCAATTTGTCGAAGAAATTCCACCGGTCGATATGGGCCGTATCGCGGCGCAGTCTGCCAAGCAGGTGATTTTGCAAAAAGTTCGTGAAGCCGAACGTGATCGTCAGTATGAAGAGTTTAAAGATCGCGCAGGTACGATTATCAACGGTCAGGTCAAACGCGAAGAATATGGCAATGTGATTGTAGATGTAGGACGTGGAGAAGCGATTCTGCGGCGCAATGAAAAAATTGGCCGTGAAAGTTATCGGCCAAATGATCGCATCCGCTGCTATATCAAAGAAGTACGCCGCGAAACCCGAGGCCCGCAGATTTTCCTAAGCCGCACCGACCCGCAGTTCATGGCTGAGCTGTTTAAAATGGAAGTGCCGGAAATCTACGAAGGTGTGATCGAGATTAAATCGGTCGCCCGTGATCCCGGATCGCGCGCTAAAATTGCTGTAATAACAAATGATCACTCCATTGATCCGGTTGGTGCCTGCGTTGGTATGCGCGGCAGCAGGGTGCAGGCAGTGGTGAATGAGCTGCAGGGCGAAAAGATCGATATTATTCCTTGGAATGATGACCAGCCCACATTTTTGGTCAATGCGCTGCAACCGGCTGAGGTCAGCAAAGTTGTGCTTGATGAAGAAGCAGAGCGCATCGAAGTGGTGGTGCCCGAAGAACAGCTGAGCCTGGCCATTGGACGGCGCGGCCAGAACGTTCGCTTGGCCAGCCAGCTTACCGGTCTGGATATCGACATTATGACCGAAGCCGAAGAAAGCGCCCGCCGGCAGAAAGAATTTGAAGAGCGCACTCAGCTCTTTATTGCAGCCCTTGATCTGGACGAGTTCTTTGCCCAATTACTGGTTTCCGAAGGCTTTACCAACCTAGAAGAGGTCGCCTATGTCGAGCTCGAAGAGCTTCTGGTGATCGATGGAGTTGATGAAAGCACAGCAGAAGAGCTGCAAACCCGTGCCCGCGAACATCTTGAAGAACAGGCCCGTAAGGCGCTTGAGCGTGCCCGCGAACTGGGCGCGGAAGATAGCCTGATTAACTTTGAAGGTTTGACACCACATATGGTTCAAGTTTTGGCAGAAGATGGCATCAAGACACTTGATGATTTTGCCACCTGCGCAGATTGGGAGTTGGCCGGAGGATGGACGACTGTCGACGGCGAACGGGTGAAAGACGATGGCTTGCTTGAACCTTTTGATGTGAGCCTGCAGGAGGCGCAGAATTTTGTCATGACAGCCCGGATCACTTTGGGCTGGGTCGACCCGGATGATTTGGTTCAGGACGCAGAAGGGGAAGATGAAGGAGAAGCCGAAACCGATTCTGAGACGGCGTCTTAACCTTTCTAAAATCTAGCTAGGAGTATCATGTCACGTACCGCGACAGAAAAGAAATCAGCACAGCAGCCCGAGCGTAAATGCATCGCGACGGGCGAAGTGCAGCCCAAGCATGGGCTTATTCGATTTGTCGTCGGGCCGGATCAAATGGTGGTGCCGGATGTTCTGGAAAAACTGCCCGGCCGCGGGATGTGGGTTGCTGCAGACCGTCATGCTCTTGAAAAAGCATGTAAAACTGGATTATTTTCGCGCAGTGCAAAGACTGCGGTTAAACTTTCCGAGCATCTGCTTGGGGATCTTGAACGGCAATTGGCGCGCCGTGTGGTTGATTTAATCAGTTTGGCACGCAAATCAGGGCGCGCTGTGGCTGGGTATGAAAAGGTCAAGGACTGGTTGGTCAAAGATCAGGCCGAAGTTTTGCTGCAATCGAGCGATGGGTCCGAGCGCGGCAAGTCAAAATTAAGTACGCCTTATGGCGGGTCGTTTATCGGGTGGCTTACATCAGATGAGCTGGGCGCGGCATTTGGGCGACAAACTGTGATTCATTGCGCGCTTACGTCTGGCGGAATAACGCAGCGTGTAGTAGATGAGGCGCAAAGGCTGAAAGGTCTGCGCGGAACTGACGGCGGCTCTGCCCCGTCCAGAAGGAAAAGACAGCTAGATGAGCGATAGTGACGGCAAAAAAACCTTGGGATTACGCGGCGCTCCCCGTTCGGGGAACGTAAAGCAAAGCTTTAGCCATGGCCGAACCAAAAGTGTTGTGGTGGAAACCAAACGCAAGCGCGTAGTGGTTCCCAAAGCTGGGGCGGCAAAGCCAGCGGGTTCTCAATCTTCGACGGCGGCATCTAAGAAGCGGCCGGCAGGCATTTCAGACGCTGAAATGGATCGCCGTCTCAAAGCGGTGCAAGCTGCTAAAGCACGCGAATCCGAAGAATTGGCCAACCGCGAAGCCCAAGATAAAGCGCGGGCAGAAGAACGCGAGCGGCGTCGGTCCGAGCAAGAGGAAAAAGAGCGCGAGCAACGCGAAGCCGAAGAGCGTGCGCGGCAAAAATCCGAACAGGAAGAGCAAGAGCGCAAAGACGCAGAAGAAAAAGCCAAACAGGCTGCTGCTGCTGCTAAAGCGGCCGAAACAGCGCCGCCACCAAAGAAAGAGGGCGAAATTACGCGCCCAACTGCAAAACAGCCGCAAGCCCCTGCTTCACGCAAAAAAGAGCGTGATAATGATCAAAACCGCCGCGGCAACAAAGGCCGCGATGATGGACGCCGCTCTGGTAAGCTGACGCTCACCCAAGCTTTGTCTGGCGATGGCGGACGGCAAAAATCCATGGCGGCGATGAAGCGCAAGCAAGAACGCGCGCGTCAAAAGGCCATGGGCGCAGTGCAAGAACGCGAAAAGGTAGTGCGTGAAGTGCAATTGCCTGAGGCGATCTTGGTCTCGGAGCTTGCTAACCGCATGGCTGAACGGGTTGCAGAAGTTGTAAAATCACTGATGAATATGGGCATGATGGTTACCCAAAACCAAACCATTGATGCCGATACGGCCGAATTGATTATTGAAGAGTTTGGTCACAAAGTTGTTCGGGTTTCAGACTCGGACGTGGAAGATGTGATCAACGAAATCCATGATGATGAAAAAGATCTCACAGCGCGGCCACCCGTGATTACCATTATGGGTCATGTTGATCATGGTAAAACCTCGCTTCTTGATGCGATCCGAAATACCAAGGTTGTTACTGGCGAAGCCGGCGGTATCACCCAGCATATTGGTGCCTATCAGGTGACAACCGATGGTGGCGCGGTTCTATCGTTTCTCGATACCCCAGGCCATGCGGCCTTTACATCGATGCGTTCGCGCGGTGCACAGGTGACTGATATTGTGGTTTTGGTGGTCGCTGCCGATGATGCGGTTATGCCGCAAACCATCGAAGCGATTAACCATGCAAAAGCTGCCGAAGTGCCAGTGATTGTTGCGATCAACAAAATTGACAAACCCGCAGCCAATCCGGACAAAGTGCGCACCGATTTGCTGCAGCATGAAATTATTGTCGAAAAGCTCTCTGGCGAAGTGCAAGATGTCGAAGTTTCAGCCATCAATGGTCAGGGACTGGATGAACTGCTTGAGGCCATTGCCCTTCAGGCCGAAATTCTCGAACTTAAAGCCAATCCTGATCGCGCCGCACAAGGCGCCGTTATCGAGGCCCAACTGGATGTCGGCCGTGGGCCAGTGGCCACGGTTTTGGTTCAAAATGGAACATTAAACCAAGGCGATATTTTTGTTGTTGGCGAGCAATGGGGTAAAGTCCGGGCGTTGATTAACGATAAGAGCGAGCGGATTAAAACCGCTGGTCCATCGGTTCCGGTAGAGGTGCTTGGACTGAACGGCACACCCGAAGCTGGTGATGTTCTAAACGTGGTGGACACCGAAGCACAGGCCCGTGAAATCGCTGATTACCGTGCAGATCTGGCCAAAGAAAAACGGGCAGCTGCCGGTGCAGCGACCACTTTGGAACAGTTGATGGCCAAAGCCAAAGAAGACGAGAATGTCTCGGAATTGCCCATATTGGTCAAAGCCGATGTTCAAGGCTCGGCCGAAGCCATTGTGCAAGCGATGGAAAAAATTGGCAATTCGGAAGTGCGCGTGCGCGTTCTGCATTCTGGCGTTGGGGCGATCACCGAAACAGATATTGGTCTGGCGGAAGCCTCGGGCGCGCCGGTTATGGGCTTTAATGTGCGGGCCAATGCTTCGGCACGTAATACGGCCAACCAGAAAAGTGTCGAGATTCGCTATTATTCTGTGATTTATGATCTGGTGGATGATGTAAAAGCGGCGGCCAGTGGTCTTTTAAGTGCAGAAATTCGCGAAACCTTTATCGGATACGCCAAGATCAAAGAAGTCTTCAAGGTCTCTGGCATTGGTAAAGTGGCCGGCTGTTTGGTCACCGAAGGCGTTGCGCGGCGCAGCGCCGGTGTGCGGCTTTTGCGCGATGATGTGGTGATCCATGAAGGTACGCTTAAAACCCTTAAGCGCTTCAAGGACGAGGTCCCCGAGGTGCAATCCGGTCAGGAATGCGGTATGGCCTTTGAAAATTACGATGATATCCGCGCTGACGATGTGATCGAAATTTTCGAGCGTCAAGAAGTCAAGCGGGTCCTCGACTAATCTAAATATCACGTTTAGATTTGGCCCCTTGCGCCCCCTGCGCTTGGGGCTATAGCCAATCTCTTAGGATCGGGATAAGCGGCAGATCAGCTGCGGGCATTGGGTATTTTGATATATCACGCGCCGCCACCCATTTAAGCGCTTGGCCCTCTTTTGGCTGCACGATACCGGACCACTTACGACAGGCAAAAAGTGGCATAAGCAGATGAAAATCTTCATATTTGTGGCTGGCAAAGGTTAGTGGGGCAAGGCAGCTATCCCAGGTTTCTATCCCCAACTCTTCGTGCAGCTCACGCACCAGCGCGGCCTCGGGGGTTTCGCCCTCTTCCACCTTGCCGCCCGGAAATTCCCAAAGACCGGCCATGGATTTGCCTTCGGGCCGTTGGGCAAGCAGGACCCGGCCATCGCGATCAATCAAGGCAACGGCAGAAACGAGTATCATTTTCATGAGCGGTAGTCTGCGTTTATAGTTATATATCCATGGGTTAGATCACAGGTCCAAACAGTGGCCTGACCAGACCCAAGCGCCAGATCAACAGAAATTACCACCTCTTGGTTCAGCATATAGCCTGCCCCCTGCTCTTCGCTATAGTCCGGTGATACCCAGCCGTTTTCTGCAACGGTGATGTCACCGAATTTAATGGTTAGCAAATCGCGTTCAGCGGCCGCGCCTGATTTGCCTATCGCCATCACGATACGGCCCCAATTTGGGTCTGCGCCAGCAATCGCAGTTTTGACCAAAGGCGAGTTGGCAATGGCCATGGCATGGGTTTTGGCGTCCTGATCGCTAAGCGCGCCGGTCACTCGAACTTCGACAAATTTACTGGCGCCTTCGCCGTCACGCACCACCTGATGGGCCAGATCAAGCATTAACTTGTGTAACCCTTCCCGAAACCCCCCGTGACTTGCAGTTATTTCCACCCCGCTTGCGCCGGTTGCAGCGATTAAAAGCGTATCAGAGGTTGAGGTGTCACTGTCTACTGTGATTGCGTTAAAAGTGGTCTCATTCAACTCAGATACCAGCGCCTGCAGATCCGGCTGGGTGATTTTGGCATCGGTAAAAAGATACACCAGCATGGTTGCCATATCTGGGGCGATCATTCCCGAGCCTTTGGCAATGCCGGTGATATTGACTGTTCCCTCAGAGGTTTGCACATTGCAATGCGCGCCTTTGGGAAAGGTATCAGTGGTCATGATTGCCTGAGCCGCGTTGGCAATTTTTTCGGCGTGCAAACCGGCCACCAAGGCCGGCAACTGGGCTGTGATCCGCCCATGGGGCAACGGTTCACCGATCACGCCAGTAGAGGATGAAAACACGCGATCCTCGGGAACGGAAAGCTCGGCCGCGACAGCGCAGATGATGGCCTCGACAGCCTCATCGCCGCTTTTTCCTGTGAACGCGTTGGCATTTCCCGAATTCACAATGATAGCCGCCCCACTATCACAGGACGTATTGCCGATTTTACGTTGGCAATCAAGCACTGGCGCTGCGCGTGTGTTTGACTGGGTAAATACACCAGCAACAGCTGTGCCCGCCGCCAGCTCGGCGAGCATGACATCATCACGGCCTTGGTATTTTACCCCAGCGGCACTGCTGGCAAAGCGTACCCCGCCGACGGCTGGAAGCTTGGGAAATACCTTGGGCGCCAGCGGCGACCATGTCTCACCCGCCGCCATTACTCAGACATCAGCTCTGATTGTGAGATCACATCAATACCGATGTTTTCGATCGGTGTCAGGCTGATCGTAGCCTGTTGGCGCAGCTCGTCGATCCGGCGTTCAATGGCCGAACGCTGCAGCTCGGCAATAATTTCACCGCGCACCTCATCAAGCGCAGGGGCGGAAATTGCGCGTGTATCGTTCAATTTTATAACATGCCAGCCAAAATCGGTTTTGACCGGGCTGGATATGGCCCCTTTTTCCATCGCCACCACGGCCGCCTCAAAAGGTGGAACCATCATCCCAAGGCCAAACCAACCAAGCGCGCCGCCACTTGGCCCCGATGGGCCGGTTGAAAACTCTTTGGCCAATTCGACAAAATCAGCGCCTGCCTGCAGTTTATCGATTAAATTAACGGCGGCTTCTTCGGTTTCCACCAAAATATGCGCGGCGTCATATTCGACGCCCATGTCGGCATCTGCGTAACGTGAATCATAGGCAGCCGCAATATCGTCTTCGCCAATGGCCTGTGCAGACAGCTCTTCGACCGCTTGCGAGGCCTTCATTAGGCGGCGGTCATTTTCAAGGGTTAGTCGAATTTCGCGGTTATCTGTTTCTCCGATCAGATCGGCCAAAAGGGTTTGTTGAATAAGTTGTTCCAAAATGCCATCGAAAAGTTGTTCATTTGGCAGGTTTCTATATTGCTCTGGCAGGCTTTCGCGCACCAAAATCATATGCCCAACAGTAATTTCTGTGCCGTTGACCGACGCCACCACGGTATCGGCCGAAGGCTCGGCCTGTACAGCAGACGCGGTCACTGCACTAAGAATGATGGCTGCAAAGATTGAATTTCTTCGGTTTGTCACGGTATTTCCCCTTTAATTACTGGTCTTGCTTGGTCGCTGGCGTTGACACTGTCGTACCAGCCGCTTACATCGCTAAAGGCATCTGCAGTGCCATGCTATAACACCTATTGGCAGAGCGCGCGTAGGGCAAGACCAGGTTGCAATTTGTTGCACCATTTTAAAGATGGAGAGATCATGCTGGGGTTTGGTAAAATCGCCCAAAAGGTGTTTGGAACACCAAACGACCGGAAAATCAAATCCGCCTTGCCTGTGGTCGAAACCATCAATGGATTGGAAGCCGAGTTTGAAGCGCTTTCAGATCAGCAACTAATCGAAAAGACAGAAGAATTTCGCGAAAGATTTGCTAAGGGCGAAGAGTTGGATTCTCTGCTGCCCGAGGCTTTTGCCAATTGCCGCGAAGCCGCCAAACGGGCTTTGGGTTTGCGGGCATTTGATGTTCAGCTGATCGGCGGCATGTTCCTGCATCAGGGCAATATCTCGGAAATGAAAACTGGCGAAGGCAAAACCCTTGTTGCTACCTTTCCAGCCTATCTGAACGCGCTTACCGGCAAGGGTGTGCACATCGTCACCGTGAACGATTATCTGGCCAAACGCGATAGCGAATGGATGTCTAAAGTGTACGGCGCTCTTGGTTTGACAACAGGTGTTGTTTTTCCCGGTCAGGACGAGGTGGATAAGCAAAAATCCTATTCCTGCGATGTGACCTATGCGACCAATAACGAGTTGGGCTTTGACTACCTGCGCGACAATATGAAAACCGATCTGTCGCAAATGTATCAAAAGCATCATTACTTTGCCATTGTGGACGAAGTTGACAGTATTTTGATCGACGAAGCGCGTACCCCGTTGATTATCTCGGGACCGGCCCAGGATCGATCAGAGCTTTATATTGAAATCAACAAAGTGATCCCAGATCTGCAGGATGAGCATTACACACTGGATGAAAAAACCCGAAATACAAATTTTACCGACGAAGGTAATGATTTTCTGGAAGCCACGCTGCGCGCACGCGGGATCCTGCCCGAAGATCAGTCGCTTTATGACCCTGAAAGCACAACCATTGTCCACCACATAAATCAGGGCCTCAGCGCTCATAAACTCTTTAACCGGGACAAAGAATATATTGTTCGGGATAATGAAGTTGTTCTGATTGATGAATTTACAGGCCGGATGATGGCCGGCCGCAGGTTGTCCGATGGGCTGCATCAAGCGATCGAGGCCAAAGAAGGCTGTGCGATTCAACCCGAAAACGTCACGTTGGCCAGTGTGACCTTTCAGAACTATTTCCGGCTTTACGATAAATTGGCAGGCATGACCGGCACCGCGGCCACCGAGGCGGATGAGTTTTCTGAAATTTACAAGCTTGGGGTGGTCGAGGTTCCAACCAATCAAAACGTTGCGCGGATTGATGAAGATGATCAGGTCTATCGCACGGCAGAAGAGAAATACACCGCTATTGTCTCGGAAATAAAAACGGCAAATGGCAAAGGCCAGCCGGTTCTTGTTGGCACCACTTCGATTGATAAATCCGAAGCGCTGTCGCAAATGCTAACCAAGGCCAAGATCACGCATAATGTTCTTAACGCGCGGCAGCACGAACAAGAAGCCCAGATCGTTGGCGATGCGGGAAAACTGAATGCGGTGACCATTGCCACAAATATGGCGGGTCGGGGCACAGATATTCAGCTTGGCGGCAATGTCGAAATGAAAGTCCACGCTGCGCTTGCCGCTGAACCGGAGGCTAACCCCGAAGAGTTGAGGGCGAAAATTGAAGCCGAGCATGCGGGCGAAAAAGAGCAGGTGCTTGCAGCTGGCGGGCTTTATGTGCTGGCCACCGAGCGCCATGAAAGCCGGCGGATCGATAACCAGCTGCGTGGCCGGTCCGGTCGGCAGGGTGATCCCGGACGCTCGTCATTTTTTCTCAGCTTAGAAGATGATCTGATGCGGATATTTGGATCCGAGCGTTTGGATAAAGTGCTTTCAACGCTGGGTATGAAAGACGGTGAAGCCATTGTGCACCCGTGGGTCAACAAATCACTGGCGCGTGCTCAGGCGAAAGTCGAAGGGCGCAACTTTGACATTCGTAAGCAGTTGTTGAAATTTGACGATGTGATGAATGATCAGCGTAAAGCTATTTTTGGCCAGCGTTTGGATATTCTTGAAGCGGATGATCTGGCTGATGTGGTTCAGGATATGCGCCATGACATCATTGATGATCTGGTCACCACGCATATGCCGCCCAAATCCTATGCCGATCAATGGGATGCAGAGGGGCTTTACGCGTCGGTTCTCGAACATCTAAACGTGGATGTGCCAGTGGTTGAGTGGGCCGATGAAGAGGGCACAGATGATGAAACCATACGCGAAAAACTGGAAAATGCCGCCGATCAGATGATGGCAGAAAAAGCTGTTGCATTTGGCCCAGACACCATGCGTCAGGTGGAAAAACAGATATTGTTGCAAACCATTGACCGCAAATGGCGCGAACATCTGATCACATTGGAACATCTGCGCAGTGTTGTTGGATTTCGCGGCTATGCCCAGCGCGATCCATTGAATGAATACAAATCAGAAGCCTTTCAATTGTTTGAGGCATTGCTGGATGGGTTGCGGGTTGATGTGACCAAGCAACTGTCACAAGTGCGCCCCATGAGTGAAGATGAGCAGC
>CABXKH010000048.1 GCA_902512685.1 Paracoccaceae bacterium | reverse complement strand
CTGTGGACTTTTGTTGCCCCCATGTGGCAAAGCTGTCGAAGATAGTATTTGGCCTTTGACAAAAGTAATCAAATTTTAGAACTAAATTCCTCGCTTTGCATCCTTCGAGTACATTTCAACCCCAAAGAATGGGTGAATTTCAGCTGGTTTTACTTGATTTATTTTTTACCTAGGCGATCTTTGTCACGTGCATGGACTGTTCACGGCCTGTTATGGATATTTGCCGATGGATATAATCAGGGCAACTCCAGCACGCGCCCCAAAGACTAGGGGAAAACAAAGGCGAATAAAGAGGAGACACGGAAAATGCCCACTGGCACCGTGAAGTGGTTTAATACCACCAAAGGCTATGGCTTTATCGCGCCAGAAGGCGGCGGAAAAGACGTATTTGTTCATATATCTGCAGTTGAAAAATCTGGATTAACAGGTCTTGCAGACAATCAAAATGTCAGCTTTGAGCTGGAAGATGGCCGTGATGGCCGTCAAATGGCGGGTGATTTAAAGCTCTTGGAATGAGCTTAATAGCACCTACATGATTGACCGGTAAGACCGCGTCATTCGTTTTGAAGTTCTCTAGCTTCTTCACCGGCCATTCTTATAAGGTCGGTCATATAGGGTTTTTTCAAATCTTCATATCTCGTCGCAGCGAAAAGCCCTCTTTTTAAGCCATTTTTGGTCAACGGTCGCGTAACATAATCTGAACTAAACTTCACTTCTCTGACCACCCAATCTGGTAGGACAGTAACGCCCCGATTTGAAGCAACTAGTAATAAAATAACTGCTGTTAACTCGACTTGTCTAATTGCAAAGGGTTCGACCTTTGCAGGCAAAAGCAACTGGCTAAAAATATCCAACCTTGAACGTTCAACTGGATATGTGATCAGAGTCTCATTCTTAAAATCCTTAGCATCAATATACTTTTTTTTCGCTAGATTATGATTGCTTGACGCAACGAATACGGGAGCATAGTCAAAAAGCGGCGTGAATTCGATACCCGGCATTTGTTCTGGATCAGATGAAATCACAAGATCGACGTCTTCTTTTTGCAATGCTGGAAGAGCATCAAAAGCCAATCCTAGACGAATATCCACATCAACATCAGGCCAAGATTTGCGAAACCTTTCAAGAACAGGAAACAACCACTCAAAGCAGGCATGACATTCGATTGCTATGTGTAACCTTCCGGAAACTCCATCTCGTAAACCATCAAACTCACTCTGCAACAAGTCAATTTCCGGCAACACTTTTTCTGCCAATCGCAACAGCCTAAAACCAGCCGCTGAAAGACGCATGGGCTTGGAGCGCCTTACAAACAACTCAATACCTGCTTGTTGCTCAAGACCTTTTATCTGATGGCTTAAAGCAGACTGCGTAATATTTAATTGCGCGGCTGCGCGAGCAACCCCACCAGCTTCGTGAATTGCCTTAACTGTTCTTAAATGGCGAAACTCTATGTGCATTCTCATATGAAACTCATAACCTTCTTTAGTTATATGAATTTGATTCATTATACACAAAGTTGCATAGTGTGGGCAAGTAAGGATGGACAAAATATGCAACAACCCCAAATTTCTTTTGAATTCTTCCCCCCTCATACAATCGAAGCTTCTTTTAAACTTAAAGATGCTATTCAAATCTTGGCGCCATTCTCCCCACGGTTCGTATCGGTGACATATGGCGCGGGCGGCACAACCCGAGAATTGACGCACCAAGCCGTTAAAGCCTTGCGCGGATCAACAGATCTCAATGTGGCGGCCCATCTAACCTGTGTGAATGTTAGCAGAAAAGAAACCCTACAGATTGCAGATCAATTTGCGGAAGACGGCGTAACCGAAATCGTTGCTTTGCGTGGGGATCCACCAAAAGGCAGTTCAGTTTTTAAACCTCATCGCGAAGGTTTCCAAAATACATGCGAGTTAATTCAAGCTTTAGCCAAAACTGATAAATTCAATATTCGAGTTGGCGCATATCCCCACAAACACCCAGAAGCCTCAAGCTCAGAACAAGATATTTTGTGGTTAAAGCGCAAATTGGATGCAGGAGCAAAAGAAGCAATCACACAGTTCTTTTTTGAAGCTGATGATTTTTTTAGATTTCGCGATGCCTGCGTCAAAGCGGGCATCCAAGCTCCAATTATTCCAGGAATTCTGCCGATTGAAAATTGGAAAGGCACAAGAAAATTTGCGCAGAAATGCGGCGCAAAGATACCACTGTGGTTAGATGAGGCCTTCACGAAGGCCGTGCGCGACGGGCGTAATGATCTGTTGGCTACTGCGGTGTGTTCTGAGTTGTGCAGTGATCTTATTGAAGGAGGTGTTGACGCATTGCATTTCTATACATTGAACCGTCCAGAGTTGACGCGTGACATCTGTTTTTCATTAGGCATTTTTCCAGCAGCGACCTTAGAAAAGGTCGCTTAACTAAAATTACCTCCAAATTGGGTTAGACCATGCTCTTTTTCCGGCAGAATCCTTAACAGTAACCCTTAGCCATTCGCTTTGAGAAACCCGGCCAAGTTTGATTTTTGTCTGGGTTATGGAAGAGCCATGCACCGCCACTGTGGCACTTCCTTTGGCTTGAACAATCACAGTGCTGACGGAGCTTGACCGGACAGTCAACTCTTTTTTGTCAAGTTCTATATGATGCAGCTCGGGTCCCTCGGAAGAATAAAAATGACCGTTTTTTAAAGCTTTCAATAAAGCATCAGGCGTATTTTCTTTAGCTTTGACCATAACCCAACCGCCAAAATGATCTGGCTCCTTAAAATGTGCATCATCAGTGGCAATAGCCGTCAACTGCCGGCCTTCTGCAAGCAATAGATCAAGTATGGCTGTTCCATCAGGTCGGTCGCAGCCAACAGCGCATCCGTGATTGTAAATTTCAACAGCATGAGCTGATTCAATTGATCTTGCATCCGCTAATGTCATTCCCGACCATTGTGGATGTGCAATGGCCACAAATGCACCGACATCTCGTGCTCGTTCTGCTATTTCTGGACCACTTTCTTGATCTGCAATTGGTAAAAAATGCGGTGAGTTGGATTGATCAAACTTACGTGGCAATCCAACAGCTAATATATGCCATAGCTCACCGTTCTGCATTGCCCCGGAATGCAACTCCGCCCCTAGAATTGTTGTAAAGCGGTCATTTCTATATGATGCTGTATCAGCAATAGGATAATCAAATAGGCCCACAAAATGATCAGTCAGCGCCAGAAAGTCATAGCCCTCGGCTTGATATCTTCGGCAAACTTCGCTCGGGTCTAGTAAGCCGTCAGAAAGATTAGAGTGCGTATGCAAATTCCCGCGCCAAAACTTACCGTCAATTTGAAATACCTCAGGTATCATTCTGGTTTTCCGGTCAAGACTATGCAGTTGTGCTATTTATTTTGCATAGGTTCTGCAATCTTAAAAGACCCTTATTTTCCACTTACTATAAATGTACTATAAAATTCTTTGACAAAGAACATGGAGTAATATTCTAGCTAAAACTAGGATTACATTACGCAAGGGAACAAAAACAATCAATTAAACGCGTATTGCTCCTTTTTGATCATTAGATAATGATAACCAAAATCTAACAACCCAAGAAATCTAACAACGAGTAAAATAATGAAATGTTTTGGTTCGACGATAATTGATCAGGTGGCTCATGTGGTTATGAAAAGACCTGACAAACGCAATTCGATGATTGCTGAGTTTTGGGATGAGTTACCAGAGCTTGTCAAAGAAATTGATAGCAATGCTAAAGCAAGGGTGATCGTTATTTCTTCAACTGGACCACATTTTACGTCCGGTCTGGATCTCTCCCTTTTTTCTGATCTAACAAATTCTGGCTCGCTAACAGAATATGAGCGCAACATTCAGGCTCAATCAAATTTTTATAATGAAGTTAAGCGTTTACAATTAACTTTCTCTGCCTTGGAGGCTTGCAGGTTACCTGTACTCGTAGCTATCCAAGGCGGATGCATTGGCGGTGGTCTTGATCTAATTACAGCTTGCGATCTTCGGTATTGCACCAAAGATGCATTCTTCACACTTTTTGAAACCAATTTGGCATTGACAGCAGATGTAGGGACTTTTCCAAGATTAGCTAAATTAATCCCAGAGGGTTTTGTCAAGGAAATGGCATACACTGGAAAGCAGATCAGCGCAGAGGATGCAAAACGCTTCGGCGTAGTAAACGAAGTTTTTGACAATCACGAGCAAATGTTGAGCTGCGTATTGTCAATTGCAAACGAAATTGCCAGCAAAGCTCCAATGGCCGTACATGGATGTAAAAAGGCTATCAACTTCTCGCGTGATCATTCCACCTCCGACACGCTCGATTATGTAGCTTTGTGGAATGCGGGGCACTTTAAGATTGAAGAAGTTCAAGAAGCAATGATCGCGCAGAAAGAAAAGCGTGCAGCTAAGTTCGTTGACCTTCCAAAGAAGCAATAGTTGCCCTTATTAAATTCAGGTTCATTAAGAGCTTTTCTGACATATTTATTAATTTTATCCTCTAATAGCTGCTTGATCTAACAGAAATATGCCGAGCAACCTAAGTATCCCTGCTGATTACCAGTTATCCTAACCATAGTTCTGGGCAGGATAACTTGAATTATATACGCTAACTTCGATTCATCCGGTTTTTGATCAGATCATCAACGACCGCAGGATCAGCCAGTGTTGAAATATCTCCAAGGCTACCATAATCATTTTCAGCGATTTTGCGTAAGATACGGCGCATAATTTTTCCAGAACGGGTTTTCGGCAAACCTGGCGCCCATTGAACAAGGTCGGGCGAAGCAATCGGGCCAATTTCCTTGCGTACCCAATTGCGCAATTCAGTGCGCAACTCATCGCTTGGAGCCTCACCAGACATCAGAGTTACATAGCAATAAATCCCCTGCCCTTTAATATCATGCGGATAGCCTACTACTGCAGCTTCTGATACTTTTTCGTGGGCTACTAACGCACTTTCCACCTCTGCAGTGCCCATGCGGTGACCTGAGACATTAAGAACATCATCTACACGTCCAGTGATCCAATAATATCCGTCTGCATCTCGGCGGCAGCCATCGCCGGTAAAATAATACCCTTTGTAATCACTGAAATAGGTTTTCACAAAACGGTCGTGATCTCCATATACGGTCCGCATTTGGCCTGGCCAGCTATCTTTTATACATAGAACACCTTCAGCTTCGGTACTGGTTACCTCTGCACCGCTACTTGGGTCAAGTATCGCTGGCTCTATGCCAAAGAACGGCCGTGTTGCCGACCCAGGCTTGGTGGCAGTCGCGCCAGGAAGAGGGGTGATCAAATGGCCGCCGGTTTCGGTTTGCCACCATGTGTCCACAATCGGGCTCCGCCCCTTTCCGACCACCTCATTATACCAATTCCAAGCTTCGGGGTTAATCGGTTCACCAACTGTTCCCAGTACTTTTAAACTGCTGAGATCGCATTTTTCAACAAAGGCATTGCCCAGCCCCATCAAAGCACGAATAGCAGTTGGGGCTGTATAAAATTGATTGACTTGATGTTTATCACAGACCTGCCAAAATCGGCTGGCATCTGGATAAGTGGGCACGCCTTCAAACATCAAGGTAGTAGCTCCATTGGCCAATGGCCCGTAGACAATATAGCTATGTCCGGTGACCCAACCAACATCTGCAGTGCACCAATAAACATCACCTTCATGGTAATCGAACACCAATTCGTGCGTCATAGCTGCCCAAACCAGATAGCCACCGGAGGTGTGCAACACGCCCTTTGGTTTACCTGTAGACCCAGACGTGTAAAGAATAAACAAAGGATCTTCGGCACTCATCTCTTCGGGAGCGCACTTGGCGGAAGCCTTGGACATCAGCGCTTGATAGGAATGATCTCGGCCCGGCACCATCGCAACCTGTGTACCAGTTCGCTCGACCATTAAGACCTGAACATTCCCACAAATCTTCAGCGCATTGTCAACATTTGCCTTAAGTGGAGTATTTTTTCCTCCCCTCGGCGCTTCATCGGCCGTCACAAGCAAGGCCGCACCACAATCGTCAACACGGCTGGCCAATGCTTCAGGCGAAAAGCCTGCAAAGACGATGGAATGAACAGCTCCGATCCGGTTGCAGGCAAGCATGGCATAAGCCGCCTCTGGAATCATTGGCATATAAAGCACCACACGATCACCTTTTCCCACGCCCAGCGCTTTATACACATTAGCCAGTTTGCAGACTTTCTCATGCAATTCACCATAAGAAATATGCTTGCTCTCACCAGGGTTGTCGCCTTCCCAGATGATCGCAGTTTGATCGCGCCGTGTGGCCAAATGCCGATCAATGCAGTTCGCTGAAACATTCAAGGTTCCATCTTCGAACCATTTGATTGAAACATTGGGATGAGCGTAAGAGACGTTCTTAACTTTACTAAATGGTTTCATCCAATCGATGCGCTTACCATGTTCAGCCCAGAAGGCTTCTGGATCAGCCATAGAAGCTGCATACATCGTTTCATAGCATTCTGAATCTACATGCGCATTTGCTGCAAACTCGCTACTCGGAGGAAAACTTGGTGTACTCATTTATTATCACCCTTTTGTCGGTCATTCAGAACAGCTTTTCGACAGCAAAGCCAGAACGAGAAAATCATAGAATTAGCGATCTTGTCAAAGATAGAGGGATATTCGGCGCGCGGGGCAACGTTGTCCAGTACTTCTTTGCGCAAAATCGCAAGCAAGGCGTTTTTGTACAGGTCTAACCATTGCCGCATAATTCCAACAGACTTTAGAGCGCTTTTAAAGGCGTTAATCAATGCAGTTACAAAGGATCGGGGAAAAGTGAATATCTTAAGAGATAAACTAAAATGAAAGATTTATACTGCATAGTGAGGGCGCTAATTTAACTAAAATAAATGTCAAAAATGGGATCAGAAAATACAGTTGCAGTTCTTCGGCAAAAAATTTCACCTTCTAAGCCACAGATAACACCGGCTGATAAAGTATTTGAAAAAAACCTGCACAAAGCACTGTCACAATCCGCGTTGCAATTATTTGGTTTGAAATTACAGATTTTAAGCCATCGTATCCGCTATGAACCTGCATCTTCCATTGCTAAGATAACCGAGCCGTTTTTGATGCTTGGCTTGCTTGAAAACTCGGAAACAGATCCAGGTTTTATAGCACTGGACCAAGTGGCACTTGCCGGTTTGGTTACCATTCAAACCTTGGGCTGCATCTTACCTGAACTTACTCATAGGAGAGCAGCCACTTTAAACGATGCTGCATTGATTGCACCATTGATAGAACAGACGATGCAAAACTTACAAAATAATGACCAATCCAAGTTTGATCTTGGTCACATAAGCTACTACCGATTCTCACGAATGTTGGCTGATGCGCATCGGGTATCACTTGCCGTGCAATCAGAGCGATTTGTTACCTATTGTATGGAATTGGCCATGGGAGATAGCCAGCACACAGCAAAAATAATAATGGCATTTCCTGTGAGCCAAAATAAAGTTGATGAAAAAACCTCAACCGTCCCGCAAAAAATTGAAGCCGAACGAAAAGTATTTTTTCTCTACCCGCGAAACTTAACGCCGAACTTCATCGTTTTTATTTTGCTTGGTCGGATTTATCGCAACTAAAAGTCGGAGCACATTTGATTCTGCCTGATACTGTTTTTGAGAATGTTCAGCTGAAAACAGCGCGCAGTTCAGAGTTTATTTCCGCAAAGTTGGGAAGGCTTGCACAATTCCGTGCTGTTCAAGTGGATATCGCTATAAAATCACTAGTTCATTATTCAGCCAATCCGAATGCAGCTCAAAAGAAAATCGGAAATCATTCAGGTGAACCCACCACAACTAAAGCTACTGTTTCAAATAGTTCCGCCAAAGACGATTCACCCGAATTAGTTGCATCGTCAGATGACAAAGCCTTAACCATAGCACAAACAGAAAATATATAGCTTGCTCACAATTAGGAGTAGATGGATTTATAACAAATGTGGTCTAAGACCTTCTAAATTATATCCTGCATTGTTAGTGATCTGGAGTATTTCGTTAGCACCGCGGCTTCCAGACTGAGATAAAGCCCAAACTACTGCGCAGCGCGTTCCACTCGCGCAATAAGCTAGAACAGCGCCCTTGATCTCTGACACAAGGTCAAACTGTGCTTTTATGTTTTTTGCATTCATTGTTTGATGGGTCAAAGGCAGAACATCAAAACTAAGGCCGGCTTCTCTGGCGGCGGCACCGATCACCTCAGCCTTTAAATCTTGTGACACTTCGTCGTCGGGTCGGTTGCAAATGATTTTAGCAAATCCGGCCTCAGCAAGCAAATTAACATCCCCTACCGAAATTTGCGGCGAAACAAAATAATTTTCGTCAATATGTATAGGTATCATGCATGTGAGGTAACTTAGACCCACCTAGTTTGTCAATCTAAGCGAATATCATTGAGTTCAATCCAAATCCCAATATCAACGCAAATTTGGCTATGCCAATAACGCAAGCCAACCCCAAACGGTGAAGATTGAAGCCGCGGTGCAGATCAGCACCACAGAAGCGGCTACACGGCGACCCCGCTCATATATACTAGCAAAAACGAAACCATTTATACCCGGTGCCATCGCACTTGTTACCACAGCAGAGCGAAAGGCATTTTGATCAAGCGCCAGAGCACGCCCAAACGTCCAAACCAATATAGGGTGCATCAACAATGAAATTATTCCTACCATAATGATCGGACCGATATCGCCTGCTGGCCTATATTGATATAGAACACCACCCATCCCGAATAACGCTGTCGGCAAAGCAACGAGAACGATCATATCAACAGCATCATCAATAGGATTGGGCAGGCTTAAACTACATAAATTAAATACAAATCCTGCAAGAATACCTAGTACAAGTGCATTTCGAAACATCGCGAGTGCCACATTTTTCAATATGAAACTTGGCCGTTGATTTCGGTTTCGTGCAACTTCCATCGCGAATATCCCCAAACCGTAACAAAACGGAGCATGCAACGCGACAATAACAAAATTTGTAGCCAAGACTTCAGGGCCATAGGCCCGCTCAGTAATAGCCAATCCCAACATAAGCGAATTGGAAAACAAACAGCAAAACCCGATTGCTACGCAATCCTCCCAATCACGCGCAAATAGAAAACGCCCTCCAAAAATACCTGCAAAAAAGCTGATCGTTGCACCACTATAAAATGCCGCAAGCAATTCTGCTTGAAATGTGTTTTGCAAATCGGTTTCTGCAATAGCCTTGAACAAAAGACAGGGGATTGCAAAATTCTGTGTGAATTTCATCAACCCTTCAACATCGCTATTTGAAAAAAAACCACGCCAAACAGCAAGATAACCGAACCCCATAACGACAAAAACTGGCACAATAACGTCCAATAGTGCTTGCATAATTAATACTGGTCCAAGTTAATTGTCATAATGCAAGGTCATACCGTCATATGCCGGCTGGATATTGCCAGGCAATTCAGAGCATAGAGTGTCATAGTCAAGATCTATGTGCATATTTGTTAATACCCCAGACTTTACTCCAGCCTTTTTTATCCATTCTAAACTCTGACTAAGATGGGTGTGACTGGGGTGAGGGGCGCGGCGCAAAGAGTCTAAAATCCAGCAATCAGATCCTTTTATAGCCTGCCAAGATTGATCAGTCATTGCCGATACATCTGGCAAATAGGCAACGGGCCCGATACGAAACCCCAAGACACTTATGGTGCCATGTTCAACTTCGAACGGGATTAGTTTGATCGCTCCGCCTGCCCCAATCACAGCGACCTCATCTAAAATTTCATTTAACTCTAATATTGGAGGATAAGGAGAACCCTCGGCCTGCACAAAGGCATACGCAAAACGGGCCATCAAATTACTGCAGGTCGCCTTATCTGCCCAGACAGGTAGCCGGCGCCTCATATTGAAAACAATCATTCGCAAATCATCTAGGCCATGGACGTGATCTGCGTGTGAGTGGGTATAAACAACCCCGTCTAGTTGTCCGACGCCCGCATCAAGCAACTGCGTACGCATATCAGGCGACGTATCTATAAGGACTCGAGTAATGCCATCTTCGGTTTCACGTTCTACCAACAATGAGCAGCGGCGTCGCCAATTTTTTGGATTTTGAGGGTCGCACTCTCCCCATTGATCACCAAGGCGGGGCACACCGCCTGAGGACCCACAACCTAATATAGTAAATCGCAACTGTCCCATTAAATCACCCGCGCTTTCGCGCTTGCTTTAAAAAACAAACGCTCAAAGTTCTTTTCCAACTGAGCTGCAAATTCTGAATACTCAAGCCCAAATACTTCGGCCCCTTTTTGTGCAGTCAACGCCGAATAGGCTGGCTCATTACGTTTGCCACGATGCGGTGGAGGAGCCAAATAAGGACTGTCTGTTTCAACCAAGATTCGATCAACAGGCGCATATGCAAAGATATCCCTTAGATCTTGGCTTTTAGGGAATGCAACAATGCCTGACATCGACAAATAAAATCCAAGATCCAAAACTGTTTGTGCCAAACAAGCACTGGATGAAAAACAATGCATAACACAAGAGAATGGAGCATTTCTATACTCCGTGCTTAGAATATCTGCAATGTCGTCATCTGCAGCACGCGCATGAACAATTAATGGCAGACCAGATCTTTGAGCTGCTTCAATATGAATGCAAAGCGAGGTTTTTTGGATCTCAGCGCTGTCTGATGTATAATGATAGTCAAGTCCAGTTTCTCCAAGGCCTACGCATTTGGGATAAGCCGCAATGGCCAGCAATTGCTCAACTGTAGTAATCGGCTCCTCAGCCGCACTCATCGGGTGGGTACCGGCTGCATAAAACACCGAAGTATAGTGCTCGGCAAGAGCACGCACTTTTGGTTCATTGCGAAGACGTGTGCAAATTGTCACCATACGGTGCACCCCCGCGTTCTTAGCCCGAGCGATTACATCCTCAAGTTCCTGATCAAAGTCGGGAAAATCTAAATGGCAGTGGCTGTCAGTTATTAGAGCAGGAGCTTTCATAAGGGGACCTTCTGGCAAGCTTAGATGCGCAAAGCACACTCTTCTATTTTAAAAAACATATCTAGGATCAAAGCTACGGGGTCAATATTCACAGAGCGTCCATGCCTTAACCTTTCTGAAACCATCTGTGCCACTTGCGACCAGCGCTTAGAGGCAAACGGCGTTGGACAAAGCTTGTTAAACGCCGCCACTTCACCTTTTGCAGCCTCTGGACCCAGCCCTTCATGTAAAGCGCCAAAACGCGACAAGCGCGCCAGCATCATTTCACTAAGACCTAAGAAAAGTTCAAATTCTTCTGAATTACCTCTGCCTGCATACTGCTCAGAGATCTCAATCGCGCGGCTATGGTCAAATTTAGGTAGACTGGTGATTACATCGATGAGGGATTGATATACCTCAAGTCCACCAAGCTGTAAAAGCCGTATCGCTTCGCCAGTCGAACCTGACGCAAGAGTGGCAAGAGCCTGTTCATATTGATTAGGAAATTCAACTCCAGCCTCTTTAACGGCAAGAGCCACATTTTGTGGTGAAAGTTGCGCCAGACGCAGCTCGCGGCATCTTGACCTTATGGTTGGCAATAACCGTGAAGGTTGATGGCTAACTAGGAAAAGCATTGCATTTTCTGGAGGCTCCTCCAGAATTTTCAATAGTGCGTTTGCCGCATTGGTGTTCAATTCATCCGCGGCATCAATAATGGCAATCCGGCGCCCCCCATCCGTGGCGGTCAAACTAAAGAAGGATTTGAGTTTTCGAACTTCATCCACTGTGATCATTTGTTTGTAGCGTTTGCGTTTTTCATCATAGCTTCGGTGCAGGGCGAAAATCCCCGGTTCTGCGCCGGCCATGATGCGGCGCGCCACAGGATGATCATTTGCAATATCAAGTGTAGTTGGAGTGACAGGTGCGTCTGCAAAAAGGCCGCCGTCTTGATTATGATCTGGCGTTGCCAGAAGAAACCTAGATAGCGTCCAAGCCAAAGTTGCCTTGCCAATTCCACGCGGCCCACTGATCAGCCAACTGTGATGCACTCGACCAGATCCAAAGACTTTTAGAAACTGCTGTTCGGCGCGCTCTTGTCCAAACAATTTTTTGGTTTCACGAGGATGCAACGCGCCCTCTACTTGATCCGACGGGGTAACAGTTTCTGGATCGTTCATCTAATCACCGCAGTGATTTGTGCATATATGTCTGCGGCAATATTATCAGCGCTTCCATGCCCGTCTATGACTCTAAAACGGTCAGAATATTCCTTAGCCAATGCCAGAAAACCTGTTCGCATGGTTTGCTGCAGTTGCAAACCAAAATCCTCAAATCGTTCTTCTTTCGTACTTCTGGCCTTGGCACGCGACAATCCTATTTCAGGGTCCATGTCAATCAGAAGCGTTATATCTGGATTACGCGGAATCATAAGAGTGTGAAGACAATCAACAAGCTTGCGCAGATCACCCCTGCTGAGCCCTTGATACATCCGAGTTGAATCTGCAAAGCGGTCACAGATAACGGTTTTACCCGAAGCAAGCGCTGGAAGTATCGTACATTCTAAATGATCTCGCCGAGCTGCCGTGAAGAGCAGAATTTCAGTTTCCGCAGACCACCTATCTGGATCACCTTTAAGCACCAAAGCGCGAATTTCCTCTGCCCCCACTGACCCCCCAGGTTCGCGGGTTAGAACCACCTCGTGGCCGTCTTGCTGTAGTCTTTTGGCAAGCCTTTTCGTCTGGGTTGATTTCCCAGAGCCATCAATGCCCTCAAAACTGATAAACAGGCCTTGAGAGGTCAAAACGCACCCTCAGAATTGCTGCCAACTCTGTTCAGCAAGGTTTTAGCTGCTGTAGACAAGTGCGCAAAAAAGCCGCCCACTGCTACATCTTTTTCCGCTAAAAGCGGCACCTCGGTTTCAGGCAATCCTTTAGGATGTACTTTCAAAACAGCAATTTTCTGGCCCTTTTTTACGGGCGCTGGAATGGGGTTTTCATACTCTAATTCGAAGCTCACCTGTTCATCACCCAACACTGGGACAAGAACCTTTAAATCATTTCCCAAGACGACGCCAACGCTTCGATCTGCCCCATTCCAAAGATCTACTTCGGCGATACGTATACCTTTAGAACCAAATGATTTTTGGACGAACTGGCGAAATGCCCAGTTTACTACGGCCTCTGCTTCTTCTGCCCTCTCTTGCACGGATGACATACCCGAGAGAGCAAAAACGATCCTTCGGTCTTCCTGCTTTGCCGAACCTACCAAACCATAACCGGCCTCACTTGTGTGTCCAGTTTTTAATCCATCTGCGCCAATCCCTAAACCGAGCAGAGGATTTCGGTTCCTTGTGTTGGCTGGTGCACGACCGTCAAATTCAAATTCGACTTCGGAAAACATAGGATAAAACTCAGGAAATTCAGAAATTAACCGCCCAGCCAATAGAGCTAAGTCACGCATACTCATCAAATGACCTTCCGCCGGCCAGCCATTAGAATTTTTAAAGCTCGAACTTGAAAGACCAATTTGTTTTGCCCGTTCCGTCATGATACGCGCAAAGCCGGCTTCGGTTCCGTCCGGAGATAAAGCTTCTGCAATTACTGCGCAAGCGTCATTGCCCGATAGAACGATAATACCTCGCAGAAGATCTTCAACCTTAACGCGATCTGAGGTGTCCAAGAACATCGTCGAGCCACCATAATTGGCTGCATGTTGTGATACCCTGAGAGTTTCCGTCAAGCTCAATTTACCCGAGTGAATAAATTCAAAAGCCACGTATAGCGTCATCAGCTTAGACATTGAGGCGGGGGGTACGGGTTGATCAGCATTTTTTTCCAGCAAAACCATACCAGTCGAATAATCAATGATAAATCCAGTTTTGGCTCTGGTTTCAAGTGCTGATGCAGGACCGAGCAAGCACAGCATCAACAAAGAAGACGCAATACTGGCTAAGAAGCGACTACAATAATTATTAATGACTAACAGCATAGGCATCCTGAAACCCCACCGATTTGACTGTTTTAAGCAAAAGAGCCCTTTCTTGTAGTGAATTTGCTGGACCAATAAGTACACGCCAAAAGGGTTTTCCGCCCTTGGACTGTTGCTTAATTAGCGGAACTATCCCAACTTGGCGCATTGTAGTGGCTGTATTTTTGGCATTTTTTTCAACATTAAAAATACCTAGCTGGATAAATGGTTTGCTGATCCCTACTGCTGACTTGGTCTCCTCAACTTCCTCCAAGGCAGCCGTTGCAGTTGCAATTACATCATTCTGAGGGATTTTTCGCACAGTCTTATCATTAGCGGTAGCATCCTGCGGCCGCAGTGCCGTTACATCAAGATTAACCGGTTGACTAGCTAAAACACCCAAAGCTTGAGCCGTATCTGCCGACATTTGAAAACGTAGACCCTCTTTTACAGAATCACTGCGGAATAAGGCGCCAATAACAAACTTACCGCTCTCGCCATTTCTTATAATGACCCTTTCTGCTGACTGCGCTGATGTATGCGCCACCCAAACGCCACCAAGTGAAGGCCGACCATCCCAGAGGCCCGAACCCGTCAATTGAAAAACCTCAGGGGCCTCAATATCACGTTCAATAAACTTGCTCGAAGAGGAGGCATCTGCAGATAGGCCTTCGCCGCTCAAGGGACTTTGAGAAAAGGCATCCTGTACTGTGCAGCCTGTCAAGATAGACAGAGCGGAAGATACTATAACAACTTTGCGAAAAATTCTTCCGGCGACCATGAGTTTGCTATATCGATTCAAAATAATCCAATTCTGAAAAGCTGCTCTGTTTAACACGCTATTCATCCTGTGCCCTCTGCAATGCCCACTTAAATCACTTAGCACTTTTATTATTCTTTGCTCGTGATGATCTGATGCACTTCGTCTTTTACGCAGAGCTTAGCGATTTTACTTCTGTAAGAAAAGCGCAAGCGTGCAATGTTTCCAATATCTTTGTTATCTTTGCTCTTTTAGAATCATTATTAAGCGGCTAGACGGTCGTGATCGGAGGAGTGGCAGAGTGGTTGAATGCACCGGTCTTGAAAACCGACGTAGGTGAAAGTCTACCGTGGGTTCGAATCCCACCTCCTCCGCCACCACATTCTGCCCATTCCTGCTCCTGGTATTTCTGACGCTATTCCTGCGCAAGATCAGGGATTTACAACAGCGCTTTGCGACTGATGCATTACATCACCTCTCATATCAGCGATAATTACCGCTAAACCTCAGCCGGTGATTTACCGAGGGTGGGTTTTTCCCTGTTTTTCGGGATTAACAGGGAATTTAACAGGGAATTTTTTCTTTTTTGATGTTTTGGAACGTTAAAATGTAAGAGAAAATCCAATGTTTATTGGGGTTTCTATAAAACGGGCCTCAAAAATAACAGGGAATTTAATTGGCCGTAACAGGGAAT
>CABXKH010000047.1 GCA_902512685.1 Paracoccaceae bacterium | reverse complement strand
AACAGCTATTATAATTGTATGTATTCAATCTGAATACCATAGCTCGTTTGTCTGGCAACATTAAATTTATCCACAAATTTTTGCCGTTTGAATAAATTTCGGTTGCAATTTCAGCCAAGCTGCGCAGGATGTTGCGCTATGCAAGCCCGTCAGAAACATAACCGCCCCGATGAAGCTGCACTTAAAAATTGGGCGCAATCTATACGATGCAACGTTGTTAAGATGGTTGCTCGGATTGGTCAGGGTTATGTGCAGCAAGGGCTTGGAGCAGCAGATCTTTTTACATATCTATATTTCGCTGAAGCTCGTCTGGACATAAATGATCCAAAATGGGATGACAGAGATCGCATATTTTTGTCCACCGCTCATAATTCAGCTGTTTTTCACGCTACTTTAGCGGAGCGCGGCTTGATAGATAATTCTAGACTAGAAACCTATACCCACGATGGCTCTCAGCTTGAAATAAATGTATCTGAACGCCTTGGAGCTTTGGTTGAAGCAACCTGCGGATCATTAGGCCAAGGACTATCTGTTGCCCTCGGTGTTGCACAGTCTGCAAAAAGGCAAAATCGAGAATTTCGAAGTTATGTGGTCCTTGGAGATGGAGAACTGCAAGAAGGCCAAGTTTGGGAAGCTGCGATGTATGCAGCTAGCAACAAACTTGATAATCTCTGCCTCATCGTGGACTTAAATTACCTGCAAGTAGAAGGTAATACAAACAAAGTGATGATAATGGACCCAATTGATGACAAATTCCGTGCTTTCGGATGGCAAGCCGAGGTGGTCGATGGACACAATTTCAATGCTATGAGGGATGCTTTCAATAAAGCACGCGATACAACCGGCAAACCCACAGTAATTCTTGCAAAAACTATAGTAGGCAAGGGGGTTCCATTTCTTGAAAACAAGATGAGCCATAATATGATCTTTCCTGCCGATGTCGCCGAGCAGTGTCTGTCCGTTTTGGAATTTGACGCATGAATGACGATCTTGATCTTGGGGATTTCACGCAAAAAATTGGAGCTGTTCCGGTTCCGAATTACTACGGTGATGCACTTGTATCACTTGCAAGAAATAATCCAAAAATTGTTGCACTAACTGGTGATCTCACTCCCGCGACAGAATGTGATTTATTTCGTGACACATTCCCTGATCGCTTTTTTAATCCCGGTATTGCAGAAGCGAATATGATTGGCTTAGCGGCTGGTATGGCCAGAGCCGGCGATATACCCTTCGTCCATAGTTTTTCTGTTTTTTTAACGCGCAGAGCGTATGATCAAATCGCAATGCAGATCGCTTATCCGTGCCTGAATGTGAAGTTAGCTGGCTTCTTGCCTGGTCTGACGACGTTACTGGGGGTGTCCCATCAGTCTATTGATGATTTTGCCCTAATGCGGCCGTTGCCAAATATGACAATTATTGAGCCTTCTGGTGCCAATCAAATGGCCGCAGCGCTTCGGTCTGCCGCATCAATTGACTCGCCTGTTTACCTCCGTATGCACAAAGCGACGAAAGTAATAAGTGAGGAGGAGGTAGAAAAAGAGATGCAGATTGGCAAAGGGCAACTGATTAGTGAAGGGGATGACGCTATAATTTTTGCATGCGGACACATGGTTGCTGAAGCTCAAGACGCAGCTAGATTGTTGAAAAAAGAAGGAATAACTGCAGCAGTAGCAAATATGCATACATTGAAGCCATTTGATAAAGATTTTGTGGTGAAGCATGCAACTCGCACTGGAGTAGTGGTTAGCGCTGAGAACCACTCAATAATTGGTGGCCTTGGGTCTGCAATTTCAGAGGCACTTGCAGAAAACCAGGTCAACTCTGATATTAAATTTAAAAGGGTTGGTGTTTTAGATACCTTTGCTGAAGGCGGATCCACATCATACTTGTTTAAAAAATATGGATTATCAGCCCAACATATATTTGCCGCTATCTCCGAATTACTGAAATCAAATTAAAACTAACATACTGATTGTATTGGCAATAATTTATTTTCGTGATATGTGCGGTGTAGGTTTTCACTCCCCTATCAAGCAATTTCATTGCTCTGCAGCTACGGCCTCCAGTCCATACTGTGTTGCCGCTAGCGTCATTTCGATATCGCTTTCTGTGTGTGCTGTTGACAGAAACATGTTATGCCATGGATGTAGATAGACTCCATGCATTAGTGCAGTTGTACAAAATTTATTGCCTAATCGAAATTCAGGGTCTTCGTCAAACAGTATTTGCGGCATTTGTACTGGTCCTGTTTGACGAACTTTAACCCCCAATTGCAACGCTTGCTCTCGTATTCCTTCGCGCAGCATATTTCCTAACTTCTCCATGTGCCGAATTGCATCTATTCTAAGTAATTTTTGAATTGTAGCTTCCGCAGCAGCCATAGCGGCAGCACCAGTCCAAAACGATCCTGTTACAAAGACCTTTTGGGCAGCCTCTCGGAAATGATCGTTGCCAGTTACTGCCGCAATGGGAAAACCGTTTCCAATGGCCTTACTCCATGCAGAAAGATCTGGTCGAATTCCAAGCGATTCCCAACTTCCCCCCAAATTTATCCTAAATCCTGCACGCACGTCATCGAGGATAAGAGCCGATTTAGTGCGGTTTGCAACTTCGCGCACTGCTTTTGCAAAAGCTAGAGATGGTAGCTCTTGATCGGCCCTAGTATCATGGCGAAAAGCCGAAACTAAAATACCTGCCAAATCATCTCCAACAGAGCTGGCCACTTCCTCCAAGGAATTCACATCATTGTAATTAAAATAAACAAGATGTGACCGATCTTCAGGTGTAGTCCCTGCCAAACGTGGCGTAAACCAAGGAGATGCTCCATGATATGCGCCTTGAGCAATGGCAATTTTACGTTTTTTTGTTTTTGAACGCGCGATCATAACGCATGCAGTAGTCGCATCCGTGCCATTTTTCGAAAACATAGCCCAATCTGCTGCGGGAATGATGTCCACGAAAAGTTCTGCTAAATCGACTAGCTTTTCGCCAGGCCCGTTGGCTAGATCAATTTCTCTCATTTGCGCAATGAAAGCTGCGTCAACGTCTGGATCCTTATGTCCCAGTATAATTGGGCCGTATCCACACATGAAATCGATATATTGGTTTCCATCTATATCAGTTAGGCGTGACCCTTTAGACTGAGCGAAAAATTGAGGATAGCCTTCAGGTAGAGCAGCTATCGACATATGCCCCCACATTCCCGCAGGAATGACTTTTTCGGCTCTTTCTCGTAAAGATTTGTCAATTAATAAATTTCGACGGATAAAAGAATTGCTCTGCATTAGTCAAAGCTCACAAAAGTCTTAGCTGTTTCTCTATCGTACTTTCCGCTAGCTTGAATTAATTGTCGCGTATAGGCATCTTCTGGGTCAGCATCTCGCAGCTGCGTAGAAGTTATTTCCTCAACAAATTTGCCCCGATTCATTACTGCAATCTTATCACACATATGACTAATTACTGCCAGATCATGGCTTACCATTAAATAGGTTAGATTACGTTCACGACGGAGCCGTGACAAAAGATTTAATATTTCAGCTTGCACTGATACATCTAAAGCAGACGTCGGTTCGTCTAGCAGCAGAATATCAGGCTCCAGGATGAGTGCTCGAGCGATTGCCACTCGTTGCCTCTGACCTCCAGATATTTGGTAAGGGTATCGAAATCTTAGATCAACACTAAGCCCAACATCTGATAATGCCTGCAGAATCCTATTATCACAATTGTTTATTCCATGAATTTCTAAAGGCTCTTTTAAAATATCATTGACAGTATGGCGAGGGTGCAGAGACCCATATGGATCCTGAAAAACCATCTGCATCCGGCGGGCAATAGATTTGTCTCGCCGATGGCTTAACGACACAGAACCAATTTCTATTTTTCCACTCCAGTCAGTTGTAAGTCGAGAAATCGCCCTAAGGATTGTAGACTTACCCGACCCAGATTCTCCCACAAGGCCGAAGGATTCACCAACATTAATGTCAAAAGAAACACCACGCACAGCATGAAACAAAGCACTACCTTTACCAAAGGTTACGGTAAGATCTTGAACTCGTATCATATCTACCTCATTAAATGTTCATCCAGTTCGGATCGCGTTGTAAGGTTGGTAGCACCGCTTTAGGATCTTGCAAACGAGGGGAACAATTCATTAATCCTTTAGTATAAGGATGCTGGGCTTTATCCATTTTGTTGGCTTCAAGTACCTCCATTACTCGCCCTCCATACATAACGATAACTCGATCACAAAAAGACGAAACAAGTCCCAGATCATGGCTGATCAGTATTAACCCCATCCCCCTGTCCCTAACCATATCATCAAGCAACCCTAACACTTGCATCTGAACCGTAACATCAAGTGCCGAAGTTGGTTCATCAGCGATGATAATATCCGGGTTCGGAATAAGCATCATTGCAATCATGATGCGTTGGCCCATCCCTCCAGAAACTTCATGAGGATATAGGGCATAGACTTTTTCATGGTCTCTAATCTGCACAGTTTCCAGCATTTCTAACGCTTTTATCCGCGCTTCCCTTGGAGATACTCTACTGTGAATACGATAAGCTTCGGCAATTTGATCTCCAACTTTCACAACGGGATTTAGCGAATAACGAGGGTCTTGCATGATCATCGAAATCCGCGCGCCCCTTATCGAACGCATATCCCGCTCCGAAGCATTAATTATATCCAGACCATCAAATTCAATGCGATCTGCTGTAACTCGACCGTTTCCAGCTATAAGTTTTAAAATGGCTCTACCAGTTTGAGACTTTCCCGAACCTGACTCGCCAACAATTCCCAAACGCTCCCGACCCAAATTAAAGGTTACGCCCCGCACGGCCTTAACCTGTCCCCGTGGTGTATCAAATGTGACACTTAAATCTTTTATTCTTAGTAAGGGGTTCATCTGTCGGACGCCTTTGGATCGAGGGTATCACGCAACCCATCGCCGAGTAAGCAAAAACCCAAGCTTACAATAAAAATAGCAACACCTGGTACCGTGGGCACCCACCACTGGTCCAATAAAAATTGACGGCCCGTCGAAATCATTGCCCCCCACTCAGGCAATGGTGGTTGTGCACCCAAACCCAAAAACCCTAGTCCTGCTGCGGTCAAAATTATTCCAGCCATATCTAACGTGAGCCTTACAATTATTGAAGCCAGACACATTGGAACAATATGCCTTAGCAAAATTCTAATTGAGGATGCACCCTGTGCTTGTGCGGCGAGAATAAATTCAGCTCTCCGAATTGATAAGACTTCTGCGCGGGCAATCCTTGCATAAGGCGACCAGGTAGTGAGGGCGATTGCAAGAACTGCATTTTCTATCCCGGATCCTAATGCGGCTACTAAGGCCAGCGCTAAAATTAAACGCGGAAAAGCTAAAAAAATATCGGTTATACGCATCAAAACATTATCAACCCAGCCGCCAAGATATCCAGCGACAGTGCCAATTGCTAGTCCGATTGGCACTACTATTATTGAAACTAAACCAACAATATAGAGTGTAATCCTCGACCCCCACACAATTCTATCGTAGATGTCGCGCCCTAATTGATCAGTACCAAACCAGTGTTGCCAACTGGACGGTTGAAGACGGTTTCCAAGGTTAGGTTCTAGCCCATCACTATTGGTAAGTACTGGCGCAAAAACAGCCATTAGTACCAACACGACTACAATAACTAATCCTACCATTCCAATTGGGTTCGCTCTAAACGACACCCATGCTAGATAAACACGTTGACATCTAGCCTGAGCTGGAGATTTTGGTGATGATGAAAGTAGCCAAGCTTTTAATCCGATATAGGACAAATATTTAATATCCGAAATCATGATCGTGCTCTTGGGTCTACAATTTTATAAAGAAGGTCGGATATCATATTGACGGCAACAAAACATGTTCCGACCACCACTGTTCCACCAAGAACTGCATTCATGTCAGCGTTGAAAAGAGAAGTTGTTATGTACTGTCCAATACCCGGCCAAGAAAACACTGTTTCAGTCAAAACAGATCCCTCCAGTAAAGAAGCATAAGTCAAACCCACAATCGTGATTAACTGAACCAATACATTTCTAAAGGCATGGCGCCAGATTACCGATACTTCACTGGCGCCTTTTACACGTGCTGTAAGGATATATTCCTCTTTCATCTGATCGAGCATAAAACTCCGGGTCATTCGTGCGATATAAGCCAGCGCAAAGGAGCCCAAAATAACCGATGGCAAAAGCAAGTGCGATACAGCATTATGAAAAATATCCCACTCTTTTGCTAGTGCAGAATCTATCAAAATAAAACCAGTAACTGTTTTAACAATACCGTCATAATAGACGTCAATACGACCTGGTCCAGCAACCCAATCTAGCTTACCATAAAAAACCAAAAGACCAACCATACCTAGCCAAAATACCGGCACTGAGTATCCAATAAGACCGAATATTCGAACAAAGTGGTCTAGTAAATGACCCTGATTGACCGCGGCCAAAACCCCCATAGGAATACCCAAAAGTACGCCAATTAGCGTAGCAATAGTAGATAATTCTAATGTTGCCGGGAAAAACCTTTTAATATCTTCTGATACTGGTTGTGAAGTCATAATTGACGTACCAAGATCTCCCCGCGATAGCTCCCCAAGATAGCGAAAATACTGCTCATAAATAGGCTTATCTAAGCCCATTTCTTTAAAAACTCGTTCATAAGCAGCTTGTGGAGCACGATCGCCAATAACAGCAAGAACCGGATCAGCAGGCATCACTCGTCCAATTGTAAATGTAATTGCTGTCAAACCGATAAATGTGAGCAGTAAAGTGACAACGACACTACTAAAAGCTCTTAATTTCCTCGATAGCGCCGCAAAATTTTGCGACGCTATCGACTTTGTTGATACCATCAATACAGCAATCTATTTATTTATGTTACGGTAGAAAATAAGATCAAAAAGCGATCCTGAAACATAATCGTTCACGTCTTTTCTAAGAACAGACGCTTCGGTCTGCTGGAACATTATAACATATGGAGAATCCATCTGCAGACTGCTTTGAATCTCGTGGTAAAGTTTTTCACGAGTATCAAGATCTATTTCGTTCCTTGCAGCATCAACCATGGCATTCATTTCGTCTTTTTGCCAAGCATTCCGCCATGCAAGTACACCCGTTAACTTTGCTTCAGGACGATTATCTGGATTTCGCGCAAAGGCGTCTAGATTAGAGTGCGGATCAGTATAATCTGGCGACCACCGAGCTAAGATAAGTTGATGCTTCCGAGCTCTATACATGGGCCAAAGTGTTTTTCCCTCAGCGGTTGTTATGCTAGCAGTTATACCAGCCTGTGCAAGGGTCGCCTGAATAGACTGAGCTACTTCTGGAAACGGAGATGCATTTAAGGTATCTATCCTTATTTCAAAGCCATTCGGATATCCAGCCTCTGTAAGAAGCGTTTTTGCCTTTCCAATATCCAAAGAAAATGGGGTCTCATTGTAGGCTCCCCACAGGCCTGAAGGCCACGCTGCTTGATGTATATTGTACTGGCCTTTTAGAAAGCTATTAGTCATGCCTTCATAGTCGACCAGGTACCGTAAAGCCAATGCAACCTTAGGGTTCCCCAGTATAGGATCGGCTGCGTTAGCGGCCATATACATCAAGGCACCTTTTGGATCTGATTGCACTTTTAGATCGTTATTTCCGGACAAACCATCAACTTGATCTGGTGTCAGGTTGCGTGCAAGATCGATATCACCTTTTTCTACAAGTAGTCTTTGTGCTGAAGGCTCTGCAACATGCTGCACAATCACGCGCTCCACGCCCGGGGACCCGTGACGATAAGACGAATTGGCCTTGAGAGATACAAGCTCGTTGGCTTTCCATGTTTGCAACGAGAAGGCTCCAGATCCAGCACTATTAGACTTTAACCAACCATAGCCCATATCGCCATCAACTTCATGGGCCATTACTTCGTCTTTATCTACAATAGATGCGATCCCAGCTGATAGCGCGTTCAGTACAAGTGCAGGTGAAAACTCTTCGGTAATTGTAATCTTTGCTTTATCTCCGTCTAACACAACTAGTTCATCAACATTATCAGCGTTCCAGCCAAATTGAGTAATTATGAAAGACGGTGTTTTGTTGAGTTTCACTACGCGCCTTAAGCTAAAGACTACATCTTCCGCAGTAACTGTATTTCCAGAGTGAAAAGTCATTTCTGGGCGGATGGAAAATGTTATGCTTTTCCCGTCGCTTGATGTTTCCCAACTTTCGGCCACTCCTCCAACGAGCGTCGTTAAATCCTCAGGCTCATACATCATCAAACGATCATAGATATTTGCTATCATTTCTCCACCGGTAAACTCAAAGACTTCGGCTGGATCAAGTGTGATGATATCGCTTATGTCCTTCGCCATGATAAATGTGTTTTTTGGTGTTTCAGCGTTAACAGCAAAACTGAGTGATAGAGTAGCAGTAAGAGCAATAACACATTCTAAGGTCTGTTTTAAGATTTTATTCATAATCGTATCTCCAATTTTGTAAACTCATGGACTCGATGATAAGTGTACTTACTTAAACTTTTAGATGTTAAATTCCTTGCCTGATATGTCGCCATCTTCAGCGATTTTAAAATATCGGTCAACAAAATTATTTCGCTGAGTTCTAATAAGGGTTTTAAACACCATTTTAAAAACAACGCTCATTTACATTCCATAAATTCTATATTTTTGCGATCAGGTGAAGCTTTATTACTATTTCTTATCAGTGTAGTAAGGCTAGTTTAGTGAATGCCAGATACATACTAGACAAGAGTTTTAGCGCTAAAATAGTAAGTAAGTTAGCCACATGAACAAGGAAGAATAACTCTCTTGGTTCTTATAACCTAATGTTGTCGACGATAATCACTTATGACTTAATTATGCCCCATTAAAGAACGGTCCATTACATCCAGCCAGTTATGTTGGCATATATTATTTATCAATTCTTCGCCGAATCCACATGATCGCATAGCTGATATTAATTTGGGAAGACCACTCACATCACCGATCTGAGAAGGAAGGATACACCCATCAAAATCAGAGCCAAGCGCAACCCCATTTTCACCTAGAATGTTTATTAAATAATCTAGGTGTTTGATCATTTGATCAAGTGATGCGTCTGCGGTTTCATCGCACACCTCATTTAAAAATCCTACATGAAAATTTAATCCCACAACGCCCTGACTTTCAGCAATTGCCTGCAACTGTCGGTCAGTTAAATTTCGAGCGCTTGGTGACAAAGCATGCACATTGGAGTGAGTTGCTATAAGGGGTCGACTAGTGGTTTTGGCAACGTCCCAAAAACCAGCTTCTGTCAAATGTGACAGATCGATCATAATTCCCAAATGGTCACATTTAGACACCAATTTTTTGCCTGCTACAGTTAGTCCTTTACCGGCAGAGATTTCTGGTTGGTAAACCATGGGTGCACCATCACCAAATGCGTTTGGTCGTGACCACACCAATCCAAGCGAACGTAAACCCGCACCATGCAGAACCTCAAGCGAATTAAAATCCAAATCAATACATTCTGCGCCCTCGATATGAGGAACTACTGCAATCCGTTGCTCCGAAATAGCTTTCCTTACTTCGTTTGCATTAGCGCAAATCGCCAATTCGTTCTGCATATCTCTCTCTAGTCTCCGCAGACGCGCGAACATTGCAAGAGTGAAATCTAGCGCTTGATTATAATTAACAGGCATAAAATTTTTAGTATCATTATGATCATATTTGTGCTGAAAACCTTGAACCCTAGATGGTGTAAACATGGCGAAAAAACCACCGGCAAAGCCCCCCTCGCGCGCTTTAACTAAATCAATATCGATTTCCTCCAGGCGATCTTTGAAATTTACTGATTTTCCACGACGAGCAGCTATTTCGAGTTTTAAAAGTGTATCGTTATGCCCATCAAAAACTTGAACCTTTCTTTCCATTTAGTGTCTAGCTCCTCAAATTTTTGAAAAATAAAACCCAACTTAACTTAAAAAGGTGTTGTCAGACAAAGCCTAACACATCTCAAAGTGCTATGACCACACAAACCTATGAAGCGCAGATTTGGAACCACTCCTTGAGGGCGGCACTGCGTTTTTGTTTGTAAGTCTGTCTGTTTTGAAGATGTCTTCATGATTGAAGTGGTTGTATATTTGACTGTGATAACTGATAAACCTCTGGAGCGTGGCTGCTGTTTTAAATAACTGCATTGCTCGCTCTCGCCGTCGGAACGGTAAGTGTGAGCAGCTACACGAGGTTTGAACTAATACTAAGGGCGTATTGTCACCGTTTGCCCATTAAAATGACAGCCGTGAAATACCGGTTTTGAATTCTAGGCAAAAGTTCTGGGAGTCTTCGCTTCAGAACAAGTCGAGCTCTTTGGTGATTTCAAACCAGTTGTCGATCCTACTACGGGACTTCTCTGGGTCGATCTCGGCAACCGCATGGTTCGCGAAGTTGAGCAGGGAGTTCAGGGTTGCGGTGGACTCAAGGAACAGGCCGGTTTTGGACTCGGCATGAAATACCATGTCTGTCTGGGCATAGGCCCAATTGTTGAACTCATCTGTGAAAACGACAACGTCAAATCCCAATCGTCGGGCAATTGCGCAGGTTTTCTCGGCTTCTTTTGCATAAGGTATTATGTCAACCAGAACCAACGCGTTACGGGCATCAGGCAGAGAGCGTGCTGGTGACGCCCATTCAACAAGCCCTCCTTCGTGGGTGGAAACGAACCGCACGGCATCGCGAACAATGCCAAGGCGGCGGGCGAAATCTTCGGCCGTGCCGCGTACGGTTTGAAATCCGGTCACGAAAACCCTGTCTGCAGAATAAAGGCATTTGGCCATTTTACGCCATTCAGAGCGGGCCATTTGTCTTGACAGTTTGCGAACTGCATTGCTTTCGGATTCAATGACCGCGCTGTCACTCTTGGACAAGAGCCGTGTAAACCTTTCCGAGCTACGTACCGCATCTTCAGCATCGATGGCCATCAAGCGGGCTTTCAGTTCCCGGATGCCGCGATACCCAAGCTTTTTCAACAGACGGCTGACTGTGATTTCACTGACCCGGGTGGCCGCTGCCAATGAAGCCCCGGTTTCCAACCCGATCCGAGCCTCGTTATTGAGGATATAGCGCGCAATTTGGGTTTCTGACTTGGTCAAGCTGGGCATGTGTGCCCTGATCCCTTCATTTACCGGATTTGACTCCATGTGATCCCCCAAAATGTTAGTTATCTGTCATACCCACCATTTGCTATATTTATCTACCATTTTATGCAAGCCTGTTGAAGCAATTATGGCTCGAACCCTTTCAATCGTACACAGGGAGAATATCATGTCTTTAAGAAAACTTGCCGTATCCGGGCTTGTCGCCCTTGGATTGGTTTCCACGTCAGCAAGCGCCGAAGAGCTGCGCCTTTATAATTGGGGCGATTATATCAATCCAGAAATTCTGGGGAAATTCACCGAAGAAACCGGTATCGAGGTCGGGCTTGATACCTATTCCTCGAACGAAGAAATGCTGGCTAAGATTCAGGCCGGCGCAACCGGATATGACATCATCTTTCCGTCGATCCACATGGTCGATATTATGCTGAAGCTGGAGCTTTTGGCCAAGACTGACATCAACAAAGCCGCCGACTGGGGCAATATCGACCCGGTCTTCATGCGCTCGGTACAAGACGCAAGTGGCGAATATTGCATGCCATATGCCTGGGGCACGGTGGGTATCTTCTATAACCGAGAGAAATCCGGTGGTGACATTACTTCGTGGGAAGAGTTTTTCGCCATTCCGAGCAAGACTGGCAATAAGATCACACTTCTGGACGACATGCGGGAAGTTCTGGCTATTGGTTTGATGGCCAACGGCAAATCGGTGAACTCAGCCGACCGGGCAGATATCGAGGAAGCTACTGACTGGCTGGTTGCGCGTAAGCGCGACATATCGGCCTTCACCTATGCGGTGCCCGGACTTTACCTGTCAGGTGATATTGCTGCTGCCCATTACTACGTCGGTCTTGCCGGGGCGATTACCGAGGATGAAAACCTTCAATACGTGATACCGTCCGAAGGCGCGACCATGTACGAAGAAGCTATGTGCGTTCTGGAAAGTGCTCCGAACAAGGCTGCAGCTGTAAAATTCATGGAGTTTATGCTGCGCCCCGAAATATCAGTCATGAACACCAACCAGCAGTTTAACGGATCCGTCAACATTCCGGCGCGCGAGCTTGTTGTCGATGTGATCAAGGATGATCCGAACATCAATGTTCCCGCAGATATGCTGGCTAGTTTACAGATATTCGAAGACATTGGTACCGCGCTCAAAGCCTATGATCGCGCATGGAATACGATCCGAACCGCGGAATAGGGTTTCTCGGATATTCGGGCGGCTTTCAAGTTCTGGTCGCCCGATATATGCTTGTCCAAACTATTAGAGTGAGGAACGGATGCAGCCGATCCTGGAAATTCGTGACGCCGTACGCGTCTTTAAAACACCAGAGGGTGGCGCGGTCCGGGCGCTTGATGGCGTCAATCTTGATGTCGATGCCAATGAGTTTGTCACGCTTCTCGGGCCATCGGGCTGCGGCAAGACCACGCTTTTGCGCGCCATCGCCGGGTTTGAAGATCTTGATGACGGTCAGGTCCGGGTAGATGGCGCGGATTTGCGCCGAGTGCCTGCGTTTCGCCGCCCGGTTAACACTGTCTTTCAAAGTTACGCGCTGTTTTCCCATATGAGCGTGGCACGTAATGTTGCTTATGCGCTGGAAGTGGCAGGTGTGGGCAAAGATGAACGCACCCGCCGCGCTGGTGAATTGCTGGAACTTGTTGGGCTTGAGGGCATGGAGACGCGCAAGCCATCTCAGCTCTCGGGTGGGCAGAAACAGCGCGTCGCGTTGGCACGCGCTTTGATTTCGCAACCAAAGATTCTGCTGCTAGATGAACCGCTTTCGGCCCTTGACCGACAACTGCGCCAGCAGATGCAGGTGGAACTGAAAAATCTCCAGGATGAGGTCGGGGTCAGTTTTGTCTTCGTCACGCATGATCAGGAAGAAGCCCTGACCATGTCTGACCGTATCGTGGTCATGTGTGATGGCCGGATCGAACAGACTGGTACTCCGCGGGAAATCTATCGCAAACCAAAAAGCCGGTTCGTAGCCAATTTCATTGGCGAGACCAATATGATTAAAGTCACCTTTGACGGTAAAGGCACTGCAACCAGCGTTGAGGGGATAATCCTAAAGGTTAGCGAAGCCGCTCCTGCAGGTCGAGCCACGGCCGTATTGCGGCCGTCAGATCTGACCCTTTCGGACTCGAAAAACGCACCCGCGCATGCCATTTTGGGAAAAGTGCGGCAGGAAATCTATCTCGGGGCTGAGCTGCATTACCTGATCGAAGCGGATGCCGGGGGAGAATACTGGCGAGTAACTGCCAAGGACGAAGGCGTGGGTTTTCATACCGGGCAAAGCGTAGCCTTGTCTTATGACCCGGATGTGATCCATTTGATCGAGGGGGATGCATGATGCGGCGTCAAAGCCTGTTTCTTGCAAGCCTACTGAGCCCGGTCACCATTTATCTGGGTATCTTCTTTATCGGCCCACTGGCGATTATCGCCGTCTTTTCCCTACTGGAGCCGGGGCTTTACGGCGGCGTGGTCTGGAATTTCTACCATTGGAACTATGGCCGGATGTTCGGCTGGGCAGATGGGGTAATCGAATATTACGAGCCAATCTACCTAAAAATCCTCTGGCGATCGATGATGATGGCGATGTTCACAGTGATTGCCTGCCTGATTTTCGTATACCCCGTTACCTTCTGGGTCAGCCACCTGTCGCAAAAACGGCAAATGTTCTTTATGTTCCTAATAACCTTGCCGTTTTTCACCAGTCTAATCGTTCGGCTTTATGCTTGGCTGATGATCCTGAAACCGTCTGGCATCATCAATGATGCGCTGCTTTGGATCGGCATCATCGATCAGCCCCTTGATATGATTTTTACCCGCTTCGCTGTGGTTCTGGGAATGGTTTATGTAATGATCCCATTTATGTTCCTACCGGTTTACGCCAGCGTCGAGCGGCTAGACCGATCGCTAATTGAAGCCTCGTCAGATCTGGGTGCGCGTGGCTGGCAGACCTTCCTGAAAGTGATCCTGCCGCAAACCCTGCCTGGGATTGCTGGTGGTTCGGTGATTGTGTTCATCCCATCGGTTGGCAATTTCGTCATCCCTGATGTGCTGGGTGGCGCCAAGGGGTTGATGATCGGCAACCTTGTTGAGCAGCAATTCCTAGATGCCCGCAACTGGCCGTTCGGGGCGGCGCTTTCGATGGTCATCATGACGGTTGTGCTGACAGTTATGCTGATTTATGCACTCAAGATCATGCGTGCAGGCCAGAATGTGGGGGCCTCCTGATATGAAACGGTTCTTGAAACCCGGCTGGCTGCTGTTGACCTTCTATAGCCTGATTTTTTTTTCGTTCATCTATCTGCCGCTGGCCGTCATCATCATCTATTCTTTCAACTCCAACCCGATGGATATGACAAGCTGGCAAAGCTTCACGCTGGACTGGTATCGCGGGTTGTTCGGTCTGGCCGAAGTCGGTCCATCACTAGGGACATCGGCGATCTATGTGGAATCCACTGACCAGTTGCTGAAAGCCCTGAGAAACAGCCTGATCGTGGCGACGACGACCACGATCATCTCAACCACCATCGGCACTGCAACCGCCATCGCCATGACCCGATTCCGTTTCCGCCTGCGCAATGCCTATCAGGGGCTTATGATGATGCCGATGATGATGCCAGATATCGTGCTTGGTATCGGCTTGCTCATCTTTTTCGTTACGCTCGGCTTCAAGCTCAGCCTGCTGACCATCATCATTGGGCATTGCACCTTCCTCAGCTCTTATGTCTTCATCGTGGTACAGGCGCGTATGGCCGCCCTTGACCCAGCACTGGAAGAGGCCAGCGCGGATCTGGGGGCCAATGAGTGGGTCACATTCAAGAAGGTTTTGATGCCGCAATTGATGCCCGGCATTGTCGGTGGCGCGATGTTGGCCTTTATCATCTCGATGGATGATCTGGTGATCACCTATTTCATTGCAGGCACCGACTCGACCACGCTACCAATGTTCATATTCTCGATGCTGCGCCGGGGCGTGAAACCCGAGATCAACGCCATCGCCACCCTTATCATTCTTGCCTCGCTGATCATTGCGGTGATCGGCCTTTACCTCAGAACTCGCCAAGTGGAATAAGCTATGGACAAACCCATCTCAAAACCCCGTGCTCGCGACCTTGGCCTGCCGTTTCCAGGTACTCCAGGCCCGAATAATGCGATCACAGATATCCCCGGAGTGAACGTTGGTTTCACGACCTTAACCGACTCGACCAAGAACATTCGGACCGGCGTAACTGCCATCATCCCGCGTGGCGGCGAGAGCGAGCCGAGACCGGTTTGGGCCGGGCAATATGCTCTCAATGGCAATGGCGAGATGACCGGCACTCACTGGATCAATGATGCAGGCTACTTTGTTGGCCCGATCTGCATCACCAACACCCATTCGGTGGGCATGGTGCATCATGGCGCGACGCGATGGATGATCGACACGTATGCAGACTATTTCCGCGACGTGCACGCTTGGGCAATGCCAGTTGTAGCAGAAACCTATGATGGGGTTCTCAACGATATAAATGGCCAACATGTAGCGGCAGAGCACGCCATTGCTGCGCTGAATTCAGCAAAGCCAGGACCCGTCGAAGAAGGCTCAACCGGTGGCGGCAACGGCATGATCTGCTATGAGTTCAAGGGGGGAACCGGTACAGCGTCAAGACAAGTGAACCTGGGCGCAGAGACCTACACGGTCGGTGCATTGGTTCAGGCTAATCACGGCATCAGGCCATGGCTAAGTGTTTTGGGCAAGCCGGTTGGACAAGTGATGACCGAAGGGCGACTCTTGGAACAGGAAACCGGTTCAATCATCGTCATCCTAGGCACCGATGCGCCTCTTTCTGGCTTATCTCTGCGCCAGACAGCCAAACGCGCAGCCATTGGCGTTGGCCGTGGCGGCAGCCCGGGCGGTAACAATTCCGGGGATATCTTTCTGGCCTTTTCGACCGCCAATGATCGCCCAATGCCACAAAAAGATCACGCAATCCTGCAACGCGCCGAACTCAACAACGAATTGCTGGATCCCTTCTATTTGGCTGCGGTGGAGGCGGTGGAAGAGTCTGTCATAAACGCAATCGTCGCCGGTGAGGATGCTAAGACCATCAAACCGGCAGGGCATGTTTGTAGAGTAATAGATACAACAGCACTTGCAAAGCTATTTCGCGACAAGGATTAGCTTACCGACTACA
>CABXKH010000046.1 GCA_902512685.1 Paracoccaceae bacterium | reverse complement strand
GGGCACACCCCTGTTTTGGGCGTTGCCTGCGCAAAAAATTGAAATCCAAGGCATGCAGTTCGAAGTGCGACCCTTGCGTCAATGGGCCGAGGCGGTTCGCATCACTGATCTTTGGTTCCCAAAGACGGAAACGGTTCTCCCTTTGGCGCTCACCGCGATCAGATCGGCCACCGGTTGCGCCGATATCACGCCGCTCACGGCCGATCCGTCGGTTATTACCGCGCGTCTAAACTGTCCTTTGGCGCAAGATCCTTTACCATAAATAGTGATGCAGGGCTGTGCGGATAATTCCCAAATGGACCGCATTCGCGAAACCCAAGCCTACGGTATAGGGCAACGGCCTCTTTGAGTAGCCAGCCGGTTTCAAGCGCGATGCGATCAAGACCATTGCGGTGCGCTTCACTTTCAATTGCCGCCAAAATAGATTTTGCCACGCCTTGGCCGCGGGCAGAGGGATCGGTGAACATGGATTTAAGTTCACCGTAACCGTCCATTAAGGCCAGCGCGCCGCAGCCGACAAATCGCCCATCCAAACTTGCGCCAAAAAACCGAATATGCGCCGCGCAAAGTGCATCAACAGACAGAAAGTGGTTCTCTTCATCGCTATAGAGCGACAGCATCAGCGCATGACTTTGCTGCAAAAGTGCAATGATTTCGGGATGTTTTGGATCAGCATAGTCGATGGTTAATGGCATAAAGAAGATCTATCATGAGAGTTGTTGATAAGAAGGACGATAGCGGAGTTTACGCGCACTGCAACCGCGATTTTTCCGATATCTAGTGTTATTTCTAAACTTAAACACGACATCAAGTGGGGCTTTGGTTGACTCTGCCCAAGCCCTCAGGGCACGATATTGGTGAGCAGAATCATAGGCAGATATCGCGTGCGCTTTTCCAAACTGCGTTTGACAGGTTTTAAAAGCTTTGTTGACCCAACCGAATTGCTAATTTCGGATGGGCTTACCGGTGTGGTTGGGCCAAATGGGTGCGGAAAATCAAACCTGCTGGAAGCGCTGCGCTGGGTGATGGGGGAAAACCGCCCGAAAGCCATGCGCGGCGGCGGTATGGAAGATGTGATTTTTGCCGGTGCTGCAACTCGCCCGGCGCGCAATTATGCCGAAGTGAGCCTGCAACTGGATAATTCCGAGCGGCTTGCGCCATCAGGTTTCAACGACACCGATGTGCTTGATATCATTCGCCGGATTACGCGTGATGTCGGCAGTGCCTATAAAGTCAGCGGCAAAGATGTGCGCGCCCGTGATGTTCAAATGCTGTTTGCCGATGCGTCCACAGGGGCCCATTCGCCAGCTTTGGTGCGGCAAGGGCAAATAGCCGAGTTGATCAATGCCAAACCCAAAAACCGGCGACGGATTTTGGAAGAGGCTGCGGGTATATCCGGTCTTTATCAGCGCCGCCATGAAGCCGAGCTAAAACTGAACGGCGCAGAAAGCAATTTGGCGCGCGTTGATGACGTGCTTGAGCAATTGGCCAGCCAATTGGCGCAACTGGCCCGTCAGGCAAAGCAGGCGGCGCGCTACCGCGCCATTGGAGAAGAGCTGCGCAGCGCCGAGGGCGTTTTGCTGTTTCGCCGATGGAAAGAGGCCGATGAAGCGCGGCTGGCTGCGGAAAAAGAGCTGCAAGCACGCATTACTACAGCGGCGCAATCAGAAACCGCTGCGCGGCAAGCAGAAAAGCTGAGGTCGGTAGCAGATGACGCATTGCCGCCGCTGCGCGAGGAAGAAGCCATTGCCGCCGCGGTTTTGCAGCGCTTGCAGGTTCAGCGCGACACGCTGAGCGATCAAGAAACCCAAGCCGTTCAGCGGATCGACACACTGCGCAGCCGGATTGCGCAAATGGAGCAAGACATTGAACGCGAAAGCGGGTTGAACCGGGACGCCGGCGAAACCATCGCGCGCCTCAAATGGGAGGCTGAGGAACTTGCCAAAGCCGCCGAGGACCACGACGTGCGGCTTGATGATGCAACCGCCGCTGCCCGCGACGCGGCTAGCATTCTTCAGGAACGGGAAAGCGATCTGGCACAACTGACAGAAGATGTGGCCCGTTTGGCGGCCAAACATCAATCTGCGCACCGCTTGCTGGACGATACAAAAAGCACATTGAGCAAAAGTGAAGACGAGGCCGGCAAAGCCCAGCAAGCCGTCAGCACCTCTCAGGCTGCTTTGAGCGCGGCCAAAGATCAGTTTGAAACCGCTCGGCAAAATGAAGCGCAGGCGGTCGAGGATGCCGCTGCAAGCGAAGCTGCCTTGATCGCTGCAGAAACAGCCCGCGCCGATACGCAATCGCGCGAAGCAGAAGCGTGGGCCAAACGCTCTGAGGCCGAAGGCGAAGCCAATGCCCTGCGCGCCGAAATGGCGGCTTTAGCCAAGCTGGTTGAACGCGAAACCGCCGATGCAGGGCAACTGTTGGACCGTTTGCAAGTCGAGCATGGATTTGAAAAAGCACTGGGCGCCGCCCTTGCCGATGACCTGCGCACCCCTGAGGTGGCCGAAGATGGCCCTTCGGGATGGTTTACACTGCCGCAGTATGATGACGCTCAAAGCTTGCCAGTGGGGGTCACACCGCTGAGCCATCATGTATCCGTGCCCGATGTGCTTAAACGCCGGATGGGGCAAATCGGTTTGGTCGAGGCCTCTGACGGACCCCGATTGCAACCCATGCTGCGCCCCGGCCAGCGGCTTGTGAGCCAGCAAGGGGACCTGTGGCGCTGGGACGGATACCGCGCTTGGGCAGAAGACGCGCCTTCAGCGGTGGCTCTGCGGTTGCAGCAACTCAACCGGCTCGAAGAGCTTAAGCAGCAGATGGCGCAGACAACGGCGCGGGGGGATGCGGCGCGCGGGGCGCATGATGCGTTGAGCGCGGATCTTATCACCCGCACCGAAGCCGATAAAGCGGCCCGGGAGGCGCGCCGCGCAGCAGATCAAAAAGTGGCTGAAACCAACCGCGCCCTGAGCCGCGCCGAAGCCGAGTGCAATCTTTCCGAGGGCCGGCTGGAAAGCCTTGGAATGGCCGTCAAACGCCATGAAGAAGAAGCGCTCTTGGCGCGCAGCCAGATGGCCGAGGCCGAGCGGGCTGTTGCGGAACTTGGAAATCTTGAGGAAGCGCGCGGCCAGATCGAGGATATAAAAACCACCGTTGAAGCCTCGCGCATGACCATGATGGCCAAACGTTCGGCCCAAGATGAGCTGCGCCGCGAAGGCGAAGCGCGCACCCGCCGCCGGCAGGAAATCACCAAAGAAGTTTCCGGTTGGAATTTGCGCCTTGAAACCGCCGAAAAGCGCAGTGCCGAGCTGTCGCAGCGCAAAGACGAGGCCGGGCAAGAGCTTGAAACCGCCACGGCCGCACCGGCCGAACTGGCCGCCAAACGCGAAGAGCTATCAACCGCCATTACCGAAGCCGAAGAGCGCCGCAAAACGGCCGCCGATGCCTTGGCTCTGGGCGAGACCGCACTGCGCGAGGCGGTGCTGGGCGAGCGTGACGCCGAGCGTGCGGCCTCTGAGGCCCGCGAGGCGCGCGCCGGATCACAGGCCCGCACCGAAGCCGCCCGCGACAGTGTGACCGCCGCGGCCGAACGGATCGAAGAAGATTTGCAACTGACGCCACAAAATCTGCTGCAAAGCCTTGATGTTGATAGTGAAAAAATGCCGCCCTCTGCAACGATCGAGGCCGAGGTAAACCGGCTAAGACGGCAGCGCGATGCGCTGGGCGCGGTCAATCTTCGGGCCGAAGAAGATGCCAAAGAGGTCGAGCAAGAGCATCAGGAACTGGCCAAAGAAAAAGCCGATCTGGAAGAGGCGATCAAAACCCTGCGCAGCGGTATTGCCAGTCTCAACCGCGAAGGCCGCGAGCGGCTTCTGACCGCTTTTGAACAGGTCAACAGCAACTTTGGCTTTTTGTTCAAGCACCTGTTTGGCGGCGGTGAAGCCAATCTGGTGATGGTTGAAAGTGACGATCCGCTTGAGGCCGGTCTTGAAATTATGTGCCAGCCGCCCGGCAAAAAACTTAGCACCCTGTCGCTGCTGTCCGGGGGCGAGCAAACGCTGACCGCGCTGGCGCTGATCTTTGCGGTATTTCTGGCCAATCCGGCGCCGATCTGTGTGCTTGATGAGGTGGACGCGCCGCTAGATGATGCCAATGTCTCGCGGTTCTGCGATCTTCTAGATGAAATGGTCCGGCGCACAAACACGCGGTTTTTGATCATCACCCACCATGCGGTGACCATGGCGCGGATGGACCGGCTTTTTGGTGTCACCATGCAGGAACAGGGGGTCAGCCAGCTGGTGTCTGTTGACCTGAAAAAGGCCGAAAGCCTGGTGGCATAACCTGCGCTTTTGCCCGGCGATCAGGGCCGCGGTCACAGCGTGATTTCCCCAAAAAATAGCCATCTGTATCGCGTCGGTATCGCGGCTGTTTCGCAGTGGTGCCAAATCACCGGCGTATGACAGGGCTTTTTGGTGTATTTTTAAACTTTTAAAAAGTACCGCCTAGGCGCGGCACTCTTTAACTGTCGCCCTCCGGCATCGGTTTTGGTGTCGCAGGCTGAAACAGGCAAAAACTGGTTGCAAGTTCCGCCGATAAATATTCTCATATTGATAATTTAACCGTTCAGGGAGAGAAAAAATGAATATGACAAAAATTGTTCTTACGGCCGCTTATGTGGCATTCGTTGCCGCAACATTATTTGCGGTGGGAAATGTAGGTCAGTATTTTGATGCAGCCGCCTTTATTTTTGTGGTTGTTGTTGCAGGGTTCTGCGTAACCGTTGCAGGCGATGAAAGCGCTGTTTCCAAGTTTGGCATCGGGGCGGTTCGGGCCGGTTGGCTCGGGTCCATTATCGGGATCATCGCAATCTTTGGCAGCGCAGGTTTCGCTGCGGGTGATTTATCCCAGATCGGCCCTGCGCTTGCGGTGTGTTCCCTGACTGTTTTTTACGGCTATTTCTTCAAAATCGGAGCGATCATCTTAGAAGGATAGATCTGTGCATGGCGCGGCGCGGTCACCGGTCTAAGTGCCGTGCCGCCGCGCGGGGGCTAAAAGCTATTCAAAAGCGCCGGAGTGGGCCAGCCGTCGATGGGCATCGCCAGAACATCCTGCACAATGCGCACCGCAGCGCGGGTTTTGGCGCCTAAAATGCCATCGACATCGCCCACATCAAAGCCCAGCTCGACCAGCTTTTGCTGCAGCACCCGCATCTGATCACCGGTTAGTCCGGTGTCCGGGCTCACCGGATCAAGCGGCGCGCCGCCTTCGAGCAGGGTGGCAAAATAACCGGCAGTGGTGATATAAATCAGGCTTTCATTCCATTCGATAAAGACGCGAAAATTGGGATAGACAAGAAACGCGGGCCCTTTGTGCCCCTGCGGCAGCAGAGCCGAGGCCATCAAATTATCCGAGGCCAGCGGCTTATGCCGCCCGCGCAGACCCAGCGCCGCCCATTCGCGCAGGGATTTTTCAGTGGTCAGCCCGCTTAATGACCAGTCCATATCCGCCGGCAACGTGACCTGTTGCAGCCAGGGCTGGTTGGGCTGCCATCCCAAGGCACGCAACATGGACGCGCCCGACATCAGCGCATCGGGCGCCGAGGTTTTCAGCTGAACTTGCCCATCACCATCGCCGTCGATGCCATTGACCAAAATATCTTCGGGCAGCATTTGCACCATGCCGATCTCGCCGGCCCAAGCGCCGGTAGTGGTCACCGGATCGAAATCACCGCGTTTGAAAAGCTCAAGCGCGGCAAATATCTGCGGTCTGAAAAGTTCCGGCCGCCGGCAGTCATGCGCCAAGGTGACCAGAGCGTTCAAGGTGTTAAAGTTGCCCTGAAAGGCGCCGTAATCGGTTTCAAACGCCCAGAACGCCAAAAGTACGCCGCGCGGCACGCCCAATTCGCGCTCGATATAGTCAAACTCGCGTTTGTATTTGGCGGCATTTTTTGCCCCGTGTTGGAGTCTGTGATCGCTGATTAAGCGGCCCGAAAACTCTAAAAACGGCAATTGGAACACACCTTGGGCGCGGTCGGCTTTGATCACTTTTGGATCTTGGGCCACAGAGGCAAAAAATTGCTCGCTCAGGGCGCTGGAATAGCCGCGCGCGCGGGCTTCGGATTTGAGTTCTTGAACAAAGTCGTAAAATCCACCACCACAGTTTTGTGCTGCTGCGATGCTGGAAATCCCCAATGTGCTGATCAAAGCCAGCGCCGAAAATACCAAACGATACATCTATGCCTCCTGCTCGTTTCTTTTTTTACCGCTGATTTGCGGCTGTTTTGCCTAGCATCGTAACAGCAAAAGCGCCGTGAAGCCAGATTTCTTGCACCCTGCGGTGTTAGCTGAGCACCGCAATCAGCAAAACAAACCCCAGCATCAGCGCCCAAGTGATCCACAGCATCCGCACCGTGCGGTCGATATCGTTTGGCGTTGCGGCGCGGTTGCCATGCGGGTTGACCCAGGCAAAGGTCTGGCGTGTGCCTTCATAGCTGCGCGGTCCGGCCAACGCGACGCCAAGCGCGCGTGCTATTGTCGCCTCGGGCCAGCCGGCATTGGGCGAGCGGTGCTGCCTTGCATCTTTTGTGATCGCCCGCCACTCATGGATCACGCCGCCTTGTATGGCGATCAGCGCGGCAGTGATCCGCGCCGGAACCCAGTTCAGCAGATCATCAAACCGTGCGGCAGCCCAGCCAAATTCGGCCAATGCGGGCGTTTTATAGCCGATCATGCTGTCGGCGGTATTCACCAGTTTATAGATCAGCAAACCGGGCAGCCCGCCAAGCAACAGCCAAAAGGCCGGCGCCACCACCCCGTCTGACAGGTTTTCTGCCGCGCTTTCAATCGCCGCGCGGGTCATCTGGGGCTGATCCATCTGGTCGGTATCGCGCCCGACGATCATCGCAACGGCGCGGCGCCCTTCGCGCAGAGAATAGCGCGCGCCATTGCCGACCGCCTGGACATGCTGCACCAGCGACTTTTGGGCCAGCAGGATCGCTGCACATAAAACCTCGGCCACAGGGCCGAAAAATCCTAAAAGCTGTCCAAGGCAGGCGCCCAGCACAATTAAAATAACCAACGTCAGCGCGCCTTTGATTTTTTTGTATCGCCCATGGTTTAAGATCGAAGCGCACTGCGTAACAGCCCGTCCCATCAAAACCGCCGGATGCGGCAGCCGCGACCAAAGCCATTTTGGTTCGCCCAAAGCGGCATCCAAAAGCAGCGCAAAGACCAGAACCCACGCCATCAGCTTAACGCCCGCTGCAGCCTGTCCCAGCCATCGGCGGCGGGCAGGCCAAGGCGCAGGTAATGATCCGAATAGGGAAAGATACGGCTTAGGATATGGTGCTGGGCCAGTTTTTGATGCCACTGCTCCGCGCTTTTAACCGAAAACAGCCGAAAAAGATCGCAGCCGCCAACATGCTTGGCGCCCGCGGCCAGCATTATTTTATCCAGTCGCTGGGCGTCTTTGGCCAGTTGGCTGCGGGTCATTTGGGCCCAGCCCGGATTGCTTAAAGCGGATGTGCCAATGTCAAGCGCCGGACCAGAGACCGGCCATGGGCCAAGCCGTTCGGCCAGCATATCCAAAACCGGATCCGCGCCGATCGCAAACCCTAGCCGCACGCCGGCCAACCCCCAAAATTTACCGAAACTTTTCAGCACTATGCGCCCTGGGCGTGCGGTTTCGCCGATCAGGCTTTGATCAGGGCATACATCGGCAAAGCTTTCGTCGATAATCGCCATGGGGGCATGAAGCGCAGTGCTTTGCCACAGGTATCCGTCGGGATTATTGGGGTGCACGGCCACTTGAACATCGGGATGTTCAGGGTCCAACGCCCAGCCTGCAGCGATAAAAGCGGCCTGATGTTCGTTATAAGTGGGCTGTGCGATGGCCACCTTTTGGCCGCCGATCAAAGCCGGTAGCGCCGCGATCAGCGCCGAGGCCCCTGCCGCGGGCACAATTTTGGCGCCCTGAGGTACGGACCAGAACTTCCGCGCCGCTTCAATCAGGGCCTGATAGGCCCCCTGATCGGGCAAAGCGGTCATGGAGTGCAGCGAAAACGGTAGGGATGGATAGGGGTTGGGATTGATTCCCGTGGATAAATCAAGCCAGTCCTTGCGCGCGCCGCCGAACTGGGCAACAGCCGCATCAAGCCCGCCGCCGTGATCACGTGAATTATTTTTTTCCCGGCTTTTTGTCATCAAACCCTCGTATCTACTTGACAGATATCAAGTATATTCGAACCCAAGATACAAGGTCTTTCGAAAGTGTTAAGTTTCTTTTTTTTCAGTTAACCTTTTGTTAGGACTTTTGGTTTTGATAGGACTTAATAGCTCATTTAATTTTCCTTATTTTAGTGTGTCAGCCATGAAAGTTCTAATTGTTGAATGTGAATGTGAGCTGGGGTTGATTTGGCAAAGGGCTTTGGAAAGGCTCGGGGTTCAAGTGGTTCTGGTGACAGATCAAGCGACGGCCGTTCAGGCCCTGCGCGATCAAAGCTTTGAGTTGATTATTCTTGATTTGGTGCTTGAAAATGGCAGCGCCTTTGCCATTTCGGACTTTGCCAATTACCGGCGTCCGGCCGCACAAGTGATGTTTGTCACCAACACCAGCTTTTTTTCCGACGGCTCGATTTTCCAGCATTGCTCAAACGCTTGTGCCTATGTTCAAAGTGCAACGGCGCCCGAAGATATCGCCATGATGGTGACCCATTACGCCGCGCGTGCCTAAAGACCCCAGCTATGGCCGCGTCGATTCGATGGCGCATATAAGCGACCGTCATAAGTGTATGGCGTGCGCCGGGCTCTACCCATGCCCTTTTCGCAGTTTGGCCTATTTCTACACCTGTGGCATTTCGGTCATACCAAGTGCAGGTTTTGTAGGGGTATGCCAGAGGGTTTAATCGGGATTTAACTCTGGTATTTAAGCCAAAAAGGCAACCTAAGCCATTAAAAACTTTGCTGAAAAAATATAACTGAAAGTATTTTAGCGCCGCGCTTTCTTACCCTGCGCCGCGTTCTGATCGGCGCTTGGGTGCAGGTTTGGCAAGGAATGGCCGGCCGCTGGAAAAGTTCACTTGAAATTCATCTTTTCTGAGTCACACTGGCATTGGGGAGACGTTGTTATGAGTACATTTTTATCCAAAGAGGTCCAGTTGGGTCTAGAAGCGGCGCGCAAGCGCGAGCTGACCCGCAAAAGCCGGCTAAGAGTGCGCTTTGACGGTGCGGTTTACCCGGTGCTGAAATATTGGGAAACTGGTTTTTCGGTGGATGCAGAGGATGCCCCGCAGATGCGTGGTCTGGTCGATCTTTTTGACGGGGCACGGCATGTCTCGCAATGCCTTATTGTGGCCTCGCACGAAGAAAACGGTGAATTTAAGTTTGAATTTAAACGCAATACTGCCGCGCAGGATATCGCGCCGGTTGATTTTGAAAAAGACCTGAACGCCCCGATAGCTTTGCTAAATTAAAGCGGCTTTTAAGCAAAAGCGCTTCAGGTATATGTCGACAAGGTGCGAGCAAAGATTAAGCCGGGCTGCTTTTCCCAACCAACCCTGACATTTCAGACGATCCAGGCTCGCTTTGAGCGGGGCTTTAACCGCAGGCCAGGCCTGCACCCATATTTGCCGCATGTATAGACATGAAAGCCGCTCCCAACGCCTTATCAGGCAAGCAGCATACGACCGCAAATCCAAAGGGCTCTACTGCAAATCCCCAAAAGCCTGCGATAACCGGTCAACCGCTGTTTGCACCTGACTGCGCGGCATGGCGAAATTAAACCGTAAAAATGCCTCGCCGCCTTGGCCAAAGGTTTCGCCGTGGTTGGCGGCCACTTGGGCCTCTTGCTGCACCCGGCGTTTGATTTCTTCCGGGCTCATGCCGGTGCCTGAAAAATCCACCCAAGCCAGATAGGTTGCCTCAAGCGGCGTGGATTTAATCCCCGGCAGCGCATTTATAGCCGCGTCAAACAGCTGGCGGTTTCCCTCTAGATAGGCCATCAACCCATCAACCCATGCGCCCCCTTCGGGGCTATAGGCTGCCGCCGCCATCATCAGCCCGAAATAATTCGGGCTCATTCCCAGCGCCGCCATACGTTTTTTAAACTTTGCCCGCAGTGTGCTGTCGGGAATAATCACATTGCCCACGTGGCTGCCGGCGATGTTAAAGGTTTTCGTGGTGGCGGACATCACGATTAACCGCTCGCTGACGCTGTCATCTGCGAGCGGAAAAACCGTGTGCTTTTGGCCGGGATAAACCAAATCATGGTGAATCTCATCCGAGACGATAATCAGATCGTGCCGGCGGGCAAATTCGCCGATGGCGCGCAACTCGTCGGGGGTCCATACGCGGCCCCCCGGGTTATGCGGCGAGCTGAGGATCAGCATTTTTTCGCGACCCGTCATCATCGCATCATAGCGGTCGAAATCCAGCGTATAGCGGCCATTCTCAACTGCCAGCGGGCATTGGACCACCGGCCGGTCACTGGCGCTTAGAACGCGGAAAAACGAATGATAAATCGGGGTAAACAGCACCACGCCATCGCCCGGCTCTGTAAAGGTGTCAACGCAGATCGCCGTGCCGTTGACCAGCCCATGGGTGGTGAAAATCCAACTGGGGTCGATGGACCAGTTGTGCCGGTTCTGCATCCACCAAGAAATGGAATTAAGATAGGCGCTGTCATTCCCGTGATAGCCGAAAATCCCGTGCTCGGCCATCTGGCGAACCACGTTTTGCACGCATTCTGGTGGGCGAAAATCCATATCAGCAACCCACATGGAAATCCCGTCTTTCGCCGAGACACCATATTTTTTTTCCATGTCATCCCATTTGCTAGAGCGTGTGCCATAGCGGTTGATTACCTCGTCGAATTGCATGAAATCGCGTCCTTTTTCTTACCGTCAGGCCAAACTACAGATTTCAAAACTCTGTGCAAGAGGCGTTGCAAAGGACGCCGCTTTGTCCTAGATCAGCGCCATGATACGCCCTATTCTCATTCATCCCGATCCTCGGCTTAAAAAAGCCTGCGCCGCTGTTGGTGATCTGAGCGATGCGCTGCGCCAATTGGGCGATGATATGCTAGAGACCATGTATGATGCCCCCGGTGTGGGGTTAGCTGCACCGCAGATCGGTATTTTGAGCCGGGTGATTGTGCTTGATTGTGACAAAGAAGAGGGCGTGCCGCCTAAGCCGGTGGTGATGTTTAACCCCGAGGTTATGGCCAGTTCCGAAGACACCAACGTCTATGAGGAAGGCTGTCTGTCCATTCCCGATCAATTTGCCGAAGTGACCCGCCCGAAAGAGGTTGAAGTGCGCTGGATTGACCGCGATGGCAAAGAGCAAACCGCCGGTTTCGACGGGCTGTGGGCCACCTGCGTGCAGCATGAAATTGATCATTTGGACGGCAAATTATTCATTGATCACATTGGCGCGCTCAAGCGGCAAATGATCACCCGCAAAATGCAAAAGCTCAAACGTGAGCTGGCGCGCAAAAAGGACGCCTAGCGATGACGGTACGTGCCTTTTTGCGCTGGCCCGATCCACGGCTGCACCAGTCGGCAGAACCGGTCGGCGAAATCACGGATGACATCCGGGATATCTGGGCCGATATGGTCGATACAATGGAGGCCATGCCCGGTGTGGGATTGGCTGCGCCGCAAATCGGGGTGATGTTGCGCTTGGCAGTTGTTGATGCCTCACAAGAGCGGGGCAGAGCCGTTTTGATGGCCAATCCAGAACTTCTAAGCGGCTCAGCCGAGCAGCATGAACAAATTGAAGCCAGCCCAAATTTGCCGGGCGCGGGCGCCAAAATTAAACGCCCCAAAACCGTTGTTGTGCGCTATTTGAATGCCCAAGGGGTGATTGACCGCAAAGAGTTTAGCGATCTTGCCGCCGCCTCGGTGCAGCACCAAATCGACCATCTTAATGGAAAGATGTACTTTGACAATCTGTCCAAACTGCGCCGCGATATGCTGCTGCGCAAAGCCCGGAAAACATCATGAGGGTGGTGTTCATGGGCAGCCCCGGTTTTGCGGTGCCCGCGCTTGATGCTCTGGTGGACGCCGGGCATGAGGTCACCTGCGTTTATTGCCAGCCGCCGCGGCCGGCAGGGCGGGGCAAGCGTGAACAGCCCACTGCCGTGCAGGCGCGTGCCACGGCGCTCGGCTTGCCAGTGCGCCATCCTGCGGCGCTGTCCGCTGCCGATGTCCAGCAAGAATTTGCCGCGCTGGGCGCAGATGTGGCTGTTGTGGCGGCTTATGGATTGATCTTGCCGCAGCCGGTTCTGGATGCGCCGCGCTATGGGTGCATTAATATTCATGCATCGCTTTTGCCGCGCTGGCGCGGGGCGGCACCGATCCACCGCGCCATAATGGCCGGGGATAGCGAAACCGGGGTGGCAATCATGCAGATGGCCGCGGGTCTTGATACCGGACCGGTTCTTTTGCGCGGCTCGCAGCCGATCACCGCTACGGATACCACTGCAAGCTTGCACGATAAACTGGCCGCGCAGGGCGCGCAGCTGTTGCTTCAAGCTTTAAGCTCGTTGGACGCGCTTGAGCCAACGCCGCAGGACACGGCCGGTGTGAGCTATGCGCAGAAAATCGACAAATCCGAGGCCAGGATCGACTGGACGCGGCCTGCGGCCGAGGTTGACCGGCAAATTCGCGGGCTTTGCCACTTTCCCGGCGCTTGGACGATGGCTCTGGGCGATCGGGTCAAATGTCTGGGCTCTGAACTGGTTGAGGATACGGGCAGAGCGGGACCGGCGGGGCAGGTTCTAAGTCCGGATTTAAAGATCGCCTGCGGTCAGGGCACGCTGCGGTTAACCCAATTGCAACGCGCGGGCAAATCGGCCCAAGACAGCGGCAGTTTTCTGCGCGGGTTTGCGCTGCCGGTTGGCACCCAGCTTGGCTAGGCGCTAAAAATCAACCGCAAGGCCGTTTTTTTCCCAATCGCCATACCGTACGGGTTCGGGGCCATCGCGTCCGCCCAGCTCTTTGGGCTGCGTGACGGCTTGGGCAGCTTTGCGCCGTTCTTCGGCTTCGGCAAGGGCCCGCTTAGCCGCCTCTGGCAGCTTGTCTTTCTCGCTCATGCGCTCTTTCCTATTACTCTTTGTCTTGATATACGCGGGCCTTTAGCCAAGGCAAGGATCAATCGATGCCAAAACCGCCCGAAACCGCCCGTGGCGGCGCTGTTCAGCTGCTAAATGCGGTCCTGATCGAACGCCGTTTGATGGCCGAAATTATTGCCAGTGGTGCGCTGCAGTCCCTGCAGCCCGGCGATCGCGCCCGCGCGCAGCGACTGGCGGTTGAAACTCTGCGTGGTCTTGAGCGCGTTGATCGGCTTTTATCGCGGCATTTGCGCAAAACCCCACCGGACCCTGTGCGCAATATTCTGCGGCTTGCGGCCTATGAGCTTTGCAGCGGCGGCGATCCGCATGGGGTGGTCAATGCGGCGGTAAATTTAGTGGCGGCGACAAAACGCGGCGGGCACCTAAAGGGGCTTGCCAATGCGGTGCTGCGTAAGGTTGCAGCCGATGGGTCGGCAGCTTATGGCGAGCTGCGGGTGCCGCATTTGCCCAAATGGCTGCGTAAACCGCTCCAAACCGCTTATGGGTCGCCCACGGTGGCGGCTATTGAGCAGGCGCATTTTCAAACGCCGCCAGTGGATATTACGGTTAAAAACCCTGACAAGCTTGATCACTGGGCTGAGACGCTTGGCGCTAAGGTGGTGCTTGGCGGATCGCTGCGCCTGACCTCGGCGGGGCAGATATCTGCTTTGCCGGGATATGAAAGTGGCGCGTGGTGGGTGCAGGATGCAGCCGCCGCTTTGCCGGTGCGGCTTTTGGGCGTTATCGCGGGGGCATCCGCGCTTGATCTTTGCGCCGCGCCGGGGGGTAAAACCATGCAACTGGCCGCGGCAGGCGCAGTCACGCGCGCGATTGATATTTCGCCCACCCGGTTGAGCCGGGTCGAAGAAAATCTGCGCCGGACCCAGCTTCAGGCCCAACTTGAGGCGCAAGATGCGCTTGAGCATGGCGGCGAAAGTTATGATATTGTCTTGCTGGATGCGCCCTGCTCAGCCACCGGCACCATCCGCCGCCATCCCGATCTGCCTTATGCCAAGGATGGTAGCGACTTTTTCGAACTTATTGAGCTGCAAGGCCGGATGATTGACCATGCGATCAGTTTGCTCAATCCCGGCGGGCGCTTGGTGTTTTGCACCTGTTCGCTCTTGCCAGACGAAGGCGAGTGCCAAATAGAAGAGGCGCTTAAGCGGCATCGCGGCCTAAAGATTGATCACAGCGCCTTGGAAACCGACATTGTTGATTCGCAGATGAAGGCCGCCCCCGAAGGCCTGCGTCTGCGGCCTGATATGCTGTCAGATAAGGGCGGGCTTGACGGATTTTTCATTTCGATTTTACGCTGGGATGGACAATAAGGTTATGATTGCGCCGTGACTCTCCGATCCCGTTTGAATATAGTTTACAAGATACTCAAAGGCCACTTCTCGAGTAGGGCGGGGTGAATGGCACAAACAAACAATCTATCGCAATTGTATTTGCAATTGATGCACGGGCTGACGGCCCGCGCGCTGCGGTTTTCGCGGCCTGAAACGGATTTCAAAGCGGCGCCCGAGCCACGCTCAATCGGCAGCTATGCGCGCGGCAAACAGCTCTGCGCCGGAAATTTGATGTTTGCAGGGCATTTGGTTGAAGCCCCGGGCAAAGCGCCATGGGATATTCCGGTGCGCGAACAGGAATTTCTAGACGAGGTGCATGGCTTTGGCTGGCTTGATGATCTTGCAGCGGTGGGCACGCCGACGGCGGGCAAACTGGCCGAGGCATGGGCCACGGATTGGATCAGACGATATGGCGGTGGGCGTGGTGCTGGCTGGGTGCCGGATTTAACCGGCCGGCGGCTTATTCGCTGGGTGCATCATGGCTTGATGCTGGTGCAGGGCAAATCGCCCAAGGCACGTGATGAATTTTTCCTCACGCTGGGGCGGCAAGCAATGTTTTTGGGGCGTCGGTGGTCTAAGGCGGCCCCCGGATTGCCGCGCTTTGAAGCTTTGTCAGGGCTGATTTACGCTGGTTTGTCACTCAAGAACATGCAGCATTATGTTGCCCCTGCAACCAGTGCGCTGGCGCGTGAATGCCGCACCCAGATTGATGCCTCGGGCGCTATTTTGACCCGAAATCCCGAAGAGCTGCTTGAGGTATTTACCCTGTTGACCTGGACCGCAGCAGCGCTGCGCGATGCAGACTGGACACCGGCGCCGGCGCATCTAGAAGCCATTGATCGGATCGCCCCCACGCTGCGCAGTCTGCGCCATTGTGATGGCAGTCTGGCGCGGTTTCATGGCGGCGGGCGCGGCATCGAAGGCCGGCTGGATCATGCTTTGGTGCAATCGGGGAACAAAACAGTTGAAAGCAATGCATTGGCTATGGGATACGCGCGTCTTTCTGCAGGGCGCACCAGCGTGGTCATTGATGCCGCCCGGCCGCCTTTCGGGCGGGCTTCGATTAATGCGCATGCCTCTAGTTTGGCCTTTGAGCTGTGTTCAGGCCGGCGGCCATTGATCGTCAACTGCGGCTCTGGAGTCAGCTTTGGCGCCGACTGGCGCCGCGCCGGGCGGGCAACACCCTCGCATTCAACGCTTTATATAGACGGCCTTTCCAGTGCCCGGCTAGGGCGCACCCTAAGCTATGGCGGACATGCGCGTGAGGCATTGACCGACGGACCCACCGAGCTGCTGTGTGAAATCAGCCAGATGGGCGATAAAATCCGATTTGAAGGCGGACATAACGGCTATGTGGCCCTCAATGGGCTGACCCATGTGCGCAAGCTTGATCTGTCGGCCGATGGCCGTTCGCTCATAGCTGAAGATATTTTGATGGCCATAGATGACAAAGATAAGCGGGTCTTCAGTAAGGCGTTTGAGGCCTCAGAACTTGCCGGCTTTGGCTATCAGGTGCGCCTGCATCTGCACCCAGATGTAGATCCGCAGATTGATCTGGGCGGCAGGGCGGTCTCATTGACGCTAAAAAGCGGTGAAATCTGGCTCTTACGCTTTGACAGCACCTGTCAGATGCAGCTTGAAAACAGTGTGTATCTGGAAACTGGCCGGCTGCATCCACGCGCGACAAAACAGATTGTTTTATCTCAGCGCGCAATAGAGTATGCATCGCGCATCAGCTGGTCCCTGTCCAAAGCCCATGACACTGCGGTTGCGGTGCGCGATGTGCATTTGGACGTCACAGCTGCCGGTTAACTAATAAATGGACCCATATACTTATGACTGATCTTTTCCCGTTGCGCCGCGCATTGCTTTCTGTTTCCGATAAAACTGGCCTTGTGGATCTGGCCCGCGCTTTGAGTGCTAGCGGCGTTGAAATTCTGTCCACCGGCGGCAGCGCCAAGGCCCTGCGCGACAGTGGCTTAGAGGTGACCGATGTCGCCGCGGTCACGCAGTTTCCCGAAATGATGGATGGGCGGGTCAAAACCCTGCACCCCAAGGTGCATGGTGGGTTGCTGGCGCTGCGCGATAACCCTGATCATACGGCCGCAATGGAGGCCCATGATATTTCCGGGATCGACCTTTTGGTGGTCAATCTTTACCCTTTCGAGCAAACAGTTGCCGGCGGCGGTGACTATGACAGCTGCGTTGAAAATATCGACATTGGCGGGCCTGCGATGATCCGGGCGGCGGCGAAAAACCACCGTTTTGTGACCACCGTGGTGGATGTGGAAGACTATGAGGCCCTGCTGGGCGAATTGGCAGCGCAGGATGGCCAGACCTCTTATGGGTTTCGCCAGCAGATGGCCCAGCGCGCCTATGCCCGCTGCGCGGCCTATGACGCCGCTGTTTCGGGCTGGATGGCACAGGCCTTGGGCAATAAAGCCCCACGGCGGCACAGTCAGGCAGGAAATTTGGCGCAAAGCCTGCGCTATGGCGAAAACCCGCACCAGTCGGCATCGTTTTATGTGGACGGCAACGCCCGCGCCGGGGTCGCCACAGCTATTCAGCATCAGGGCAAAGAGCTGTCGTATAATAATATAAACGATACCGATGCCGCCTTTGAGCTGGCCAGCGAATTTGACCCCGCCGAGGGGCCAGCCTGCGTGATCGTCAAACATGCCAACCCCTGCGGTGTGGCGCGCGGCGATAGCCTTGCGGCGGCCTATACTTCGGCGTTTGATTGCGACCGGACCAGCGCCTTTGGTGGAATTATCGCGGTGAACCAGACCTTGGACAAAGCCACCGCCGAAGAGATCAGCAAAATCTTTACCGAAGTTGTCATTGCACCCGATGCCACAGCCGAGGCGATCGCGGTCTTTGCCGCCAAGAAAAACCTGCGGCTGCTGACCACCGGCGGGATGGCCAATCCGCAGCAACCCGGCGCCACCCTAAGGCAAGTGGCCGGAGGGTTTCTATTACAGGACAAAGACACTGGCCGGATCACCGAATCAGACCTCAAAGTGGTCAGCAAGCGCGCGCCCAGTGCGCAAGAGCTGGCCGATATGCTGTTTGCGTGGCGGGTGAGCAAACACGTGAAATCCAACGCCATCGTCTATGCCAAAGCGGCGGCAACCGTGGGCATCGGCGCCGGTCAGATGAGCCGTGTCGACAGTTGCCGCATTGCTGCGCGCAAGGCCGAAGATATGGCCGAAACGCTGGCACTCTCGGCGCCTTTTACCCAAGGCTCTGTGGTGGCCTCAGATGCGTTTTTTC
>CABXKH010000045.1 GCA_902512685.1 Paracoccaceae bacterium | reverse complement strand
ACTTATACACCAAAATTTCCCCGGCCAATATAAGCATCTTGGACCAGCCCTTGCCAAGCGCGGTGATGAGGTGGTGGCTTTGACCCCGAAAGTGAAAAAACCGGTTAACTGGAATGGTGTGCGCGTGCTCCCCTATTCCATTTCGCGCGGCAGCACAAAGGGTATCCACCCCTGGGTGGTAGATTTTGAAACCAAAGTTATCCGCGCCGAGGCGTGTTTCCATGCGGCCCTAAAACTGCGCGATAGCGGGTTTGAGCCAGATGTTATTCTGGCCCATTTTGGGTGGGGGGAAAGCCTGTTTTTAAAAGATGTTTGGCCCAAAGCGCGAATTGGGCTGTATTGCGAGTTATATTATAAATCTGACCAGGACAGCATTGATTTTGATCCTGAATTTTCCTCCACTCATCCGGCCCTTGTTCCGCTCAAGCTCAGAATAAGGAACCTCAATAACCATTTACACTTCGATATTGCAGAGGCCGGTCTAAGCCCAACCAAATTTCAGGCCGGCACCTTTCCCCCCAGCTTTCGTGAGCATATCACGGTTGCGCATGACGGTATTGATACAAACCATGTAACCACCAACACGGATGCAGAGCTGCGGATAGGCGATGGCCAATCCCTGACGGGCAAGGATGAGGTGATTACATTCATCAACCGTAATCTTGAACCTTACAGGGGATATCATGTGTTTATGCGGGCCTTGCCAGAGTTGCTGCGCAAAAGACCCAAGGCGCAAATAGTATTGCTTGGCGGCGACGGGCTCAGTTACGGGGCCCGGCCACCCGAAGGTAAAACATGGAAGCAGATTTTGCGGATGAGGTACGCTCTGAGATATCGGATGCGGATTGGCAGCGGGTCCATTTCCTTGGGCGGGTGCCTTATGAGGTATTTTTATCGGTTTTGCAGGTTAGCCGAGTGCATGTCTATCTAACCTATCCGTTCGTGCTCAGCTGGAGCCTTATCGAAGCCATGAGCGCCGAATGCGCCATCGTCGCTAGCGATACGGCACCGGTGAAAGAAGTGATTAAACACGGAAAAACCGGCGTTTTGGTGGATTTTTTCGATACCAAAGCCTTGGTGCGCCGCATTGATTCCCTTCTTATGGATGAAAAGCGGCGCGCAAAGCTAGGTGCTGCGGCCCGGGCATTTGCAGTGAAAAATTACGATCTGCAATCGCGCTGCTTACCCGCGCAGCTAAAATGGGTCGATAAATTGGCTAAATTACCGGTCAAACCCCTGCCTAGTTAAGGAAATTACCATCTTAGACTGTCTAGATAGCGTCCATTCATCCAAAAAGGCAGAGATTTAGGTATTTTACGCCCTCTTCAAGGTGTGGCATAGCTGCATCATATTTCTATTCTGCGCATGTTGATCTGCTCATTTGCTTGCAAACCATCGGGAAAAAAAGCGATTAATCTGCCATACCTGATCGCGATTCACGTGCTTAGGGAATGCATTATAATAACCCGAGGGAAAAAAAATGAAAAAAGTTCTTCTCACAACAACAGCTCTCGTAATGACAGCTGGCGTTGCAGCAGCCGACGTATCATTCAGCGGTTCTGCCAAACTGACATACGGCAACTGGGATGGCGGTGCTACCGAATCATGGGGCTCAAGCACTGATCTTGGCGTTGCGATGTCAGGTGAAGCAAGCGGAATTTCATACTCTGCAAGCATCAGCATCGATGAAACTGACGCTAATACTACAGATGCTCTGGACGGTAACGCTGCTGCTGCAGCAAACAACTCTGTCGACATTGGTGGCGCGGTCACTATGTCCGGTTCAGGCCTGTCTTTGACATATGACAAAGATGGCGAAATGGATGCCGGTGGTGGTAGCGAGGAGTCTGGTGACCTTCAAGTGTCTTATGCAGGCAGCGGCATTTCTGCGTCTTACACAGAAGACACAAGCGCAGGTAAAAGCGAAATCAAAGTGGGTTACACTGCTGGCGATTTGACTGTTGGTTACGCAACAAACAACTCTTCATCTGTAAGCGCTCTGAGCGCGTCATTCAAAGCGGGTGACTTGGCGATCACTGTTGAAGGTGCTGACTCTGGCGCGGCATGGGATGCCTCTGCAGCCTACACAATGGGTGCGTCGACTGTGACTGTCGGAACAGACCAAGCTTCTAAGACATACGTAAAAGTTGCTACATCTTTGAACGACATCACACTAACTGCAAAAGCGCTGGACGGCGACAACGAACTGAGTGTTGGTTACACAATGGGCGACATCTCGCTTTCATATGCCTATGACTCAGGTCGGTTAGCAACAGCAACTGGTGGCGATGCTCAAACCGTAATGTCAATTGCATATGACTTGGGTGGAGTTGTTATCAAAGGTCAAACAAACAACGTGAACGAAGTAGAAGTTTCTGCAGCATTCACATTCTAATTTAACCACATTGGTTAAATGCGAAAGAGCGGCCTATGGGCCGCTCTTTTTTTATCTAATAGTGACATTGCCGCAGGCTTAGGGCTTGCAATTTCTCCGCAGCTGTTATGTGTAAAGGACACTCTAAGGAGCCCATAAATGTCTCTTGTCGAAATTCAAACCCGCATTGCTGCAGCTGAGGCAGCGCACGACCGACCCAAGGGGCAGGTCAAGCTAATCGCTGTTTCAAAGGTGCAGCCCAATGCGCGGGTTAAACAGGTTCTTGAGCAAGGCCAAAGAGTTTTCGGCGAAAACCGGGTGCAGGAAGCAGCCGGGAAATGGCCCGATTTTCGCAAGCGTTTTGACGCCATTGATCTTCATCTTCTTGGCCCGCTACAAACCAACAAAGCCCGTCAGGCGGCTGAGCTTTTTGATGTCATCCATTCGCTTGACCGGCCAAAACTTGCCACCGCTTTGGCGCGGCTGGCGCAGGAAACGGGGCGCTGCCCGGATCTGTTTATACAAATTAATACCGGTAAAGAGATGCAAAAAGCGGGCATTATGCCCGAAGATGCAGATGCGTTCATTGCCAGTTGCAGCGCCATGGATTTACCGGTGCGGGGTGTGATGTGCATCCCGCCTGTTGACGAAACCCCCGCGCTGCATTTTGCGCTTTTGGCCAAAATCGCTCATCGCAACGGTTTAAGCGGTCTGTCCATGGGCATGTCGGCTGACTTTGAAATGGCCATTGGCTTTGGCGCCACGCATGTGCGCGTTGGTTCAGCGATTTTTGGCGCACGCGGCGCACCGAAATAAGGGTATTATTTCACAGCAGGTGGCCCGATTTCGCAGCCTTGGTCGCCAGATAGGCCCTGTTTTCATCGGTGCTTTTGGTAATCAATGGCACCCGTTCCACCACCTGAACGCCATTGCGCTCCATCATGGTGATTTTTGCTGGATTGTTGGTTAAAAGCCTAATCTTGGTAAAGCCCATCTCTTTTAAAATCGACGCCCCAAGCCTAAAATCGCGTTCATCATCATCAAAGCCCAGCCGATGATTGGCTTCCACCGTATCAAAACCCTGATCTTGTAGCCCATAGGCGCGCATTTTATTTGCCAGCCCAATACCGCGGCCTTCTTGGTTCAAATACAAAAGCACGCCAGCGCCTTGATCGCCCATCTGCTGCAACGCGCCGCGCAGCTGCAGGCCGCAGTCGCATTTTAAACTGCCCAGCACATCACCGGTAAAGCAGGCAGAATGTAGCCGCACCAAAACCGGCTCGGACCGTGATGGGCGGCCGATTTCCATCGCATAATGTTCTTCTCCACCATTTTCGGGCCGAAACACATGCAGATGTCCTTTGGGAGCGGAAAAAATTGGGAGGCTGGCCGAGGCAATATCTGACAGCACCGCAGGCGCAGAAAGCAAAGGCAAGGCCGCTTTGCTCTCCAAGCGGGTGAGCTTGTCAAAAGCCCCAAGGTTTTGTGAAGCAGGCAACCGCGCGACAACTGCTGCCGGAAGCAGATGCGCAGCCTTAATCAGTTGAAGCGCAGAACGTTCAAGGTCAACCGACCCGCCGCGCTGGGCCTTAAACGGGCCCTTCAAAGGTGCATTTAGATCATCGGCTGGATCAGACACGGCTTTGATCCAGGAAATTGTTTGTTCAGATGAAAGCAGAATCCGCGCCAAATCGCCATCATATGCTGCAAGTTTCAAAGTCGCCGCCCGCCGTTCGGTCAACGCCAAACTGACGGTTTCCCCCAACGCGTGAAGATCATTTAATCGCTCGGCTGACAGGGTTTCAGCGGGGATAACCAGAGCGGGCGTTTCAGACAACAGCAGAACAGGAACCCCCATGCGCATATCGGCACGGGCGCGGGCAATCTGTTCTGTTACTGTCGGATTTAGCGCCATCAACGCATCCTCACCGGCTGATCCATAATTATCGGTTTGTGATCCAAACCCCCGCTAGGGTCAATGTTTCATTTTCTATAAATATTGTTTCAAATTGACCATTTTTCACACTTCGGCGTGAGTCCGGCACAACCAGACTTGAATTATACTTCAATTATCCGCATCTGTTGTGCAACACTCAAGGATAAAGAAAATGAGCCAAGCAAAAAAAATACTGATGATAGACGATGACGAAGACCTGCGCGATGCGCTAGTCGACCAATTGTCGATCATTGAAGAATTTGAAGTGCTCGAGGCTGGCAATGCCCAAGGTGCAATAGATTTAACAAAAGAAAATGATTTTGATTTGCTGATCCTGGATATCGGTTTGCCTGATGCCGACGGCCGTGAACTTTGTAAATTGCTGCGAAAGCAGGGGGTAAAATGCCCTATCATCATGCTGACAGGACAAGACAGTGATGCCGATACCATCCTTGGGCTGGATGCGGGGGCAAATGATTATGTGACAAAACCCTTTAAGTTTCCGATACTTTTGGCCCGTATGCGCGCCCAGTTGCGGCAGCATGAGCAGTCGGAAGACGCAAATTTCGCCGTCGGGCCCTATACGTTTAAACCCGCCTATAAAGTTTTGCTGATGCAGGATGGTCAGAAAATTCGCCTGACCGAAAAAGAAACCAATATTTTGAAATTCCTTCTGCGCTCGGCTGATGTAATTGTCGCCCGTGATACTTTGCTGCATGAAGTCTGGGGCTATAATGCCAATGTCACCACTCATACGCTTGAAACCCATATTTATCGGCTTCGTCAAAAAATCGAACCAGATCCAGCACGTGTATCGCTTCTTATTACTGAAAGCGGGGGTTACAAATTAGTCGCATAGGCGCGTTAACTATAAAATAACATTTGTTTGTCAAAGTTTTGCTGCAATTGATCGTTAATTAAATAGTCGAGCTCCCGTGCATATCCGGGTGATGATATGCAATTCTCCCTGTTGAACTGGCCCGGGCTCTCCCGGGGTTTTTTTTACTCAGATCTTATGGGGCGCATTTCCCATTAGATATCGCGGTCCGGGGCCATGGCGATATGCCTGATCTTCAGGATTATAAAGTGCGCAGGCCGTCATCGACAGGCACCCACAGCCGATACAACTGCTCAGCGTGTCGCGCAGTCTTTCCAGTTCATTGATCTTCTCGGTTAATTCGCTGTGAAAAAGATCGCCAATGATTTCCCAATCTGCCTTGGATGGGGTGCGGCCGTTCGGCAATCTGCGCAGCAGATCATTGATCCGGGGCAGGGTAAAGCCAAACCTCTGAGCTGCCATAATAAGTGAAATGCGCCGGATATCCGAGCGTGGATACCGCCGTTGCCCGCCGGCATTTCGGTTCGGGGTAATCAATCCTAGGGTTTCATAATAGCGTAGCGCTGAGGTCGCCACCCCGGTGCGACGGGACAAATATCCTATGGAAATTTCTTTCATACATAATCTCAAATAAACTATTGACTTAAAGTTAACTTAAACTTTTACAACAAAGGTCGATCAATTTAAAGAGGAGAGATCGATATGTCACACGCAACCTTGGAACATGTAAATTATTCCACCCCTGATCCTGAAAAAACAGCCGCTTGGATGGCCGACGTATTCGGCTGGAAAATCCGCTGGCAAGGCCCTGCTTTAGAAACAGGTTTCACCATGCATGTTGGTGATGACGCTAGATATCTTGCGCTTTACAGGCCTAGCAAGAATCTAAAGCCAGTGGGTGATACATATAGCCGAAAGGGCGGCCTCAATCATATTGGTGTTGTGGTGGATAGCCTTGATGAGACCGAAGAAAGGGTCATAAACGCGGGCTTCAAGCCCATATCACACGCTGATTACGAACCGGGGCGGCGATTATATTTTTACGATGACGCAGGGGTCGAATTTGAAGTGATTAGTTACAGTGGCGGGCGCTTAGCGCCCTACACTTGGAAAAAATTATATGATAGGGGCAGGCATCCACCGTTATAAGGAAAAATGAAATTGCCCTTTACCATTGCCACTTGGAATATCAACTCGGTCCGGCTGCGCGCCGCTTTAGTGACAAAATTGCTGCGCGAAGAAGGCCCTGATGTTTTATGCCTGCAAGAATGTAAATCGCCGGTCGACAAAATCCCAGCCGAGGTGTTTGCCGCAGCGGGCTATCCCTACATGGTGGCGCGCGGACAAAAGGGCTATAATGGTGTTGCGACCCTGTCGCGGCTGCCCATCACCGAGGCCGGATCGCAGGATTTTGCTGCCCTCGGACATGCCCGCCATATCGCTGGACAGCTAGAAAACGGCGTAACCGTCCACAATTTTTATGTCCCTGCTGGCGGCGATGTGGCTGACCGGGAAGTCAACGAAAAGTTTGGCCAGAAACTCGACTACCTGACCGGAATGCGCGACTGGTTTCATGCTGAAGCCCCCCAAAAATCCATTCTTGTGGGCGATTTGAACATTGCACCGCGCGAAGATGATGTCTGGGATCACAAAAAGCTGTTGAAAGTGGTGAGCCACACGCCGGTTGAAGTTGACCATTTGGCCGAAACACAAGCGGCGGGCAAGTGGGTTGATATCACCCGGCAGGACATTCCGGACGGGCGGCTTTATAGCTGGTGGTCGTACCGTGCCCGTGACTGGGACAGCGCCGACAAAGGCCGGCGGCTTGATCATATCTGGGCAACGGATGATATTTCTGCGGCCGCGCATTCCTCGCGTGTTCTGCGTGATGTGCGCGGGTGGGAACAGCCAAGCGATCATGCACCGGTTTTTGCCAGTTTTGACCTTTGAATTTCACCGCAGACACGCCATATAGGCATTAGCTAATGACTCGCGAGGAAAAATCATGATCGAATTGGGCCAAACTCCTGCTCCCTCTGCAGACGGACTTGTTAATGACGTAACAGAGGCCAGCTTTATGGCAGATGTGGTCGAGGCGAGCCAAACCATTCCGGTCATTGTTGATTTTTGGGCCCCATGGTGCGGCCCTTGCAAGACTTTGGGCCCGCAATTGGAAAAGGCTGTGATCGCTGCAAAGGGCGCGGTGAAAATGGCCAAGGTAAATGTGGATGAAAATCAGGGCATCGCAGGCCAATTGCGAGTGCAGTCCATTCCAACGGTTTATGCCTTTTGGCAGGGACAGCCAATTGATGGTTTTCAGGGCGCGGTGCCCGAATCCGAAATTAAAGCCTTTGTCGACCGTGTTGTTGCCGCTGGCGGCGGTGCTGCGGACGGTGGATTGGACGATGCGGTTGAAGCGGCCGAGGAAATGCTAACCGATGGTCAAGCCGAGGATGCCGCGCAAACCTTTCAGGCCATCCTTGGCGAAGAACCTGCCCATGCGGGCGCTTATGGCGGGTTGGTGCGTGCGCTCATAGCACTGGACAATCTGGACGAAGCTGAGGCCACCTTAAACGGGGCGCCGGCCGAAATTGCAGAAACCCCTGAACTTGAGGCTGCCTTTGCCCAGCTTGAACTTGCCAAACAAGCCCAAAACGCTGGCCCTCTGGGGGATTTACAGGCGGCGCTAGAGGCTGATCCAAATGATCACCAAGCACGGCTGGATTATGCCCAAGCACTTTATGCTGGTGGTCAGGCCGAAGCGGCGGTCGATGAATTGTTGGATTTATTTGGCCGCGACAAGGAGTGGAACGACGGCGCCGCCAAGGCCCAATTGTTCACTATTTTTGATGCTTTAAAGCCCAATGACCCAATAGTATTGAACGGCAGACGTAAATTAAGCTCAATGATATTTGCCTGAACGCGTTGCGGTGCTATCATTCGATTATGACACATCAAACTGACTTGCCAGATGTTATCCCAGTATTCCCCTTACCCGGGGCTTTGCTGCTGCCGCGCTCACGCTTGCCATTGCACATATTCGAGCCACGTTATCTGGCGATGATCGAGGATGTGCTCAAAACCCCGGATCGGTTGATCGGGATGATCCAACCCAGTGAACAAAACGGAACTGAGCGCATGCAATCCATCGGTTGCGCCGGCCGGCTAACGCAGTTTTCTGAAACCGAAGATGGCCGGTATATGGTGACACTGACAGGCATTAGCCGTTATCGCTTGGGAAAAGAAATTACGGGCTTCACCCCCTACCGTAAATTCGAAGCCAGCTGGACCGGGTTTGACAGGGATCGCTCTGTTACAGAAAAAGACCCTGATTTTAATCGCGATGAGTTTTTCAAATTACTATCTCGGTATTTTGAGCAACGAGAGCTATCAACCGATTGGGAAACCCTGCGTGACGCGGATGATGAATTGCTGATTAATTCTCTGTCGATGCTGCTTGATTTTAACACCGAAGATAAGCAGGCTTTGCTTGAGGCGCCTTCGCTTGTCACCCGCCGCGAAACACTTGTCACGCTGATTGAATACAGCCTGCGTGCCGGATCATCTGAGGAAAGACTTCAATGAGCGCGCTACCCTCTGACACAGCCGAACGACGGATGCTAGAAGCGTTGGTCTGTCCACAAACGCACAATCCGCTGACCTATGATGCTGATCGCCAAGAGTTGGTATCGAAAGCTGCCGGACTGGCGTTTCCAATTCGCGATGGTATCCCGATTGTGTTAATTGACGAAGCCCGAATGCTTGATGAGTAACTACATTTTATTGCATTAAACGCGGCAGCTCACCAGTAAGGCCCGCAGCTTCGCGAATAAAACTACGACGCAGTGTAGGCATTCTGTTAATCGCCCCCATGCCCAGATCCCGAAGCGTCCGAAGTAAAGTATTGTCATTTGAAAACAATTTGTTAACCGCATCTGTTGCAAGGGCAAGTGCGGTTGTATCAAACCGGCGCCATTCCTGATAGCGCAGTAAAACGGCCAGAGATGAAAAATCTTCACCACGCAGACGGGCATCACTGAGCACCTCGCTCAGGGCGGCGATATCGCGCAAACCCAAATTGAGCCCCTGTCCGGCAATGGGATGGACCCCATGGGCCGCATCGCCCACCAAAGCCATCCGCGGCGCGACATAATTTTGCGCTATGGTCAAATCCAGAGGATAGCTATAGCGCGCGCCAGCCAACTCTATCTTACCCAGATAGTCACCGATGCGAGGTTGCAAGACCGCCAGATAATCCTTGTCATCCATGGCCATGATGGTGGTGGCATTGGCGTCACTTTCCGTCCATACAATGGATGATCTGTTGCCTTTTAATGGCAGAATGGCAAGCGGGCCGGGGGGCATGAAATACTGGCAGGCAATGCCCTGATGGGGGGTATCATGGCTCAGGGCGCAGACCAAAGAGGTTTGGCCATACCGCCATCCGGTACGTTTGATCCCCGCGCGCTGGGCGGTCTGGCTTTGCCGGCCGTCTGCACCGATCACCAAGCGGGTGGTGATGATCTCTTGAGTATCAAGTATCAGCTGGGCGTGAGTATCGCTTATTGCCATCTCAGAAACTGACAGGCCGGCACGGTAGCTGATATTTGCTGCACTTTGCAAACGCTGTTGCAAAAGCGGGCGTAAATGGCGGTCTTCCACCATATGGCCCATGGGGCCTTCTTCTATTTCGTGATGGTCGAAATGCAAAAAATACGGGGATGGATTAGAATATGCCCGCCCATCGGCGGCCTTTATCTCTAAAATAGGCTGTGCATTTGGGGCGAGCGCTTCCCATAGACCCAAGGCTTGCATCAAGCGGATGGAAGCCAGTGCCAAAGAATAACAACGCCCATCAAACTGAGGGTCTTGCTGAGATTTTGACGTCAGGGAATCAATGATCGTGATCCTAAAACCGGCCTTTGCCAAGGCCAAACCCATCATAGCGCCATTTAAACCGCCGCCAACAATTGCAATATCTGTGTCGTAGTTCATAAATCTACTATGGGTCAAACTGTAGGATTGTCCATGTGCTTTGATGCCGCTACCCTCTGCGGCAATCACAAGGAGTATGGGCGATGAATTCTATAGTTGATTTGACAGCTGCGCAGCAGGGACAGGCAATTCAGCACGGCAAATTAGATCCGGTTGCCCTAACCCAAACCTATTTGGATGCGGCCGAAGACCATCCGCAAAGCCACCGTATTTTTACCATGCTAACGCCAGATCGTGCCTTGGCCGAAGCGCGCGCTGCCCAGACCCGGGCCCGCTCTGGTCAACGGCTGTCGCCTTTGGATGGGGTGCCGATCAGCTGGAAAGACCTGTTTGACACCGCAGGCCGTGCCACCGAAGCTGGCAGCGCATTGCTGCGTGGGCGCATCCCCGAGCGCGACGCAAAAGTGTTGCGTAATGCCAGCGCAATGGGATTGGTGTGCATCGGCAAAACCCATATGTCTGAACTGGCCTTTTCCGGTTTAGGGTTGAACCCAATGACCGAAAGCCCGCCTTGCGTAAATGACCCAAGCGCCGTTTCCGGGGGATCATCCTCGGGCGCTGCTGCTTCTGTGGCATTTGGATTGGCGGCGGCGGCAATAGGATCGGACACGGGTGGATCGGTACGGATACCGGCGGCTTGGAATGATTTGGTGGGGCTGAAAACCACAGCTGGCAGCTTGTCACTGGACGGGGTTGTGCCGCTGTGTGAATCCTTTGATACTATCGGCCCGCTGAGCAAAACTGTCGAAGATGCCGCTTTGCTCTTTGCCGCGTTGCATGGGCGCCCTGCACTGGATATGCAAACCTGTAATTTGCGTGGAAAACGTCTGGCTGTTTTGCGAACCGCGGCCTTTGATGATTTGCGTGACGCCCCCCGCATTGGTTTTGAAACCGCACTTGAGAGGTTGGCTGAGGCTGGTGCAATCATTGAAAATGTTGAAATACCGGCCGTAAGTGATGCACTGCCGCTAAGTCCGATTTTGTATACTTCAGAGGCTTATGGCACTTGGAAAGATGTGATCGAGGCCCAGCCGCATCTGATGTTTGATGAAATTCTCAAACGGTTTCGCGGCGGCGCTGAATTTACCGCGGCCGATTATGTGGCGGCCTGGCATAAATTGGGCGCGTTGCGGCAAAGTTATACTGAAAAAACCGCCGGATATGACGCTGTTTTATGTCCCACTGCACCCATTTTGCCGCCGGATGCACAGCGGCTTTTGAGCGATGAAACCTATTATGTTACTGAAAACCTGTTGGCCCTTCGCAATACGCGGATCGGCAATCTGATGGGGCTATGTGCCGTAACATTGCCCACTGGCACGCCAAGTTGCGGGCTGATGTTGATGGCCGGTCCGGGTGAAGAAAACTGGCTTTTACGGCTTAGCGCAGCGGCCGAGACTGCTTTGAAAAACTAAAAACCCCCTAAATCATCGAATTTCATGGGATTTTTGCGACAATTTCTTATAGAAAGCCCTTTTTTTGGTGCGTTTTTGTAGACGTAGCAGCCTAGCTTGGTTATTCTAACAGCAATCGGGGCGTTATGATCCCGAACTTTGAGGCTAAAAAATGTTTCCTGAGCGGTTTTCGAACCTACCGGCTTATGCGTTTCCGCGTCTGCGCGCCTTGCTTGATCAGTATGCGCCGGGTGGTGATGTTTTGCATATGACCATCGGCGAGCCAAAGCATGCCTTTCCGGCGTGGGTGGCCGATGTAATTGCCGAGCACTCGGCCGAGTTTAACAGATACCCGCCGAACGAGGGCAGCCCCGAGTTACTGCAGTCGATCGCCACATGGCTGCAAACGCGTTACGGTGCCGCGGTAAACCCCGCTGAGCAGATCGTGGCACTCAACGGCACCCGAGAGGGGCTTTATAACGCCGCGATGGCGCTTTGCCCCGAAACGATGGGTGGCAAACCGCCGGTGATTTTAATCCCCAATCCGTTTTATCAGGTCTATATGGTTGCTGCGCTTTCAATTGGCGCAGAGCCGGTTTTTGCACCGGCCACCGCAGAAAGTGGATTTTTGCCTGATTATACCGCCCTGCCGCCTGAGGTGTTGGAGCGCACAGCCATTGCCTATCTCTGCTCGCCCTCAAACCCGCAAGGCGCAGTGGCCAGCCGCGCCTATTGGCAGGATTTGCTTGGTTTGGCCGAAAAGCATGATTTTCAAATTTTTGCAGATGAATGCTACAGTGAAATATATCGGGATACGCCGCCGGTTGGTGGGCTGCAGATGGCGGCAGAGTTTGGCGCTGATCCAGAGCGGGTTGTGGTGTTTCATTCCCTGTCAAAACGCTCGAACCTTGCGGGGCTTAGATCGGGGTTTGCCTCTGGCGGGCCGCGCAGCATTGCGCAGTTAAAACAACTGCGGACCTATTCGGGTGCGCCGCTGCCATTGCCGTTGCAGCGTGCAGCAACAAAGGTTTGGGCCGATGAGGCGCATGTGATCGAAAACCGCGCGCTTTATGCTGAAAAATTTCAAATGGCGGATGAAATTTTTGCCGGAGTGTCGGGATATAATTCCCCCGAGGCAGGTTTTTTTCTTTGGATTGAAGTGGGTGACGGCGAAGCAGCCGCATTAAAACTTTGGCAAGACACCGGAGTTCGGGTTCTGCCGGGTGCATATCTATCAAGAGATGTTGAGGGTGAAAACCCCGGCAAAAAATATGTACGGGCCGCTTTGGTGGCCCCAAAAAATGAAGCAGAGCAAGGGCTAATTCGCCTGCGCGACTGTCTTTTCAAGTAGCGAGGCATCTATGGCATATAATCAAACCCACCAGCAGCAACCCTTGTTCGGGCCGCATATTCACGCGGTGGTGGAAAGACGCGGTGTAGAATTGCTTGGCCTTTTGCTGATTGCGATCAGCGCCATGATGGCGATGGTTATCACGAGCTATTCACCCGAAGATCCAAGCTGGTTGTCGGCCTCGGATGCACCTGTTCAAAATATGCTTGGCGTTACCGGTGCCACGATGGCCGCCCCGAGCATGCTGATCTTAGGCTGGTCCTGCTGGGCACTGGCCACTTTGGCGGCGGCCTGGGGCTTTCGCTGTTTGCTGCATAAAGGGGCTGAACGCGCCTTTGGACGGTTGATTTTTGCCCCTATAATGATTGCCTTGGCGTCAATATATGCTGCAAGTTTAGTTCCCTTAGGGGAATGGAGCCATAGCTTTGGGATGGGCGGGCTTTTCGGTGATACCGTATTGCGCAACCTTCTGGCCACCATACCGCTGCCCACAGCTCAGAGCCTTCTGGCCATTTCGCTGATCTCGGGCATCGCGGTTGTGATCAGCGGGCTTTATACGCTAGGGTTTTCACGCCAAGAGCTAGCCGCAATTTTTAGATTTTTATTGGTTGGTCTGGTGGTGTCTTACGCTGCCGTTTTACGATTACTTGGGGTTGGTGCGCGCGGAGCATTTAAAGCGGCCGCGTCGCTGCAACAAAAAGAAGCGCTTAGAAAAGCGCAGAACACCGTGTCCGAGACACCATCTGCACAGGCTCAGATAAAGACATATGCAAGCCGGTCCCTGTCTATTCCCCGCGTCCCTGAAGCACGTGGTTTTACCGAAGATGATCGCCCAGCGCGGATTGAAAAGCCGAGCTTTCTGTCGCGCATGCCGACATTTTCAAAACGCAGCGAACAGATGCCCGAACCCGAGTTGGTGGTGCCGCACTCAGATGTGGACATCCAGACTATGCCGGGGGATGCGCGCATCAGTGCAAAAATATCGGATGTGATTAAATCCCGCATGCGGGGCCCTTCTGAGCCAGCGCCCATTGGCACCCGCGTCGAGCCGGCAATGAGCGGCGATCATATTGATCTATATGAGCCAGATGATGTCGATATGGCCGATCCTGAGCCACTTGATTTTGGCTCTGCCAATGGCATTCATCGCCCACGGGTCGAGGCAAAAAAAGTCGTGCAGCCAGCGCTTAGAAAGCCGGTTAGCCAATCTGTGCGCGCCAAGGAAGAAGCCCAGCCAAGATTGCAGTTTGAAGATCGTGCAAGTGAATATGAATTGCCGCCTTTGGGGCTTTTGGCCAATCCTGTCTCTGTTGTGCGCCACCATCTTTCCGATGAAGCGCTTGAGGAAAATGCCCGCCTATTAGAGGCTGTACTTGATGACTACGGGGTCAAAGGCGAGATTGTCAGTGTCCGTCCGGGGCCGGTGGTCACCATGTATGAACTTGAACCTGCCCCCGGTCTAAAAGCCAGCCGGGTGATCGGACTGGCCGATGATATTGCCCGCTCGATGTCGGCACTTTCAGCGCGGGTGTCGACAGTGCCCGGCCGCTCTGTGATCGGAATTGAACTGCCAAATGAAAACCGTGAAAAAGTGGTGTTGCGGGAAATTTTATCTGGCAAGTCATTTGGGGATAGCAATCTAAAATTACCGCTTGCGTTGGGCAAGGATATTGGCGGTGAAGCCATGGTGGCAAATTTGGCAAAGATGCCGCATTTGCTGATTGCCGGAACCACAGGCTCAGGTAAATCTGTGGCCATAAATACCATGATCCTATCGCTGCTCTACAAACTGACACCAGAAGAGTGCCGGATGATCATGATTGATCCAAAGATGCTTGAGCTAAGCGTTTATGACGGTATTCCGCATCTGTTAAGCCCCGTGGTCACAGACCCTAAAAAAGCGGTTGTGGCGCTTAAATGGGTGGTTGGCGAAATGGAAGAGCGCTATCGCAAAATGTCCAAAATGGGGGTGCGCAACATTGATGGCTATAATGGCCGGGTCGAAGATGCGCTGCGCAAAGGCGAAATGTTTAGCCGGACCGTGCAAACAGGTTTTGATGACGCCACTGGCGAGCCGGTTTTTGAAACTGAAGAATTTGCGCCTGAAAAAATGCCTTTCATCGTTGTTGTCGTGGACGAGATGGCCGATTTGATGATGGTTGCAGGCAAAGAAATCGAAGCCTGTATTCAGCGGCTTGCGCAGATGGCGCGGGCCTCAGGTATCCATCTTATTATGGCGACACAGCGGCCCTCGGTGGATGTAATCACCGGCACCATCAAAGCCAATTTTCCCACCCGGATTTCGTTTCAGGTGACCAGCAAAATTGACAGCCGGACAATCCTTGGGGAAATGGGCGCAGAGCAGCTTTTGGGCATGGGCGATATGCTTTACATGGCGGGTGGATCAAAAATCACCCGATGCCACGGTCCCTTTGTCAGCGATGAAGAGGTCGAAGAAATCGTCAATCATCTTAAATCCTATGGTCCGCCAGATTATAAAAGCGGCGTAGTGGAAGGACCGGATGATGAAAAAGCCGATAGCATTGACATGGTCTTGGGTCTTGGCGGAAATTCTGACGGAGAAGATGCACTTTATGATCAGGCTGTGGCGATTGTTCTGCGGGACCGCAAATGTTCCACAAGCTATATCCAGCGCAAGTTGGCCATAGGCTATAACAAAGCGGCGCGGCTGGTTGAACAAATGGAAGATGCGGGCCTTGTCAGCGCGTCAAACCATGTGGGAAAACGCGAAATTCTGGTGCCGGAACAGCAATAAATTGCCAATCGTCTTTAATACGGTGAGTTGGGGTTGGTTGCGGGGGCGGTTTTGCTTAAGATGAGATCATGACTTTAAAAAATATCTTTTTGGCGTTTGGATTTATCAGTCTCGCATCCTTTCCAGCTCAAGCCGACATACTGCCACTTTCATCACTATCTAACTATTTGAACGAACTGCGCACGGTTGAGGCCGAATTTACCCAAATTAGCATGGATGGCAGCTTGGCCACTGGGTCGATTTACATCAAAAGGCCAGGGCGAATTCGCTTTGAATACGATGCGCCAAACGAAGCGTTGGTTTTGGCCGCAGGCGGCGAATTGGCAATCTTTGATCCCAAAGGTGATGCGGGTCCGGAAACCTATCCACTTAGCAAAACACCGCTTGGCCTTATTCTGGCCGATGATCTTGATTTGGCCCGCGAAAGAATGGTGACGGCCCACCGGTTTGATGGCACCTCGACAATTTTGGGTGTGCAGGACCCGGCGCATCCAGAGCGTGGCAAGATTGCACTTATCTTTACCGGACCAGAGCCACAATTGCGACAATGGGTGATCGAGGATCAAAACGGTGACCAAACGGTTGTTGTGCTCAATGATTTTGTCACGGGAAACGAGTTGGGCGATAGCCTGTTCAATATTATTTTAAATACAAAACGGCGCGAAAACCGCTAGATTTTCCCGCAGCTTTTCAGTTGACGGCGGTATGTCGACGAGCGGTTGGCGACTTTATCAGCAACTGCTAAAAGCCATGGTTTTTTGAGATGCGTTCCACGCATAAACCCGCCCTGTCCCTCATGATAGGCAAGATACTGATTGCGCGCATCCGAAAGTGCCACGCCGCTGCGGCGTTTGGTTTCGGTCATATACCAGCCTATAAAATCGGCCGCATCACGGATACTGCTGCGCCGCGCTGCAAACCGGCCGGTCGATCGTTTATATTCCGACCAGGTTCCATCCAGCGCTTGGGCAAAGCCGTAGGCTGAACTTTGCCGGCCGCTTGGGATGATTCCGAGAAAGTACTTTCGCGGTGTTTTCGCGGCTTTTTTGAATCTGCTTTCCTGATGAATGACTGCCATTTGCACATTTATCGGAACGCCCCATTTACGTTCGGTGGCTTTAAACGCCCGAAGATATTGTGGTCGCTGCTGTACAATAGAGCAGGCATTATCAAGATTTCTTGGTGCGCTGCCCGGCGTCATAATTCCGCAAGATGCCACAAAAAGTACCAACAGGAGGGTGTAGAATAGTTTTAACATATGCTGCTCGATCTATTTTTGATCTTATAACAAACAGTATAACAAATTATGCCGGTTTTATAAAGTGATTCTCAAACCGAACGGCCATGGTTTATACAATATTTGCTGGTAGAGCAGATTGTTGCTTGCAGGCCCCATAAATGCCTGTTTTGTAGGGAAAGATAATTTGTTTATGATAAATTTATGTGCTTTTATAGGAAGAAGCTCTTTTGAAAGCGATATAAAGCCCTTATAGGGCATAGGCATATGTTTAGCAAAAATGCAAAATATCATCTGGGCCAGGTCGTGCGCCACAAAAAACACCCTTTTAGGGGTGTTATTTTCGATGTAGATCCCGAGTTTAGCAATACCGACGATTGGTATGAGTCTATTCCCGAAGACCATCGACCGGTCCGCGAGCAACCCTATTATCATTTGCTTGCTGAAAACGATCACAGTTTTTATGTGGCCTATGTATCAGAGCAAAACTTGGTTGAAGATGTTTCGGGCGAGCCTGTCGATCATCCAGATATCCCTGATTTGTTCGGCCCGTTTAAAAACGGTCAATACCCGCTTCACTTTCAATTAAATTAATCAATTCCTGCCGGATTTGGGGGTCAATACCCCAAGGCACAGCCATCTTTTCGGGGGTCTGATGCGCCCTCTAAAACACCGTTTTGCAAAACCCTGATGGCTTGAGCGCCGCCAATCGGTTCAATATCTTGGGTCACGGCATGGCCCAAATCTGCCAATTCCTGCACTACTTTTTGTGTATAGCCGCGCTCAAGCTTTAAAGCGCCGCCATCAAAAAAACTGCGTGGGGCATCAATAGCCTCCTGCGGCGACAGCCCGAAATCCAAAATATTGCTGATCAGTCTGGCATGGCCAGTTGGCTGATACTGCCCCCCCCATGACGCCAAAAGGCATCATCGGTTTTCCAGCCTCGCACAGCATGCCGGGAATAATGGTATGCATTGGCCGTGCCCCGCCTTTAAGTTCATTGGGATGATCAGGGGTCAGGTTGAATCCCGCCCCGCGATTTTGGAACAATATGCCATATTTTTCACTGGCCAAACCCGACCCAAAGCCGTGGAATATTGAATAGATGAGCGAAAC
>CABXKH010000044.1 GCA_902512685.1 Paracoccaceae bacterium | reverse complement strand
TGTCGAAGCAGTGGAAAGCTTGATTGCCCGGGGAAAACAAAAACTAAAGGCTCTTTTGAAAAACCGTAAATCGGCGTTAGGATACCAAGATGACACAATCTGACCAAACCCCAGATGACGAATTAGACGACCTGTTTGCCAGTGCCCGACAGGCAGTTCCAACGCCACCTGCAGCGCTTGTTGAACGGATTATAGAAGCTTCGCAGATGCATGCAGAAGTACAAGACACGGCGAAAAAACAATCACTTTCAGCGCCATGGTGGCGTCAGCTATGGCGTGATATTGGCGGTATGCCGTCTTTGGTCGGGCTAACAGCTGCGGCGGTTATGGGCGTTTGGATTGGTGCGTTTTCAACAAATATTTCAACAACTTCCTTAGAATTCATCTCCATGCAAACAACAGAACAAATTGATTTTCTGGATCCGTTTGCAGGACTTGATCTAACGTATCTAGAGGGCTGAAGATGGAACCAGAACAAAGCATACCCCAAAAGCCACGGCGGCTGTGGAAGGTCATCTTTGTGATCTCACTGGCGTTAAATATAGCAATTCTTGGTGTGGTGGCTGGGGCGACCTGGCGGTTTCAAGGCGGTGGCGCGCATCCGGCGGCCAAGGTTCTTGACACCGGGTCGGTTTATCTGCGTGCATTGGGCAGTAAGCATCGCCGCGAGTTGGGGCGAAAAATGCGGCCGGCGGGCGGCAAGGATAAGAAATCACACGCTGAAATCGCCCAAGGTTTTGATCGGGCGATTGCCTTGCTGCGCTCAGAACCATTTGACAGCGATGCCTTTGCAAAGGTGATGCAAGGTCACTCGCGGCGCGCTGAAATGCGTATGCAAGAGGCGCGCAATATTTTGCTTGATCACTTGAATGCAATGAATGCAACCGAGCGTGCGGCCTATGCAGATAGGTTGGAAAAAGCCCTGCGCAAAGGCGGTCCGCGGAAACCTTAAATGGCAGGCAAAACCGCAAAAATCCAGTATCGGTTTCGCGTCGGCATCGCATCTTTATCGCGGTGGTGCAGCGGCGCGCTCAAAGCTTAGCCATAATGCTGGACATCAGTGCCCGCGATGGCCGCCATATTGAGAAGCCCGCGCGGCGTAATGGCAGGCGTTACAATATGCGCCCGATTTCCCATTCCCATCAAAATTGGCCCCACCTCTAGCCCGTCTGCCCGCATTTTTAGAATGTTGCGTACCCCCGAGGCGGCATCAGCATGGGCAAAAATAAGCACATTTGCAGCCCCCTCCAATCGGTTTGACGGCAAAATGCGTTGCCGCAACTCGGCATCCAGCGCCGTGTCGATATTCATTTCACCCTCATAGCTAAAATCAAGCTCGCGGCTGTCTAAAATTGCAAGGGCGGCACGCATCCGCTGGCCTGTATCGCTGTCGGTATTGCCAAATTGCGATTGCGCACATAGGGCAATTTTGGGGGCAAGTCCAAAGCGTCGTACATGGCGCGCAGCGCCCATCACTGTGGTTGCAATCTGTTCAGGTGTCGGCGTTGCCCAAACATGGGTGTCGGCGATAAACAACGGCCCGTCTTCAAGGATCATCAACGATAATGCACCGCTCGGCCGCAAGGCATCAGTGCCCAGAATTTGTTCGACATATTTTAAATGCCAGCGATATTCGCCAAAGCTGCCGCAAATCAGGCTGTCAGCTTCACCGCGATGCACCATAACTGCCCCAATGGCCGTTGTATTGGTGCGCATCACTGCTCTGGCCAGATCAGGACTAACACCGCGCCGCGCCATCAAGTCGTGATAGCTGCCCCAATAGGCGCGATAGCGGCTATCGTTTTCCGGATTTACGATACTGAAATCCTGATCAGGACGAATATCTAAACCAAGGCGTTCACAGCGCTGCTGGATAACTTCGGGGCGGCCGATCAAGATGGGCAATTCGCTGGTTTCTTCCAAGATGGCTTGCGATGCGCGCAAGACCCGCTCGTCTTCGCCTTCGGAAAACACGATTTTGCGCGCATTGCCAGAGGCCGCATCAAAAACCGGGCGCATGAGCAGCGCGGATTTAAAGATATTCTGGTTCAAGCTTTCACAGTATTTCTGCAAATCATCAATCGGCCGGGTGGCAACCTCATTGTCCATCGCCGCTTTGGCGACGGCGCTGGAGACCACGGCCGAAAGCCGGGGATCAAAAGGCTTTGGGATCAGATAATCGGGCCCAAAGGTAAGCGCCTCACCCTGATAGGCTGCAGCGGCTTCGGCGCTTGTGGTGGCCCGCGCAAGATCCGCAATCCCTTGGATACAGGCCAGTTGCATCGCGTCATTGATCTCGGTGGCGCCCACATCAAGCGCCCCGCGAAAGATAAACGGAAAGCACAGGACATTATTGACCTGATTGGGAAAGTCACTGCGGCCCGTGGCGATGATCGCATCCGGCGCTGCAGCGCGTGCCAGTTCGGGCATGATTTCAGGCGTGGGATTGGCGAGCGCAAATATAATCGGCTGCGCGGTCATTTTTCTGACCATGTCAGGGCTTAATACTTCTGGTCCCGACAGGCCTAAAAACATATCCGCCCCGGGAATGACATCTGCCAAACTGCGGTGCGCGCTGTCTTGGGCAAAGGCAGCCTTTTGCGGTGTCATATCTTCGGTGCGGCCCTCATAGACCAATCCGTGGATATCTAAGAGCCAGACATTTTCCCGTTTGACCCCCAGTTTAAGCAGCATATTTAAACAGGCAATTCCCGCCGCCCCGCCCCCCGTTGATACGATTTTAATATCTTCGAATTTTTTATCGGCCACTCTTAGGGCATTGGTCGCTGCAGCGCCGACAACAATTGCAGTGCCATGTTGGTCGTCATGAAATACCGGAATATTCATCCGCTCACGGCAGCGTTGTTCGACGATAAAGCAATCGGGCGCTTTGATGTCCTCTAGATTGATCGCCCCAAAAGTCGGCTCTAGCGCGCAGACAATATCGGCAAGTTTTTCCGGATCGGTTTCGTTGACCTCGATGTCAAAACAATCAATGTTAGCAAATTTTTTGAACAGAACGGCCTTGCCTTCCATCACCGGCTTTGACGCCAAGGCCCCGATATTGCCAAGACCAAGCACCGCCGAGCCATTGCTTATCACTGCCACCAGATTGCCGCGCGATGTATAATGATTGGCGGTTTCCGGGTTGGCTTTAATCTCAAGCGAGGCCTCGGCTACACCGGGGGAATAGGCGCGCGCCAGATCGCGGCCATTGGCCAAAGGCTTGGTGGCACGAATTTCGAGCTTGCCGGGTTTGGGGTGGCGATGATAATTAAGGGCTGCCTGACGCAGGCTATCCGCTGGGGAATCGTTCATCTGATAGACCTTTCTGACGGGTTTATGTGCAATTAGTTTAACGTTAAACCAATTTTTACTCTGTGCAAAGCCGGTTCTTTTTAAATTCTGCGATGTTTTTTCTTTTGGCCACTTGTATAAACTGCTCAGGTTGCGCAGAATTTACATCTGGAGGAGTGAAGCAATGTCGAAAACAATCGCCGAGGCGCTATTACCCACCCGCGCTTTAAGTGAGGATATTCCGTTTTACACCAAGGTGTTGGGACTGCGGATGGATATGATTTACCCGGCAGATGATCCGCAAGTTGCGGTGTTTTCCGGCCATGGGCTTCGGGTGCGGATCGACGCAGCGTTCAAAGGTGATCCGGGACGGTTGCGGATTTTATGTGAGCATCCGGATCAGTTTGCCAATGGCGATCGGCAGCTCACCGCCCCCAATGGCACAGTGATCGAAGTTGATGCGTTAAACACCCCGATGGTTTTACCAAGCACACAGCATAGTTTTGTGGTGCGCCGGCTGGCTGATCAGGCCCCCTGGGTGATTGGCCGCGCCGGCATGCATTACCGCGATTTAATCCCCGGCCGGTTGGGCGGGTCTATTATCGCCAGCCATATCCGCATTCCAGACGGCGGGCCGGTGCCGGACATGGTGCATTACCACACGGTGGGCTTTCAGCTGATCTATTGTTACCGTGGCTGGGTGGATCTGGTCTATGAAGATCAGGGCGAGCCGTTTCGGCTTTTTGCTGGCAACTGCGTGATCCAGCCCCCCGAAATTCGCCACCGTGTGCTTTATGCGAGCGAAAATATCGAAGTGATAGAAATTGGGGTTCCGGCAGAGCATGTCACCACCATTGATCACGAGATGGAGCTGCCCAACGGGCCGCCGAACCCCGAGCGGCAATTTCAGGGGCAAAAGTTTGTGCATCACAAAGCGCCCGAAGCTGAATGGGTGCCCTTTCGCATTCCCGGTTTTATCTCCCGCGATACAACCATTGCCGAAAACACTCAAAATGTTGCCGGCGTTCAGGTGATCCGCCCAAATGGCGCTGCTGCGCCGCACAGCTGGCACGACAGCGACATCCTGTTTACATTTGTGCTAGAAGGAAAGATGACGTTAGAGGGCGAGGGACGCGACCCCTTTGATCTCGCAGCAGGGGATGCTTTTGTAGTCCCGCCCAATATGCCCACCTGCTATAGCAATGCCAGCAGTGATCTTGAGTTGTTGGAAGTCTCTCTGCCCGGGCGCTTTGCGACCCATGTTGTTGAAACCTGATTGTAAAAGAGTTGCCCATGTCTTTGAAAGATGCCGCCACCGCAGTTCGCCATAATGCTTATGCGCCCTATTCAAATTTCAAAGTGGGCGCAGCCCTGCGCAGCAAAGGCGGTGCGATCTATACGGGCGTGAATGTGGAAAATGTGGCCTATCCCGAAGGCACCTGCGCCGAGGCGGGCGCCATTGCTGCGATGATTGCCGATGGCGAAACCGAAATCGCCGAAGCCTTTGTGATCGCCGATAGCCCCTTTCCGGTCAGCCCCTGCGGAGGTTGCCGGCAAAAGCTGGCCGAATTTTCCGGCCCCGAGGCAAAAGTGACATTGGCCACCACCGCCGGCCTAGAACAGACGGTGACCATCGCCGATCTGCTGCCCGGTGCGTTTACCGCCGCCTACATGGAGCCCACAGAATGAGCTTTGATGCCCGGGCCATAATTGCGCAGGTGCGGGGCGGCGATACGCCAAGCGCCGCTGCGCTCAGTTGGTTTGCAAATGGTTTGGCCGATGGCCAGATCAGCGATGCGCAGGCCGGCGCCTTTGCCATGGCGGTCTGTTTGAACGGTCTGGGCGCCGAAGGGCGCGTGCATCTAACCTGCGCGATGCGCGATAGCGGCGACTGTTTGCAGTGGGACTTCGATGGCCCGGTACTGGACAAACATTCCACCGGCGGAGTGGGCGATTGTGTATCGCTTGTTCTGGCGCCACTTTTGGCGGCGGCAGGGGTTTACGTGCCGATGATTTCTGGCCGCGGACTTGGCCATACCGGCGGCACATTGGATAAGCTGGAAGCCATCCCCGGATTAAACGTTGATCTAGATACAGAGCGTTTGCGCTCTGTGGTTGGTCAGGTTGGATGTGCCATTGCCAGCGCCAGTGCCAGCATCGCACCGGCCGATAAGCGGCTTTATGCGATCCGCGACGTGACCTCCACGGTGGAAAGCCTTGATTTAATCACCGCCTCGATCCTGTCCAAAAAACTGGCGGCGGGGCTGCAGGGCCTGATTTTGGATGTGAAATGCGGCAGCGGCGCGTTTATGAAATCACCCAAAGCGGCCAAGGAACTTGCCACCTGTCTGGTTGAAACCGCCAAAAGTGCGGGGTGCAAAACGGCTGCGTTGGTCACCGATATGGATCAGCCTTTGGCGCCTGCGCTGGGCAATGCACTTGAAATTGCCGAAGTGATGCAGGTGCTCTGCAACAACCGATCAGGACGGCTGCGCGATCTTAGTCTGCGGCTGGCAGCCGAACTTTTGGTTCTGCAAGGCATCAGTTCTTCTTTAACGCAGGCGATGGAAAAACTTGAAACCCTGCTTGGTTCGGGGCAGGCGGCGGAAAAATTCGCCCAGATGGTGGCGATGATGGGCGGGCCGGTAAAATTTTCCGAAAACTGGCAGCGGTTTTTACCCGAAGCCTCGGTTATTCATGAGGTGCTTGCGCCCAAAGATGGCGTGATCACAGCCTGGGACTGCGAAGCCTTGGGCTTGGCCGTGGTGGCGCTGGGTGGCGGCCGTCAGGTCGAAAGCGACCCGATTGATCCCGCAGTGGGATTAAGCGATGTCTGCGCATTGGGCAGTAAAGTGACCAAAGGCACGGTGATTGCGCGCGTCCATGCAAGCCGCATGCAATCGGCCGAAACGGCTGAAAAAAACGTACTTAAGGCGCTCAACATTGGTAAAACAGCCGCCAAATCGCGCGATCTTGTCCTGGATCGGATCGACTAATGGGCCGTGCGTTCTTGGTGGTGATGGATTCGCTCGGGATTGGCGGAGCGCCGGATGCGGGCGCATATTTTAATGGCGGTATTCCAGACACTGGTGCCAATACCCTTTTGCACATCACCGAAGCCTGTGCTGCGGGGCAAGCACAGGAAGGGCGCAGCGGATCACTGAATGTGCCCAATCTTGCCAGATTAGGAATAGGCGCTGCCTTAAAGCTTGCAAGCGACAAAAGCGGCGATGGACTGCCGGATACTGCGCACATTGGATGGGGAGTGGCTAGCGAGCTATCAAAGGGCAAAGATACGCCTTCGGGGCATTGGGAATTGGCCGGCGTGCCTGTCCCGTGGGAGTGGCATTATTTCCCAAATAAAACAGATAGCTTTCCACAAGAAGTGGTGAAGGCGGTCTGCGTGGCCGCTGATGCCCCGCACATTTTGGGCAATTGTCATGCCTCTGGAACCGAAATCATCGACCGTCTCGGTGCAGAGCATTGCCAAAGTGGGGCCCCGATTTGCTACACCTCTGCCGATAGCGTATTTCAAATTGCAGCGCATGAAACCCACTTTGGGCTTGAGCGTTTGATCAAGCTCTGTAGTGATATAGCCCCTAAACTGCATGATATGCGGGTTGGCCGGGTGATCGCACGGCCTTTTATTGGAACGCCGCAAAGCGGGTTTAGCCGCACGGAACATCGCCGCGATTTTGCCATGCCGCCGCCAAGACCTGTGCTGAGCGAATGGGTCCAATCGGCGGGTCATCCGGTGATTGCGCTGGGCAAAATTGGCGATATTTTTTCGATGCGCGGCATTGATGAGTTGCACAAGGGCAATGATCAAAAATTGATGGCTGATTTACTAAACCAGAGCCAAAATGCGCATGATGGGGCCTTTGTGTTTGCCAATTTTGTTGAATTTGACAGCCATTATGGTCACCGCCGCGATATTTCCGGATATGCGCGCGCGCTTGAATGGTTTGACGCGGCGCTTGCGCCGGTGCTTGCCGCTTTGCGGCCCGATGACCTGATGATTTTCACCGCAGATCATGGCAATGATCCAAGCTGGCACGGCACCGATCATACCCGAGAGCGCGTGCCGGTGCTTTGCGCGGGCAAGCCCATGGGGCATATTGGCCATATTGGGTTTGCCGATGTGGCTAGGTTGATCGCCAACCATCTTGGTGTGCCCGTGCCGCCGCAGGAGCCATCAGCCAATGAATATTGAAGCCTGCCCAAAAATTGAGTTGCACCTGCACCTTGAAGGGGCCGCGCCGCCGCATTTTATCCGCCAGATTGCAGCCGAAAAGCACGAAGACATTGGCGGAATTTTGGCCGCAAACGGCGATTATAAATTCTCCGATTTTAGGCATTTCTTAAAGGTTTATGAAGCGGCCACCAGTGTTTTAACTTCGCCCGATGATTTTTACCGACTGACCCGCGAAGTGCTGCAGCACAGCGCCAGCCAAGGGGTGATCTATACCGAGGTGTTTCTGTCTCCGGATTTTTGTGGGGGCTGTGATGTGACCGCTTGGCAAGAGTATCTCGCGGCAATTGAGCAAGCCGCCGCACAGAGTGAACCCGAATTTGGGATTGTCGCCAAAGGCATTGTCACTTGCATTCGTCATTTCGGCCCTGATCAGGCCAGGAAAGCCGCCCGATGTGCGGCCGAAACCGCAGGCGATTTTATTGTCGGATTTGGCATGGGCGGCGATGAGTTACAGGGCAAGCAAGGCGATTTTGCCTATGGGTTTGATATGGCGCGTGAAGCCCAACTGCATCTGACAACTCATGCCGGCGAATGGGGCGGCGCGGAAAGTGTGCGCCAAGCGGTGTTTGACCTTAAGGTCGAGCGGATTGGCCACGGGGTGCAGGTGATCGATGATCCGGCTTTGATAGAGGAACTTGTGGCCCGGCAGATCACGCTTGAGGTGTGCCCGGGATCAAACGTGGCCTTGGGGGTTTATCCAACGCTTGACGCGCATCCGGTCAATGATCTGCGCAGCGCCGGGGTAAAAACCACCATTTCAACCGATGATCCACCATTTTTTCACACCACCCTTGGTCAAGAATACCGCCAGTTGGCCGATACTTTTGGCTGGACATCAAAGGATTTTATAGCCTTGAATAAAACGGCCGCCGAGGCCGCCTTCTGCTCTGCTGAAACTCGGCAAAGCCTGTTAGAAAGATTGGAGAAAACATGAGTGAGAACCTGACAATTGTTGACCACCCGTTGGTGCAGCATAAACTGACCTTGATGCGCGATGCCGGGGCTTCAACTGCATTATTTCGTCAATTGCTGCGGGAAATCAGCCAATTGCTGGCCTATGAAACCACCCGCGGTCTCGCTTTGACCGCGAAATCCATCAACACACCGATTGAGCCGATGGATGCGCCGGTGCTGGCTGGCAAAAAGCTTGCGCTGATCTCAATCTTGCGGGCCGGAAACGGGTTGCTGGATGGAGTTCTAGAATTGATCCCATCAGCAAGGGTTGGGTTTGTCGGTCTTTACCGCGATGAAGCAACTCTAAAGCCGGTGCAGTATTATTTCAAAGTGCCACATACTCTAGAGGATCGGCTGGTGATCGCGGTTGACCCGATGCTTGCAACCGGCAATTCATCGGTCGCAGCGATTGATCTATTAAAAGAGGCTGGCGCGCGCAACATCCGTTTCATGTGCCTTCTGGCAGCCCCCGAAGGTGTCGCGCGGATGAATGAGGCACATCCAGATGTGCCGATTATTACCGCGGCTGTTGACAGGCAGCTCAATGAAAAAGGTTATATCGTCCCGGGGCTTGGCGATGCAGGCGATCGCATGTTTGGAACCAAGTAATCAACGGGCAACTTTACTCTTGGTTCTTGTTGAGGCATAAATGATCCTATTGTTTAAGGGTTTATTATGCAGATTTTATTTTTCGCAGTGCGTAGGCTTACCTATTTATTCGCGTTGAGTTTATCAACCAGCTTGGCGGCTGAGAGCTTGGCCAAATCTAATGGCCCTGCCGAACTGCCGCCCGCAGGGTTTACCGGGTCGCAATTTGTCGACAGCAAGGGCTGTGTCTATATCCGTACGGGGGGGTATGGCGCGGTCAAATGGGTCCCGCGGGTCACCCAAAAACGTCAATTGGTTTGTGGGTTTGAGCCAAGTTTCAAACAAAGCGCGACAGCGCCAAAGCATTCAAATCTAGGTTCAGTCCAACCTCCGGTTGGCGAAGAAAAACCGGTCTTTTCTGCCGTTGATACTGCGCCAAAGCCCAAAGCGATGATAAACAAAAGCCAACCAAGCTTAAGGTCTATTTTTGGCGCATTAATCGGAGGAGAGGGTAAGCAACGGGGCAAGAAAGTTGAACAGACCCAATTCCCATTGGCTGTTCAAAATGTGCGTGGCAATATCGGACCCACGCGGGTTCCAGAGGGTTACCGGAGTGCTTGGGAAGACGACAGGCTCAATCCATCCAGCGGGTTGCAAACAGTGGCAGGGCTGCGAGCAAGTGATCAAATCTGCTCTCGAAAAGTGCCTCGCGAAATGGCGGTTCAAGAGGGCAAAACAGACATGGGTACTGTGGACCGCCAACTGGTGTATCCATTTACCGATATCAAACAGCAAAGAACAATCTTAGATGCCAAGGGCAACTACGTTCTTGAACCAAGGGATGGTGGGGCGATCGCACTTGTACCCCGGGAAAAAAACGCAACGAATGACAGCGTGGCCGCTGCAGGTTCAACAGTCGGAAATGGCGGCAAACTTGTGCAAGTGGCGACTTTTGGCGTGAGTGCCAATGCAGCAAGAACCAAAGTACGATTGGCTGCAATGGGACTTCCGGTTCAGGCCCGGGGCATCACACGGTCGGGAAAAACTTATCAGGTTATTTTGATCGGTCCTTTTGCCGATGCAGATCAGGTGAACTCAGCCTTGGCAACGGCGCGAAATGCTGGCTTTAGGGATGCTTTTGTACTGCGCCGTTGACCGGCAGCGCGCAGGCTTTTTCAAGCCCGCTTTGACTAGGACAGGTTTTCTTTAGACGCCTGCGCGCGCTCGCGGCGCAGGATATAGTAATTTGCCAAAAGAATAATTGCGGTCCCGATGAAAAATTTAACGCCAACCACTTCATTAAAAAGCGTCACACCCACCAAAATTCCGATCGGGATCGTGGCATAATGTACAGGTGCCAAAACGGATGCTTTGGCATAGGTGTGACTTTTTGCCAAAAGCATTTGCTGAAAACTTGCCAGCACACCGACCAAGATTAGGGCTTGCCAAATGCCAGCTGATGTAATGGCAAGGAAATCCAGCCAAGAAAAACCGGAAATTTGGCATAGGATTGCGGCCAAAACCAGGCCGGTCAAATTATACCAAAGCGCTGTTGAAATCACGGCATCACTTTGCCCTAAAAGGCGCAGAAATATAAACATAAGCGCTGCAAAAAAGGCCCCAGACAGGGCAAAGCCGACGCCCCAAATGTTTAATTCGGCTGTGATTGGAAAGAGCAAGATTAAAACCCCGACAAAGCCAAGGCTGACAGCACCAATACGCCGAATGCCCACTTGTTCACCGATGATCAGAGCCGCAAGAACAGTGATGAAAATAGGCATAGTTTGCGCCAGAGCAGTGGCCAAGCTGATGTCAATATTCGCCACGGCCAAAAACCACATCAAAAGCCCCAAAAAACCGCAAATCGTTCGCAGTATTAAAATTCGTGTGTTTCGGATACGCATAAGGTGCCGCCCGCGCGTTACGAACCCGTAAGCAAACAGCAGCGGCAAACAAAAGAGATAGCGGAAAAATAAAACCACAAAAACGCTGACCTGTGGTTCAAGCAGTTTTACGGCGCTGGCAATTGCAAACGAAAAAACCATCTCGCCCAAAAGACAAAGTGCCCCCAATAGGATATTTTGCTGAACCGGTGCCGTCATTGGATGAAACCTTGCAGTGCCTACCCTATGTGAAGCGATTTTTTCCGGTTGGCAAGTCGGGTGCGCAGATGGGCGCGCTTAGCCACCACAGATTGTTTGTAGCCGAATCCAGTAATTGTCGGACAAACTGGGCACAAATTGCTCAATTGAGGCGCCATCAGCTTCTATCAGTGCAAGGGTTTGCTCGCCGGTGACATCAATGGCATAGGCATAGGGCGCCGCGCGCAGGCGCTGGGCGGAAAATTGCTCAATCAACAGGCCCGTATCGATCGGTGCAGGCGATTGTAGCAATAGATGCTCGGCGTATTTTTTCAACGTAGCTTCGGACATTTTCCCAGTGGTCAACAATCGAAATACGCTTAATGTTCCGGTGAAAGCCAACAGGCGATGCAAGCTGTCGCTTTGCTCTGCCCTCAGGGTTTCGGCCAAAATATATCCGGCGACAACATCCGGATCATCATAATCTTCGAGCAATTCGCGATGAATTAAAACCAGCCCCCCGGGCAAATGGGCGGTTTGTTGAACCCCGCTTGGCAACACCCTAAGCCGGCCTTTGGCCCCCAGAATTCTTTGGCTCAGCTGGTCCAGCGCTGTTTTGGCGCTGTCCGAATGGCAAGGGGTGCCGGATAAATTTGACATTTTTTCAATCAGGCTGAGCCCGATCTCAAGCCGTTTGACCTCTGGCACCACGCGCAGGGCGTATGTTTGAACCGCTTGCGGCATCCAAAAAACCGCCAATGCACAAAGGGTTGCAAAAATAACCCCGAAGATCACCAAGCGCAACCGGCCCGGTTTTGGCCGGCGTCGGTCAATCACGCAGCGCAGCTTTTCAATCGCCTTGACCATTTCCGCTTCGCCTTCGGTAAACTCAAGACTTTCTTGCGCATCTCCGTCGGGATGGTAAAGCGCGGGAAATTCACCCGGATTGGCGCGCGCAATTGCTGCGAGCGACCAGTGCGCCAAAGGTCGGTCTTTGCTGTCCGCGATGATCAAGGTTGTGTTGCCAACCGAAACAATCACCTCGCGCCGCTGCTCTTCGGGGCGTGCACGCCATAATCCGGTCGCCTCAAGGCGGGCATATTTTTTCAATGCGGTCATGTACAGTGGCTGCTCAGGTTTTGTTTTGCCCGATTATAGCACACTGCAGGGGTTCATCACAATCACTCAGCCAGCCGGGGTGATCTGTTTGCGCAGCTCGAATTTTTGAATCTTTCCGGTTGAGGTTTTCGGCAGCTCTTGAAAGATGATCTGCTTTGGGGTTTTAAATCCTGCCAGTTTGCTACGGGCAAAAGCGATCAAATTGGCTTCGCTGACCTGCGCATCTTCGAGCAATTCCACAAAGGCACAGGGCACTTCGCCCCATTTTTCGTCCGGCTTTGCCACCACGGCACAGAGCGAAACAGCCGGATGCGCCATCAGCGTTCCTTCAACCTCGACCGAGCTGATGTTTTCACCGCCCGAGATGATAATATCTTTGGCCCGATCAGCGATTTGCACATAGCTGTCGGCATGTTGTACCGCCAGATCTCCTGAGTGAAAATAACCGCCCTCAAAGGCCTCTTGCGTGGCTTTGGGTTTTTTCAGATAGCCTTTCATCACCGAGTTGCCGCGGATCATAATTTCGCCTTGGGTTTGTCCGTCCATGGTCACTTGTTCCATATTGCTGTCCATTACGGTGATATGTTCCATCATCGGAAAGGCAACGCCCTGACGGGCTTTGATCGCGGCCCGCCCGTCACTGTCCAGATCGCCCCAGCGCTGATCATGCCAGACGCATTCGGTCACATGGCCGTAGGTTTCCGTCAGCCCGTAGACCTGCGTGACATTAAAGCCCAAGGTTTCAATTTTGGCCAAGGTCGCCGGGGCAGGGGGCGCGCCTGCGGTAAAAACCTCAACCGTATGACCAAAGGCGCGGCGCTCTTCTTCTTTGGCATTGACGATCATATTGAGCACGATCGGCGCGCCGCCAAAAAACTTAACGCCCTCATCGGCGATGGCGTCATAAATTACGCCAGCGGTGATATCGCGGCAGCACACCAAGGTGCCGCCGAGCATCGGCATCATCCAAGTATGGTTCCAGCCGTTGCAATGAAAAAGCGGCACAATCGCCATAAAGACCGGATTGAGCTGCATCCGCCAGCTGACCACCGTGCCCATGGTCATCAAATAAGCCCCGCGGTGATGATAGACCACGCCCTTGGGCCGCCCTGTGGTGCCGGATGTGTAGTTGAGCGCAAGGCTTTCCCATTCATCTTCGGGCATCTGCCAGTTGACCGTGGCATCCCCAGTGGCCAGCAAGTCCTCATAGGTCTGATGGCGGCCGGAGGCCGGAAAACCGGCGCTTTCGTCGGGCACTTCTATGATGCGCGGCGGTGTGCTTTCCATTTCGGAGCAGGCTGCTTCGGCCAAGTCTAGAAACTGGCTGTCCACAAGCACAGCCTTGGCGGCCCCATGGTCAAAAATATAAGCGACGGTGTGCACTTCGAGCCGGGTATTAATGGTATTGAGCACTGCGCCGCAGGCGGGCACACCAAAATGCGCTTCGGCCTGCGCTGGCAGGTTGGGAATAAGCGTGGCCACCACATCACCCGACGCAACGCCCAATTTCTGCAGGGCAGAAGCCAGCTGCGAGCAGCGTTCGTAATATTCACTGTAAGTTTTTCGGTGCGCACCATAGACAACAGCCGGGCAATCCGCAAAGACCACTGCGGCCCGTTTTAGATGCGACAAGGGTGTCAGTGGAACATAATTGGCTTTGTTTTTTTCCAGTCCGGTTTCATCGCGCATCCAACCCATGTTTTGCCTCCCAGCGAATCTGCACTTATGTCGGTTTCGGGCTAGACTAAATGCACTAAAGGGTCAAAGAAAAGCACAATGATAAAAAACATGTCTATAAACGACCGCGCTGCGGCTTTGACCATGATGGCGGCTATGCTGGTCATCGGTTGCATCGATAATTTCATTTCCCTGATTGCGATTGATTCAGGTCTTTGGCAGTTTCAAGTTTTGCGCTCTGCCATGGGGTTGCCCTTGATCATTTTGGCTTCGTTTTTGGGCTTTGGCACGCTTTGGGCGTTGCGCCTTTGGGCAGTGGCGCTGCGCAGCTTTTTTGTAGCCTTTGCAATGCTGTTTTATTTCGGTTCCTTGGCGTTTATGCCTTTGGCACAGGCTTTGGCGGGTCTCTTTACCTCACCGATTTTTATCTTGCTGATCACAGCGTTTATTCTGCGTGAACCGGTGGGCCCTGCGCGAATTTTCGCTGTTTTAGTGGGGTTTATCGGTATTTTGCTGGTCTTGGACAGTGACTGGTCAACGCTCAATTGGATCAGCTTTCTACCGGTTGTGGGGGGGATGTTCTATGCCATGGGCGCGGTGGCGACACGCCAGCTGTGTGAAGGGGAAAGCACGCTGTCTATGCTCGCAATGCTGTTCATCATTCAGGCCATAATCGGTGCCGTTGCTTTGGCTTTTCTGGGCCAGTTTGAATTTAGCGTCCTCGAAGGCGCCGCAGGCTTTATCCAGCGCGGCTGGGTCTGGCCTGTCACAGCCGCTTTGCCGTTTATTTTGTTGCAGGCTGTAGGGTCTGTTTTGGGCGTTGGCCTTATTATTCGCGCCTATCAAATTGGCACCGCCTCTTATGTGGCGATCTATGAGTATTCGGTCTTTATCTCGGGGCCATTTTTTGCGTGGATGCTGTTTGGGCAAACCGTGACGGCTCTGCAAGCCGGTGGAATTATACTGATTGCTGCAGCGGGCATTGTGATTGCAATCCGCTCTTCCTGATACTGTGCAATTGGGCTAGGCTGCAGGACATGATTATTTCGCCCGGGCGCAAATTTATATTCGTTCATATTCCGAAAACCGGTGGCACATCCATGGCCGCAGCGCTTGAGCAGCGGGCGATGGCCGATGATATCCTGATCGGGGATACACCCAAAGCCAAGCGGCGGCGTAAGCGGCTGGATAAGCTGCGCGCAAAAGGACGGCTTTGGAAACACTCGACGCTTGCAGATATCGAGGGCGTGGTGGATGGCGCAGATTTAGAGCAGTATTTTATCTTTACGCTGGTGCGCAATCCTTGGGACCGCTTGGTCAGCTATTATTCATGGCTGCGCGCTCAAAGCTTTGCGCATCCGGCAGTGGAATTGGCTAAAAAATCCAATTTTTCCACGTTTCTCAGCAACCCTGCCACGCAGGCCAGTTTTCGCGGCGCTCCATTTGCCAGCTATGTGAGCGATGCGCAGGGCAATGAGAAAGCCAATTTATTTATCCGGCTTGAGCATTTTGAAGAGGATGTGATATTGCTAGAGAAGCATCTTGGTTTTCACTTGCGCCCTTTACCGCACGAGAACCGGTCAGCACGGACGGCAGATTACCGCACGCACTATACCGAGGAACTCGCAGAGCTTGTTGCACAGTTTTGTGCCGTAGATATCGGCCGATTTGGATACCGTTTTGGCTAGTGCGCTTTAGCCTAAACCGCGCCTTTTGTCCCGAAAAGCCCAGCCATAAGGCAGGCTTTTCGGAGCGGTTTAAAGCAGATTAGGCAGCTTCTGATTTGGCGTCAAACCGGCCATAGAAGCTTTGGCCTTTTTCGCCCATCTCACGCAGCAGATCAGGGCAGGCGAACCGATCACCATAGGCCGCTTGCAGCTCATCGCAGCGCTCGGCAGCATAGGGCGTGCCTAAAATATCCAGCCAGCTCAAAGGCCCGCCCGACCACGGCGCAAAGCCCCAGCCAAGAATAGCGCCCACATCGCCTTCGCGAATATCCATCAACACGCCTTCTTCCAGTGCGCGCACCGCTTCGAGCACCTGCGCAAACATCAGCCGGTGCTGCACCTCGGTCAAATCGGGCTGATCTTCGAGCGGTTCAAATTGATCGCCCAGACCTTCCCAGTATCCGAGCCGTTTGCCATTTTCGTCATATTTGAAAAACCCGGCTTTGGCTTTGCGCCCGATGCGGCCCTGATCTTCCATCCAGAAGACCACCTCATCCACCGCGCCGTCAGGATAGGCATTGCCCATCGCGGCTTTGGTGGCGCGGGCGATCTTGGCCCCAAGATCAATCGAGGTTTCATCAACCAGTTGCAGCGGGCCGACCGGAAAGCCAAGCATCCGTGCCGCATTGTCAATCAGCGCGGGGGCCACGCCTTCGGCCACCATTCGCATGCCCTCGTTGATATAGGGAATAATGCAACGGTTGGCATAAAAGAACCGCGCATCATTGACCACAATCGGGGTTTTGCGGATCTGGCGCACATAATCAAGCGCTTTGGCCACTGCGCGGTCACCGGTTTCTTTGCCCTTGATGATTTCCACCAGCATCATCCGCTCAACCGGCGAGAAAAAGTGAATGCCGATGAACTGATCAGGCCGCGCGCTGGCTTTGGCCAATTCGGTGATCGGCAGCGTCGAGGTGTTTGAGGCCAAGATGCAATCCTCAGGGATCACGGCCTCAACCGCTTTGGTCACTGTGGCCTTGATCGCGGGGTCTTCAAACACCGCCTCGATGATCAAATCGGCGTCTTTCAGCGCCTCGTAATCGGTTGTGGCGGTAATCCGGTCCAGCAGCGCCTGTTTTTTGTCGGGCGTGGCTTTGCCGCGTTTGATGCCCTTGTCCATATAGGCGGCGCTATAGGCTTTGCCTTTATCGGCGGCCTCTTGCTTTTGGTCAATCAGAACAACGTCCATACCGGCCTGTGCAGAAACCAGCGCAATACCAGCCCCCATCATACCGGCGCCCAGAACGCCGACTTTCTTAACGCTTTGATCGGCGACACCCGAAGGCCGCACAGCGCCCTTTTCCAAAGCTTGTTTGTTGAGGAAAAGGCTGCGGATCATGGCCGCTGATGAAGGGTTCATCAAAATATTGGTGAACCAGCGCGCTTCGATCTTTAGGGCTGTGTCAAACGGCACCTGCGCGCCTTCGTAAATGGCGCTGAGCATGGCTTTGGCGGCAGGAAACGCGCCTTGGGTTTTGCCGTTGACCATGGCAGAGGCGCCAATAAAGGTCATAAACCCCGAAGGGTGATAGGGCGCGCCGCCGGGCATTTTATAGCCCCTAGCATCCCATGGCTTAACCAGATCTGCATCACTCGCAGACAGCACCCAAGCGCGTGCATCCGCCATTGGATCAGCGCTGACCTCGTCAATCAGCCCTGCTGATTTTGCTTTGGCGGGTGCTACTGATTTTCCTTCCAAAAGGTAAGGCGATGCGCCCATAGCGCCCAGTTTGCGTACAAGCCGTGTTGTGCCCCCTGCGCCCGGAAACAGACCCACGAGGATTTCAGGAAATCCGATTTTTGCCTTTGGATTATCCGCAGCAAAAACCCGGTGCGTTGCCATCGGCAGCTCAAGCCCGATGCCCATGGCCGTGCCCGGCAGAACCGCCGCAATCGGCTTGCCGCCCTTGTTGGTTTTGGCGTCCATCCCGGCGCGTTCAATTTTACGCAGGGCGTGGTGCATGGACATTATGCCATCAAAGAGCCCCTGCGCCGGTTCTTTGCCCGAGGCGTTCTTAAGATCGGCCAGAACATTTAAATCCATGCCGCCAGCAAAATCTTTCTTGCCGCTGGTGATGATAATGCCTTTGACGGCCTCGTCGGCCAATGCATCATCAATCATTCCGTCCAGCAGCATCATGGCGTCGAAGTTCATCACATTCATGGATTTGCCGGCGCAATCCCAGACAATCGTTGCGATGCCTTCGGCATCTTTGGTCATTGTAAAATCAGTCATATTAATATCCTAAACCCGTTCAATTATGGTGGCTGCGCCCATTCCTGAGCCGATGCACAGCGTGGCAAGACCGGTTTCTTTGTCGCTGCGCTCAAGCTCATCCAGCAAAGTGCCAAGGATCATCGCGCCAGTGGCGCCCAGTGGGTGCCCCATGGCAATGGACCCGCCGTTGACGTTGACTTTGTCATGATCCACATCAAAGGCCTGCTCGAACCGCATCACCACACTGGCAAAGGCTTCATTGACCTCAAATAGGTCAATATCGCCAATCTCCATCCCGCTTTCGCGCAGAATCTTTTGCGTTACCGGAACCGGACCGGTTAGCATGATGGTTGGGTCGGTGCCGATTTTCGCCGTCGATCGCACTTTAGCACGCGGCTTCAAGCCGTATTTTTCACCAAATTCCTTATTGCCGATCAAGAGGGCCGCAGATCCATCCACGATACCAGAGCTGTTGCCCGCGTGGTGAATGTGGTGAATGCGCTCAAGATGCGGGTATTTCATGATGGCAATTTTATCAAACCCGGGCATTACTTCACCCTGATCCTTAAACGAAGGCTTAAGAGCGCCCAGCGACTGCATGTCAGTGGCCGGACGCATATATTCATCATGATCTAAAATGGTCAGCCCGTTGACATCTTCTACCGGCACGATGGATTTGGCAAAGCGGTTGTCATCCCACGCGGCTTTGGCGCGTTTTTGACTTTCAACCGCAAGCGCATCGGCCGCATCGCGGCTAAAGCCAAATTCGGTGGCAATGATATCCGCGCCAATGCCCTGCGGGACAAAATACTGATCAAAAGTGAAAGTGGGATCCACCGCAACAGCGCCGCCGTCACTTCCCATTGGAACCCGGCTCATACTTTCGACGCCGCCGGCAATATAGGCATCACCTGCGCCGCCGCGCACCTGATTGGCCGCCAAGTTCACGGCTTCAAGCCCAGAGGCGCAAAACCGGTTAATGGCCAGACCGGGGATGGATTCGTCCAAGTCTGACGCCAGAACCGCAGAGCGTGCCAGACAGGCACCTTGTTCGCCCACCTGGGTAACATTGCCCCAGATCACATCTTCAACCGCATGCCCGTCAAGATTGTTGCGCGCTTTGATGGCATTCAGCGCCGTCACCGATAGCCGCAGCGAGGTAACCTCATGTAAGCTGCCATCTTTGCGGCCCTTGCCGCGCGGGGTACGCAGGGCATCATAAATGTATACATCCGTCATTTTTCTCTCCTTTACGTGCGGTCAGCGGGGCTGCCGGGCATTAAATCATAGGGGGCTTTCCAGCCCGGTGTCGCTGAAATATTGGCGAGCCAGCGGTCAATATTGGGCCAGGCGCTGCGATCAAATCCAAAGGGTTCGGGGTAATAGAGATACCCGCAACAGGTCATATCCGCATGGGTGATCGCATTGCCCACCAAAAACTCCCGCCCCTCAAGCGCGGCATTGAGTATTTTGTAGGACCCTTTTAGGCGGGCTTGATTGGCCTCGATAATCTGCTGCGGCCTTTTGGTTGAGGGGATGAAATTCATCAGGAAACGTGTCATCCCGATCAACGCAGAAAATTTACCGTTATCCCAGAGAATCCAGCGCAAAACTTCCCGTTTTTCAGCAATTGTGCCGCCGCCATGCTGTCCGGTTTTTTCAGAGATATAAGCTTGGATCACCCCTGATTGCGTAAGCGTTATATCGCCGTCTACCAAAACCGGGGCCTCCCCCATGATGTTGAGATCTGTGCGATAAGAATCGCTACGGGTTTCACCGCCAAAAAAATCAACAAACACCGGTGTCCAGTTGCAACCTGCCAGCTCAAGGGCCAGCGCCGCCTTATAGCTGTGGCCGCTTTCTCCAAAGCAGTAAAGTTTCGTACCCATGTTTTTTTCCCTTAACCTTCCTTGCATCACTGCGGTTGTAAGTTTGAGTATTTGCACAAAGAAAAAATCTGCTTTCTTTAGGCCTTATTAATATATCTGGCGCATCTTGAGTGTGCGCAACAGGCTGGAGAGCCGATGGGCGTCAAAGGAAAAGTCGCGCCTGCTGGCGGTCCTAGACACAAAAGCAGGCGCGCATTTTTTCTTTGGTCAAATACTCCCGCCGGAGGCGAGCCGCAAGCCTGCCAAAAGCGCCGCGCTCATAGATTTCGCGCAATCAACTCCTTCATGATCTCGTTGGTTCCCCCATAAATTCGTTGAACCCGCGCATCTGTCCACAT
>CABXKH010000043.1 GCA_902512685.1 Paracoccaceae bacterium | reverse complement strand
AATTATTTATGCGCGTTACTTAGTACTGGTCAAATAGACAGGTAGTCAGGCGATATTTTGCATTCATGGCCATTTTTGGCCCGTCTACTTGTCAACTTTTCTGGTTCACTCGCCTCGCGCGTACCGCCCAGCATAGATACGCTCGATATCATCGGAAGTCGCCTGCCTGTATTTTGTGAAAACCCCAAGCTGGGCAACAGTGCCGCGCTAGCGATTCCACCTGCTAGAAATTCGCGTCTCTGAATCATTTAACGTCCTTCCAGTCAATTGGTCGATTTTAGTATTTGGTCACAGGATTGATTGTCCGGTTGCTTTCCAATCTTGCACGAAATTATCCAAACCCGTCTTAGTCAGCGGGTGCTTAGCCAGTTTAGGATTAGTTTAAAGGAAAAATTAGTAAAAACCTGGCACCCACGGCCGGACCAAACGTAAATCTTACCGCATTGTTTTTATGTGGTTATTTTAACTTCAAGTCAGTTACGTGAGTGCCGTTTTAGTAATTTTTGAGTTCCTTTTTCAAATTCAAAATTTCTTCCAGCATCTTGTCAGAAATTTGATCAGTAAGAGACTTGCATGTCAGCACATTAACATAATAATACATGAGACAAACTCAGTTTGTAGATCTCAATTTCACTAGTTTTAGATGTCACGAAATTACAAAAGGTACTTTGATGCTATATGCCGATAGGCAAATTCCTAAAGTATAAACTAATTATTGCCAAATTAATTGGCAGACGAGTCCTAAGATATGGCAAATGCCGCTTCATCCGCCGAAAAATTGGCCCGAAACGGCAGTAGCGCAGCCCCCAAAGCCCGTGCATTGTTACCAAGAGTACCAAGCGTAAGTACAGGCCGCGAAATACCACGTTGGTCGTATTGCGCGAGGGTTGCCTCAGTAGAAGATGCTACCCGCTCTTTTAAGTGCCGCGGCAAGCTACTGTCTAGAACCACGTAGTTCATATCTAATATTGCTTGCCCTGCGATGATAGCCATTGCAATTCCATTTGCAGCTTCGCTGATCCATTGTGTAACTTGTTTTTCAACTTCAACTGTTGGAGAGGTTTCACTTAAAATATCAGAGCCAACCCCGTGTTGTGCAGCCCAAAGCTCAAGACTGTTAAAGGACGCTTTCTCCAACAGCTGTCCTGATTGACCCTGTGGTGACCCGAAAAGGTTTAACGGAAGAGAGGCTAAAGCACCAGCATTTCCAGTGCTTCCCTCGAAAAGTTTACCCTCAAATACGATGCCTCCACCAATGAATGTGCCAAGATAAACATATAAAAATGAGGCAGAGGTACCTTCGAGTTGTAGTGATAATTCTGCAAGGCACGCTGCGGATGCATCATTTAAAAGATACGTAGGAAGCTGAGTAGCAAGGAAAATTTCGTTTCGTAAATCAAAGTCTTTCCAACTGTCCATCGTCCCGGCAGGGGCACCAATGAGTTCTGGCCAATTTTCAAGCTCAAACGGTTGTGCTAGACCGATCCCCAAAATTCGGGCGCTTTTTTCTTCGCCCAAGCGTGCAATTATTTCCGAGATGTTTTTACATAACCATTCGAAAATAGGCTGCGGTTCCGCAAATTTGTAACGCAGTGATTTTTGCTCAACAATTCGATAACAAAAATCGACCAGAAAAATTTCAACAGATCTTCGCCCCACTTTGATGCCAAAAGAATATGCACCGTTTGCGTCAAGAGAAATCGGCGTTCGGGGCTGGCCAACTTTTCCTTTGACACTGTTTTGCTTACACAGCAGTCCATCTTCAATCAGCCGATTTGCAATAATTGTCGAGGTTTGTGGGCTAAGGCCCGTTATCTTAGCAAGGTCAGCTTTACTGAGCTGCCCATGCTCACGGATTTTTTCAAGCATCAATCGTTCATTATAATTACGCATTCCACGCTGATTTGACCCCCTGCGAGAGATTTTCGTGCCTGTGAAAGAACCTGATGTTTGACTTGTTTTCATTGTGTGAGAGACTTCCTACTCTTTGGCCACTTTAAATATAGCTTGCGTTATCATGCACACCTTGATCGACACCGGTGATCATTGCGACCACATCATTACCTGAGGCCTCCTTCGCATTGAGAACACCTGCGATTCTTCCTTGGCGAAAAACCACTATTCGATCCACTAAATTAAAAACTTGACGCAAGTTATGAGAAATTATGATGACGGGAACGGATCGTTTTTTCAGCCCTCGGATAATATTTTCCACGCGAGTTGTTTCTTGAATGCCAAGAGCTGCAGTAGGCTCATCCATGATAATCAGTTTCGACCCCCAACCGGCGGCTCGCGAAATGGCAATACATTGACGCTGTCCACCAGACATTCCCGAAACATTTTGGGATAGGTCCGGTATTTTTATACCCGTTTCTTCAAGAAGTTCTTTTGAACGTTTGCGCATGGCTTTTTTGTCTAACCAAGAAAGCGGCCCTAGCTTGATCTTGAACTCTTCGCGCCCAAGAAAAATATTGGCAGCAACATCTAAATAGTCGGCAAGGGCTAGATTCTGATAAACAGTTTCTATTCCATGTTCTCGGGCTTCGATAGGGGCTCGAAAATTCACATCTTTACCATCAAATATTACTGAGCCACTGGTTCGTTGTTCAACACCAGTGATATTTCGGACAAAAGTCGATTTCCCTGCACCATTGTCGCCAACAATTGCGATGTGTTCACCCTCAAACATTGTAAAGTCAGCATCCGTTAAAGCTTCCACCCCACCATAGTGTTTGGTTAAGCCTCTGGTTTCAAATATTTTTCTTCGTTCATTAGACATTTCGATTTCCGATAACAACATTAAGGTAGAGTTTTACATTTGTTTTTGTAGCAGGGTCTAGTTTTTCATGTCAATATTTAAATCAATTAGATTTATTTATTGACAAAATAGCGAATCTAGCTCAGTTTGGCACGCACGGAGGCCAAATTGCCCCCTTATTTTTTTGGGAGAATGTTCAATGAACTATAAATTAATTGCGAGTGCCGCACTTTGCGCACTTATGACTACCACCTCAGCAATGGCGCAGGATGTGATTGGTTACATCACTAAATCAGCAACAAATGCGGGTTGGATGATGATCAACCAAGGTGCAACCGATGCGGCTGCAGAAGAAGGCGTAAAACTTGTCGCCGTCGGACCAGCTTTCCAAGGCGATTTGTCAAGCCAACTAGAAGTGTTTGAAAATTTGGTGGCGCAAGGAGCTAAAGCGATTGGCATTGCGCCTGTCGACTCGGCAGGCATCGCACCAGCAGTAAATGATGCAATGTCTGCTGGTATTCCAGTAGTGGCTATCGACACAGGCGTTTCAGGTGCAGCGGTAACATCCTTTGTTGCAACCGATAATTATGCCGTCGCCAAGGTGCAAGGCGCAGTTGCTGCGACCTTAGTAAATGATGGTGATACCATCATCTATGTAACGGGGAACCAAGCTCAATCAACAGGCCAGGAACGCCGCAATGGCTTCATGGAAGCATTCGCTGCTGCTCGTCCAAATTCAAAAGTGCTTGAAGTGCCAACAGAATGGAATTCACAACAAGCACAAGAAGGTGTGGAAGCAGTTATAAATGCAAACGCTGACGTAAAAATGGTTGCAAACGCATGGGATGGCGGAACCATGGGGGCTAAAGCCGCTCTTGAGAATCTTGGCTATAGCGCAGGAGATGTAAAACTCGTTGGATTTGATGGTGCCGGCGATGCGATTGCTGCTATGGACGAAGGTTGGGTTCACGCAGATACAGCACAAATGCTATATCAAATGGGCTACCAAGGTATAAAAGCAGCCGCAGCAGCAGCCCGCGGCGAAGATGTCAGCTCGCGCATTGACACTGGCTTTTTCCTTGTAACTCCAGAAACTTCCGGTGTTTACAAAAAGATGGTTGGCATTAATTAAGCCAAAAATTGTTCTTCGGGCCGCCTTTAATAGGGCGGCCCGTTGCTAATTTACCAATTTGAATATTAAGTGAGAAAAATGGCGACCCCTGAAAACAGCACAAATGAAAAGTTACCTTTGCAAGACAAGCTAATCTCCGTGATGGTTCGGTTTTTCCGCACAGAATGGTCAGGCGCTTTTTTGGCAATTTTAATTTTGGGAATCTCAATTGAATTGGTAACCTCGGGCCGGCCCTTTTTTCACCCAACCAATCTCATGACTATATTGAATAACTCTGCAGCGATCGGAGTCGTCGCGGGCGGAATGACGCTTGTAATCTTGACAGCAGGAATAGACCTTTCCGTTGGATCGGTCATGGGAATGACTGCTGCTTTGACTGGATATGTAGCAAGTTTTTGGGGCTTTCCTCCATCACTAGCAATTTTAACTGGACTAGGATTGGGAGTAGCAGTTGGCCTGTTCAACGGTACGCTTGTGGCATATTTTGGAATGCCTGCGTTTATAGTAACTTTAGCAGGACTTTCGATTTGGCGTGGGACAGGCCATTTGGCAACAAATGCTCAAGCCACTCCAAAACTGCCCGAATTATTTGACTACTTTGGAAGGTTTAATCCATTTTCTGGGCTTCGTGATGCATATAAAGCCAAAGAACTAGACGGCTTCGCAGCGACAGTTGGGGGGTTTATTGACGATAATTGGATCAACTTTTTCCGTACATTCCAAATGTCGATGATCATTTTCATTATTTTCTTTATTTTACTTAGCTTCATTGTGTCGAATACCAAATATGGCCGCTATGTTTACGCAATTGGATCAAACGCGGCAGGAGCCCGTCAGGCGGGTATAAATACTCCTCAATACACATTGATGACCTATATTGTATGCTCTGCCTCCGCGGCTTTAGGAGCGCTATTGTTTTTGGGACGCGCGCCCTACGCAAAATCCGACTATGGCCAAATGTGGGAGCTTGATGCCATTGCAGCGGTTGTCATTGGTGGAACATCATTATTTGGTGGACGCGGGTCCCTTTGGGGTACATTCATGGGTGTTATCCTTTTAAAACTGATAAACAACGGACTGACTTTGGCTCAGTTAGACACATTTTGGCAGATGGTTGTGACCGGCTTAATTATTCTGATAGCTGTTGGACTTGATATCGTGCGCCAGTCACGCGATCCCGAAGCCGTGCGCAAACTGTTCGCGTCAATCGGTGCGGCAATGGCATTTTTTACGCTTTTGACCCCAGCATCTGTTTTTTTAAGAGCAAAAATTGCACTACTGGAACATGAAGCTATGACACAGCTGCTAAGGGCGGGTGAAAAATTGGCGATGGGTCAAAACAACCGGTTACTTACTCCAAATGAAATTGAAAAGTTTCAGGAAGCGATTTCAATTACATTGGTACCAAGCCTTTTATTCTCAGCATTATGCTTGATGACGATTTTGGTGATATTCAAAAACACGAGAGCCTTCACCGTTATAGCAGCAACCATAATGCTTGTTGCAATAATCCCGCTATTTTTATTAGATTATCAAGTTTCTGTTCCGTTCTTGATTTTGGGCGCTCTAGCATTGTTTTCCAGCTTAAGCATCCAAACTGTGTTTGAGCGAGCAAAAGCCTTGAATGTAGCTTAACGTAGGGTGACAAGTATTGCGACTGTATCTGGACACAGCTGATAGCGCCGAATGGCGCGAGTTAATGCCCATGGGGATATTTTATGGGATCACAACCAACCCATTGCTTACCGCTCGTGCCGGCTTGATATACACAGATATTTCTTGGAAAGACTTAGCCCAGACGGCTGCTGATCTAGGTGCGAAAGAATTTCATGCACAAGTGTATGGCAATATGGATCAGGCACTAAATTTTGCTGAACAAATCTACGAGATAGGCCAAACAGTTGGAATAGAGTGTGTCGTAAAAATACCCTTGTCTGTAGATGGTATCAGTATGGTGCCAAAGATCAAAAGCATGGGCGGGAAAATTTTGCTAACAGCATGCTATGATGCTAAGCAAATTATTACGGCAACTGCACTTGAGGCCAACTATATAGCCCCCTATTTTGGCCGCATGATTGAAGCCGGTTTAGATGCTATGGCCCATCTTCGGGCGATGAAGGAAATGTCACAGAATGGAAGCTGTCGAACGCTCGTCGCTTCGCTTAGAAATGCACAGCAAATGGTGGAAATAGCACAAATGGGTCATGATTGTTTTACAATCTCTCCCACGGTTGCGCGTGATCTATTTCACAGCGATTTGACCGATATGGCTGTTGCTAATTTCGAAAAGTCAGCGGCAGGAGAGCTATTTTGATCACTGTGGGTGGTGAAAACCTTATTGACTACGTACAAACAGGGCTCGACGGTGGATTACCTATCTTCACAGCTGTCCCAGGTGGCTCTTGCTATAATGTTGCAATAGCGATTGCGCGCCAAAATCAGCCGGTTACATATGTGACGCCTATTTCAAAAGACAACTTGGGAAACATCTTAGCAGAGCGATTGATCGCTGATGAAGTGAGCCTTGGTACAGCTAGAATCGATGCGCCAACCTCACTTGCGATTGTGACCTTGTCAGATGGCCAACCCAGTTACCAATTCTATCGGACCGAAACAGCAGAGAGACAAATTACAGCACAGCTCTTGAGCGAAGCCATTCATAAGTCCACCACAATTTTCCACATTGGTTCTTTGTCACTGATAGACGGGGAGGATGCGAACCTTTGGGAACGGAAATTCCAAGAACTTGACCGCCAAGGTGTAATAACCAGCCTAGATCCAAACGCACGACCTATCGCCGTTGGGGATAAAGCCTCGTATATTGCGCGTCTCAAACGCATGGCAAAGCACGCGTGCGTCTTAAAGCTTTCAGATGAAGATCTAGAGTATTTAATACCTGATACACCTCTGCAAGATGCCTTTGCCCAATTATGTGCGAACTCGAGCGCACAACTGCTGATACTTACCAAAGGGGCTGATGGCGCTATTGTCAGGACACCAAGTGAACAATTCGAAATAGGCGCAGTTGTTGCTAACCCTTTGCGTGATACGGTGGGCGCTGGTGATACATTTATGGGTACGATTTTAGTAGAATTATACCGACGGAGCTTAAGCGCTCCGGATATTGCACAACTGCCCTTTGAAGAACTGCAAAGAATAGTTGATCGTGCCGCAATGGCAGCTGCCGTGAACTGCCAATCATCAGGGTGCAATCCGCCCTATGAAAGGGACCTTTAGTTTCTTTGCAGCAAAAATCTCGCTATACCCCTACTCTGTCTTCATCTGTTTTCTTGGTGCTGTCAGAGGAACTCTAGCTGGTCTTTAAGCACCACAATTCGAGATCACTATGAAGCGCAAAGTTGGAACCACTCCGAAAGGGCGGCGCAGCGTTTTTCCTTGTAAGTTTGTCTGTTTTCGAGGTGTCTTTCGTGATTGAAATGATTATAAATTTGGCTGTGTAATGATGTAAAACGTTGCAACGTAGCGCAGTTTTTGAACTTTTGCATCGCCCGTTCTCGTCGTCGAAATGGAAGGTGTGAGTTTTCACATCGGTTGTTCGTTCGACCACCGCACAACTGACGTTCTGCAACACCTATTTCACGAAATGCAGCGCAGTAGGATGCTAACTTATCCGTCGTGATTATTTTTGGTGAACCGTGTTTACGCATTGTTTTTATCAGGAATTTCCTTGCAGCGTGCCTATCTCTTCGTTTTGAAACGTAACACTCCAGAACTTCACCTTCATGATCAACGGCCCGCCATAGGTAAAATCTTTCACCGCTAATTTTGACGAAAACTTCGTCCAGATGCCATTGCCAATTTGAGTGGTGCCCTGCCCTCTTCTTTCGAATTTCGCCTGCGAATTTCAATCCGAAACGCCCAACCCAAAACCGCACAGTTTCGTGACAGATATCAATTCCACGTTCGTGCAAAATATCTTCAACTTGGCGATAACTGAGCGGATACCGGACGTAAAACATCACTGCCAAGCGGATAATTTCGGGCGAAGTTTTAAAGTATTTGAACAGATTTTTGTTGGCCATTCCCGAAATTATGAGGACTTTTTCGATCAGTCAAGTTTCTCTGACAACACCCTACGGTGCGTTCTGTTAGGTCGCGGCGCAAATCTTCGAGGTGATCCAAACTGTCAATAACCCGCCTGACCTCTGCAAGCAGATAGCGCGAATCGCTGGTGGGTTCTAAAATTCCATGCCGCCATTTAAAGAGCTCGAACCCGACTGAATTTGAGAAATCAGCAACAAGCCGGCTCACCGCTGGTTGAGATACCTCTAACTGTTTGGCCGCCTTTGTAATGCTGCCAGTTTCTGCAACCGCCCGAAAAGCTTCGAGTTGTCTTATCTTAAATTTCAATGGCTTAGCCCCATATTTTCAGTTTTATTAACCATCCGTAGTTTCTAAAAACGCTTCACACATCTCACATTGGTATAATAAAATGTTATAAAGATAAATTAATAAATTAACTTGAATTATTATTAAATTTAACAAACCTTAGACTTCGTAAAACTAAAATTTTCGCAGGGAGGATAGAATGAACTTAACAACTAAACTGTCGGCTCTTACTGTTGCAACGACATTTTGCATTAGTATGGGTGTGTCTCAAGCCGTGGCAGAAGACTGCCACAGAGGAACTCTGGACCAGGCTTATTGTGACCGAAATATGGACCAAGTAGCGGATTTGCCGCTTGATCCAAACGACTGGGTTGATCCCAGCACGTTGATTTTCACTTATACCCCCGTTGAGGATCCCGCTGTTTATGCAAATATTTGGACACCTTTTATAGAACATTTAGAATCTTATGTTGATCGAAAGGTTGTGTTCTTTCCGGTAGAATCTAATGCAGCGCAATTAGAAGCCATGAGATCGGGCAGGTTACATGTTGCAGGTTTCAATACCGGCTCAAACCCCATTGCAGTGAGTTGTGCAGGTTTCGTTCCTTTTGCCATGCATGCAAAAGATGACGGCTCTTACGGATATGAAATGGAGATCATCGTTCATGCAGATAGCGCCATCCAATCACCTGCTGAAATTAAAGGCAAGACGATGGCTTTCACCTCGCCAACTTCCAATTCTGGCTTCAAAGCTCCGTCTGCTATCTTGAAGGGTGAGTTTGATCTGATTGCTGATCGCGATTTCACACCGACTTACTCAGGCAAGCACGACAATTCTATTCTAGGAGTTTATAACGGCGATTATGAAATTGCTGCTATTGCAAACTCAGTCTTGCAGCGTATGGTTCGTAGAGGCGTTATCGAGGAAGATAAAATCAGAACGGTATACCAATCAGCCACGTTCCCTACCACGGGTTATGGTCACGCTCATAATCTGCACCCCGAGCTTGTTGGAAAAATCAAATCAGCCTTCTTTACATTCGACTTTGATTCAGACCCAGTTTACAAAAAAGAGTTTGCAAAAGCAGACCGGTTTGTCGGTATTCGGCATAAAAATGACTGGGCAGTTATCCGTCAAATTGATGCAGCTAATGGCGTAAGCTACGACTGTAAATAAAATCTTGAACTGAGCCAGGTTCACTGTGAACCTGGCTCAGCTTGGCAAGAATTTGAGGCTAAGAGAAAAGTATGCTGCAACTAAGTGAACTAAAAAAACGTTATAATACAGGTGACTACGCGCTTAAGGGTGTTACCCTTGACATCCCAAAAGGTCAGGTCCTTGCTTTGATTGGCCCTTCGGGGGCAGGAAAATCAACACTGATACGCTGTGTAAACCGTTTAGTGGAACCCACGTCTGGCAGCGTCAAACTCAAAGAAATTGAGTTAACCCGCTTGTCCTCGTCTGCATTGAGGCGCGCGCGACGAAAAATGGGTATGATTTTTCAGGAATATGCTCTTGTTGAACGACTAACCGTGATGGAAAATGTCTTATCTGGACGTTTGGGATATGTAGGGTTTTGGCGAAGCTATTTAAGGAATTTTTCAAGCTCAGATATTCAGGAAGCCTATCGGTTGCTTGATCGCGTTGGGCTCAAACATATGGCTGACAAAAGGGCCGATGAGTTGTCGGGGGGGCAAAGGCAAAGGGTTGGTATTTGCCGGGCATTAATACAGGACCCAGACGTTTTGCTTGTGGATGAACCGACGGCTAGCCTCGACCCGAAAACCTCGCGTCAGATTATGCGCCTGATCCAAGAACTTTGTTTTGAACGAGGCTTGACCGCAATCATCAATATTCACGACGTATTTTTAGCGCAAATGTTTTCTCAGCGTGTTGTTGGGCTTGAATTGGGCAATGTTGTTTATGATGGGCCCCCGGATGGATTAACACCTGAAGTCTTGACTAGGATATATGGCGAAGAAGATTGGTCTGCGACCATCAAAGCGGCTGAGGGCGCTGATGATGAAGCCGAAGATGAAGAGTTTTAAAATGCAAACCAAATCACAAGATTCTGCTTATCCTACTGTTTGGAAGAAATCCCCATTTATAAAAAATGATTTTTTAAGGTGGCTAGTTTTTCTGTGTATTGCTCTATATTTAGCAGCCGCTTTGGGGACAATGGATATCGATTTAAATCGTATAAAAGAAGGTTTGCCGCGCGCCCAGCGGTTCCTAGATTCGTTTTTTCCGCCCAATTTTGCAGATAATCGCGGCGTTGTCTGGGAAGGGATTGCCGAAAGTATTTGGATGGCCATTATCTCGACAGTTGCAGGGATTGCCCTTTCAATCCCAGTTGGTCTTGGTGCAGCCCGCAATTTAGCCCCGGCGTGGGTCTACCTGATTTGTCGGGGAATCATCGCGGCATCTCGGACATTTCCTGAAATCATCCTGGCTATTTTTGCGGTAAAACTTTTTGGATTTGGGCCGTTTGCCGGCTTCGTTGCTTTGGCTCTTGGCACAATTGGGTTTTATGCCAAGCTTTTAGCCGAGGATATTGAAAACTCAAGCCCGTCTCAGGCAGAGGCGGTTAAGGCAACAGGTGCAAGCTGGTTCCAATGGGTAAATTATTCAATTCAGCCCCAGGTTATGCCAAGGATGATCGGTTTGTCTGTCTATAGATTGGACATTAATTTCCGCGAGTCTGCAGTGGTAGGTATCGTGGGTGGAGGTGGTATTGGTGCAACGCTGAATACGGCTTTCTCTCGGTATGAATTCGATACAGCAGCAGCCATTCTTTTGATCATAATTCTGATTGTGATGGTGTTGGAATATGCTTCAAGTTTTTTAAGAAAGTGGGTGCAATAATGCCTACATACCAAACTAGTGCCGGCGAATCCTGGAAACACAGAACCAGTCGGGAACAGTGGATTAGATGGTTTTTTTGGTTAATTGGTATCTCCATTATTGCCTATGCTTGGCAAATGATTTCAGAAAAAACCGTTTGGTTTTTTGTGGTGGATGCTCCAAGCCAAGCAGCTGATATTGCGTCAAGAATGGTACCGCCTAAATGGTCTTATCTTAATAAACTATGGAAGCCAGTTTGGGATACTTTAAACATCGCTACCTTGGGAACTGTTATTGCTATGGTGATTGCTGCGCCAGTGGCTTTTGCCGCTGCTCGAAACACAACACCAAACATTTTTGTTCGCACGCTCGCTTTGTTCATTATCGTGTCTTCACGCTCGGTAAACTCACTTATTTGGGCGCTTATTTTAGTCTTTATTCTAGGCCCGGGTGTTTTGGCTGGAACAATCGCAATCGGGTTAAGGTCAGTTGGGTTTTGCGCCAAACTTATCTATGAATCGATCGAAGAAATCGACAGGACTCAAGTCGAAGCCATTGAAGCAACAGGCGCAAGTGGACCGCAAAAGATGATTTTCGGAATTTTGCCGCAAGTTTTGCCAACTATTGCTGGTGTCGCGATTTATCGCTGGGATATTAACATCCGTGAATCGACTATCCTTGGGCTAGTTGGTGCTGGTGGTATTGGGCTGCAACTAAACGGATCACTTAACACCTTGGCTTGGACACAGGTTTCAATGATTCTATTGGTCATCCTTTTCACAGTGTTTATCTCTGAGTGGGTATCTGCGAAAGTGCGCGGCGCTATTATATAGGTAAAAAGATGACCGGCAATCACTCGCGCAAACAGTGCACTCTATGGATGGTGTGCTGAGATTAAAGGGAACAAATCCGATCTACCTTGAGTATTACGCCCAGTTCACTTCTCGTGAGGTATGGGAGGTATTGCACGGCTATGACAAAAGAAATCAATTCTATTGATGAGATCGCAGCTGAATATGATGCAATTGTTTTCGATCAATGGGGTGTATTACAAGACTAATGAGGTATCTTTTTGTAAGGCTAACCCTTGTATGTTTTAGTTTAAAGGCAAAATTGGACAAAACCTGGCACCCACGGCCGGAACAAACGTAAATCGTACCACATTGTTTTTATGTGGTTATTTTGACCTCTAGTCAGATATGTGAGTGCCTTTTTGGTAATTTTTGAGTTCCTTTTTCAATTTGCTATAAATTAACAGTTTATCTTGTGAACGGTATTGGAAGCTAAGACAGGGTACTTCCTTGAATCTTAAAAATATCATTGTTTTCGGATCGGTCTAGCACCTCCAATTCTGACCAGCATCCAAGCCCATAGCTACGGGCCAACCGCACCGATGAGAACAATGCTTGTTATTTGGAAAATCCTTTAGCATCCGATCAATCAGCCGGTTGATTTCTTGTTTAAAACCCGTCTTTAGATTAACGTCAGCTCTTCATGTTGCGCTCAAAGATGCGCTATTGACACTCTTAGCGGATTTAACGAACCGCGGGCCTTGTTGAGCTTCCGATTATAAGATTTGCCTCAAGTAAAATTCCTTCACGCGGTCGGGTTGGATTTTCAATGGTTTTAATAAGAAGATCGGCAGATTTATATCCGGCCTCCCGCACAGAAGAGCGGGTGGCGGTATAGACTGGCACTTCGCTTTCATCGCGAAAATAGGATAGATCATCATCATGTGATAAAACAGAGATATCACGTCCCATCTTTAAGCCGCTTTCTTCAATTCCACGCCGAATTCCGTTGGCAACCAGCATCGAGGAGGCAATTATTGCTGTTGGTGGAATGGGTCGATCCAACAAGGCGATCGCGCTGCGATAACCATAGGGTTCAGTCATTTCGCCATTCAAAATATAGCTTGTCTGCGACTCGATATCGTTTTTGGAAAGCGCGCGTTGATACCCTGTGGTTCGGCGAATCACAAAGTCCATATCTGTCATACCATTAACCAAAGCAATAGACCGATGCCCAAGATCAATAAGAAATTCGGTAGCGCGGAAAAAGGCTCTTTCATTATTCACGTCAACCCAATTGTAAACTTCGTTCGATTTTGTGGATCTTCCATGTACGACGAAGGGTAGATTGAGTTCATTGAGGCGCTTCAATCGCGGATCATCTTCTTTCGGGGTGTGGATTATAACGCCATCTACGGCATCGCGTGCCACCAGATCGGAATAGGCTGAAAGTTCATTCTCATCCGGAACCAAAGACAAAAGAAGATCATATCCGCTTTCGATATACCGTGCACTTGCTCCGGCAATGAAATCAGCAAAAATTGGATTTACTATTTCGTGACCCTTGGAGACAGACACTAAATGCCCGATTGCCATCGACCGTCCAGTTGCCAACCTTTTTGCACGCGCGTTAGGCTTATAATTTAACTTTTGCGCAGCGGCCTGTACAATTTGGCGAGTCTTATGATTGACCTCTGGGAAGCCATTTAACGCGCGGCTAACCGTTGTTTGTGATAGACCTAAGTGCTCAGCCAGAGCTTTTAGATTCGTTATTTTTTTCAAAGCGCTTTTATTTCCTGTTTTATCTAGTGTTTGGAGTCACCGATTCTTGCCATGCTTATCGCATTTTATGCAAAAACCGCTTCAAAAAGCAATTTTTTCTTGAAAAAATACCTATATTGATTACTTTTGGGTCTACGTTGACAAAAGATTTTGGATAGGTGTATTTATATTGTATTCAAAGCGGTTTGAATTTGCTTTGAACGATGTTAAGACCTGTAGCTTACGTGGACAACGTTTGTTTTCCTTCCGTAGACTTAGGTCTTAAAAGTTAAACCAAATAGACGCTTTCTGCGGTGGGTTAGCGTCAGCTAATATGAAAACAGACTAGTTCTTGGGAGGAATTTTATGTCTTTAAATAGAAAACTTTTAGGCGTTTCGGCTTTTGCTGCCATGTCAGCCTTGTCTGGAATGGCGAATGCTGAAGTATGTGACACTCCATCTGCGCTCGGCGATCTTGGTAATTTTGCAGGTGAAGTGATCACGATCGCAGGATCCATGGAAGGCAAAGATGAAGAGATGCTGCTCAACACGGTAAGCTGCTTCGAAAAAGCCACGGGGGCAGTTGTTAAGTACTCTGGTTCTCGAGATTTTGCAGCGCTTATCGTTGCTGATCTGCGCTCAAACAATGCACCAAACATAGCCATTTTTCCGCAACCCGGCTTGGCAGCGGATATGGCGAAAGAAGGTCACCTGACACCACTTGGTGATGATCTGGCAAATTGGATGGCCAACAATTACGGTGCGGGTCCATCTTGGGTCGATCTTGGCACCTATGCGGACGCCAATGGGAAAGAAGACTTTTACGGGTTTGCCTTCAAAATGGACCTCAAGTCTTTGGTTTGGTATTCACCAGAGCAGTTTGAAGATAATGGCTACGAAATTCCATCGACAATGGAAGAACTGATTGCCCTATCCGATCAGATGGTGGCAGACGGTAATACACCTTGGTGTATAGGTGTGGAGTCTGGCAATGCGACAGGATGGACTGCGACCGATTGGATGGAAGATCTAATGCTGCGCACAACTTCGCCTGAGAACTATGACCGGTGGGTTTCCAACGATCTGCCCTTCAACAGCCCTGAAGTGCTCAATGCAATGGAAGTCTATGGCCAATTCTCACGAAATGACGACTATGTAGCCGGTGGCGCCTCTTCGGTTGCGACGACCTTCTTCGGTGACGCACCAAAAGGCCTGTTCTCTTCACCAGCCAGTTGCTTGATGCATCGTCAAGCCTCCTTCATTCCAGCGTTCTTCCCGAAAAAGGGTGAAGAGGTTGCCAATGGGGAAGCCGATTTCTTCTACTTCCCACCATATGCATCAAAAGAATTGGGCAACCCTGTTTTGGGTGCCGGTACACTTTGGACAATGACCAAAGATTCACCTGTAACACGCGCATTCTTTGAATTTATGTCAGAAGCCTCTGCACATGAAGCTTGGATGTCACAGGGCACATTCCTGACAGCGCATAAAGCTGCCGATCTGTCCGCTTACGCAACCCCAGCGCTGCGCAAGCAAGGTGAAATCCTGTCCAATGCGACAACATTTCGCTTTGATGCTTCCGACCTGATGCCAGGCGCCATCGGCGCAGGGGCCTTTTGGTCTGAAATGACAGCTTTTGCGAATGGCCAAGATGCACAAACAACGGCCGACAATATTCAGGCTGCATGGGACGCGATTAAGTAACCGCTACTGAATCTTACTAAGTAGGAGCGCAAGGCAATGTGCGCTCCTACATCATTCGGCGACACAGTTTACCTATTTAATTATGGAATATCCTCATGCGCTCCTTGAAAACGATCGTTGCTGGTAATGGTTTAGCAATTTTCCTAACAATTGTATTTTTACTGCCCATGATCGCGATTGTTGCTTTTGTCGCTACGTCGCCTTTAGATGATGCACTTGGGCGCCTTGGTTTGGCCATGCGAAGTTATTGGGGTTGGACAAGCAACGAGTTTGACACTTTAGAGCGATTTTTGAAAATTGGCTTTGCGATCCGATCCGTGATAATTGCCGTTGGGGTCTCCTTTTTATATTTTGGGATAACGAATTGGCTGAACATGAGCTTGGCTCGGTTACGGGAAAGCGAATCCATTGGGCGGCAATCCAAGATTGTCGAAACCCTGCAACCTTGGATTTTTGTTGGCCCTACTTTGGTATTGCTGTTGCTATTTCTTTTGGTGCCAGCGATGTCGACTTTGACGCTTTCGTTTCAAGAATATGACGGAACGTTTTCAACCCGCAACTATGCGTTTTTATGGGATCCTGACTCGCTGGGGTATTTGCAGTTCCGCTTGGCCATGCGCAACAGTTTGATGTGGCTGATTTTGGTACCCTCTAGTTGCATTATGCTTGGGCTCTTGATCGCGGTGTTGGCTGATGCCGTTAAATGGGGAGTTGTAGCGAAGACATTTGTGTTCGTGCCACTAGCTATATCCTTTGTTGGTGCTGCTGTAATTTGGCGCAACATTTTTGCCGGGGGCGGTATTGAGGCGGTTGAAACGATAAACGGTGCAACTCCCTCCTATCAAATCGGCCTGATGAAGGCGCTGCTGGGTCATACAGCCGCTTATAACGAGCCACTTTACAACCTAAAGTTTTGGGGGAATTTCTTTTTGATGTGGATTTTAGTTTGGGTGCAAACTGGTTTCGCTATGGTTATTTTTTCTGCAGCTTTACGAGGCGTCCCTGAAGACACAATTGAAGCGGCCCGTATTGATGGCGCAAATCCTTTTCAATTGTTTTTCCGTATTAAACTCCCCCAAATTTATTCTACGGTGCTTGTGGTGTGGACCACTTTGGTGATCTTAGTGCTAAAGGTTTTTGATATTCCCTATGCACTTTCAGCCAATGACGATGATAAGCTTCTGCTAGCGACCATGATGGAAAACGCAAGAAATAATTGGTCTATCGGAGGCGACAACGTCGACAATCTTTTTGCCGCCATTGCAGTCATGCTAATGCTTACCGTTGTTCCAAATATGATATTCAACGGTTGGCGCATTCGCCGAGAACAAAAAGAACTTGGCAATTGAGGTGCGAAACTAATGATTACCCGTACATTTAGCCATTTGGTATTGGCATTGATAGTTTTTATTTGGGTCGTACCCTTTGTAGCCCTGGTTTCCACGTCACTGCGCTCTGAGACAGAGGCTAAAACCTCCGGATTTTGGACGGCATTCACACCAACAGTGCTTGGGCACCGATTTAGTACTCATGACAGAGGAACAACTGCTGAATTCGTCGACATGAGCGGCAATATCTTTGAGCGTTTAAACGGTGAAAAATCAGGCTTCCCTGTTTCTGGTGAGGTTCAATCCATTTTGATCAAAACGCGGATTGCTGATCCCGAAAATCCGAGCAAAACAAAATTGATCCGGAAACTGGTACCCGCAGGTGAACCTCTAGAGGTGCGCGGCGGATCATTCGTATATCAAAGTAATGGTGATTTCACTTGGACATTTCCAGAAGCAACAGCGCCGAAACCTAAGAAATTAGATGCATTTATTAATCAAGACCCCGTGTTTGGCGCGGATGCTTATATCGAAGTTCTCTTTGACAATAAAAAAGTTCCAAATGCTCTAATATCCTCATTTATCGTGACCATCCCGGCAACAATTATTCCAATCACGATAGCGGCCTTTGCCGCCTATGCGTTTGCATGGATGACATTTCCGGGGCGTGATTGGCTGTTTGTGCTGGTAGTTTCACTGATGGTGGTTCCAACACAGTTAGCGTTCTTGCCAATCCTGCAGGGGTTTAGTGGGATTGCATCATGGGCAACTGCGCTGAACGCGTGGTTGACAGATTGTGAGATTAACGACAGCTGCCAAGTCGCTTCAAAATCCTTTGCTAGCCTTTGGATAACGCATACGGCCTTCGGATTGCCTCTCGCCATCTATCTCCTGCGCAATTACATTGTTGGCTTGCCCAAAGAGTTGCTGCAAAGTGCGCGAATTGACGGAGCTAGCCATTTGCAGATTTTCACCCGGCTTATTATACCGCTTTCTGTACCTGCCTTGGCATCTTTCTCAATCTTTCAATTTCTATGGGTCTGGAATGATCTGATTGTGGCGCTCTATATCGGGCCTAACAACTCTTCGGATTTGGTCTTCCCAATACGTCTGCAAAAACAACTTGGCACCTTCAAAGATCAACTGCATCTGTTGAACGCTTCAGCGGTCATATCCATGATCGTTCCTGTGATCGTCTTTTTGTCCATGCAACGATACTTCATTCGAGGTCTTTTGGCCGGATCTGTAAAGGGGGGATGATTATGTCTGCTCTGAAGTGGTGGGAAACTGCCGTCATCTATCAAATTTACCCGCGATCTTTCCAAGATAGCAATGGGGATGGGGTTGGAGATCTACCCGGCATCACTTCGCGGTTGGACTATATTGCGAACTTGGGTGTTGATGCAATTTGGATCAGCCCATTCTATCCCTCACCGCAAAAAGATTTTGGATATGATGTCAGCGATTTCTGTGGCGTGCACCCTGAATATGGCACCATAGATGACTTTGATAAGTTAATTAGCAAGGCGCATGAGCTTGGGCTCAAGGTCATGATTGATATTGTTACTGCACATTGCTCGGATATGCATCCATGGTTCATTGAGAGCCGTCAATCACGAGACAATCCCAAAGCCGATTGGTTCCATTGGGTAGACCCTCTGCCCGATGGATCTGCACCTACCAATTGGCTGTCTTTCTTTGGTGGCCGAGCTTGGACCTGGGAACCTCGGCGTCAGCAATATTATCTCCATAATTTCTTGCCCAGCCAGCCCAATTTAAATCACGCCAATCCTGCCGTGGGAGAAGCCGTTTGTAACGTGGCGCGCTTTTGGTTTGACCTTGGAGTGGATGGTTTTCGCATGGATGCGGTACATACGATCAATGCAGATGTAGCACCCTATCGCAATAATTTAGCCAAACCAGACTTTAAGCTGGGCAGCCTACCGCAGCAGCAGCAGCCATTTTTTCGCCAACTGCATGACAGCGCACAGCTGAACCAGCCAGCAATCCAGAATTTCATCGAAAAATTTCGTAAAGTTGCCGATACCTATTCCGGTGATCGTTTTTTGATGGGTGAATTACATGGAGATGATCCAACCTCGGTTAGTGAAACTTTTACTGCGCCGGGTCGTTTGCATGCGACTTACAATTTCAATTTACTTGAATGGGGCGGTCTCGACGTCAACGGCCTGAAAAGTGCCATCTCTTCTGCAATTGGACGATTTAACGGATCTGGTAGGTTGTCTTTTGCCTTTTCGAACCATGATGTCCCACGGTCTGCAACGCGCCAATTGGCTCCTCTTGGCTTTTCTGAAGATGATCAAGAGGCAATGCAATTATTACTTTTGAAGCTTGAAGCCAGCTTGATTGGATCGACTTGCATATATCAAGGCGAAGAATTAGCGCTTGGCGATGTGCAAGATATTCCCGCTTCGCAGATGCAGGATCCTTGGGGAATTGAATTTGCACCGGTGTTTTTAGGTCGTGACACCTGTCGCACGCCAATGGTGTGGGAGAAGGCCAAAAATAATTGGGCCGGGTTTTCCCATGCGTCACAAACTTGGTTGCCGGTTGCGGAGAAACATGTTGAGCGTTCAGGCTTGGATGAAGCGGCACGCCCTGACTCAGTTTACAACCATTTTTCTCAATTTTTATCATGGCGAGCGCAGCAACCGGCTATGATCCAAGCAAACTTTATGACAGAGCTCGAAGGCGGTCCTAAGGAGATCATATTTGAACGCATCTCAGATCAGCAAAAGCTCCGCTGTTACTTTGATTTCAAAAATCTCACTTCATCGTTTACAGAGGTATAAATGGTTCAGGTTAAACTACAGCACGTAAATAAATCCTTTGGTAAAACGGAGGTCATCCGCAATGTTGATCTGGAAATTCAAAAGGGTGAATTTGTGGTTTTCGTCGGCCCCTCGGGTTGTGGAAAATCGACACTATTACGTCTTATTGCAGGCTTAGAAACGCTCACCAGTGGCGAAATTGCGATTGCCGATAAGACCGTGACGGATCTACCGCCATCCAAACGCGGGATTGCCATGGTATTTCAATCCTACGCTCTTTATCCGCATATGACGGTGTTTCACAACATGGCTTTTTCTCTGGATCTGCAGGGGTTTCCAAAGAAGGAAATTAGAGCGCGGGTTGAGAAGGCTGCGAAGATTCTTCAGATGGAAAGCCTTTTGGACCGCAAACCTGCTGCACTTTCTGGCGGACAGCGTCAACGCGTTGCGATTGGACGGGCGATTGTTAGGAATCCCGATGTCTTTCTTTTCGATGAGCCATTGTCAAATTTAGATGCTGCTTTACGCCATGACACAAGGGGGGAGATTGCGCGGTTACATTCCCAGCTTGATGCTACAACCATTTATGTTACCCACGATCAGGTTGAGGCGATGACTTTAGCCGATAAAATTGTCGTGCTTAAAGATGGAGAGGTAATGCAGATCGGCAAGCCGATGGAATTGTTCAATATGCCCGCGAATGAGTTTGTGGCTGGCTTCTTAGGCTCTCCAAAAATGAACTTCTTTGATGGAGTTTTGGGTATCATTGGAAGCGAGGGCAATATTGCAGGGTTTTCTGGCCAAGGAATGGCCCTTGAAAATATTCGTTTGGTGTCTACGGAAAAGAAAAGCGGAACAACCGCACGTTTGGGAATCCGCCCACAGCATTTGGAGTTAAATCCTAAGGGATGGCTTAAAGGAACGGTTACACTGATAGAACGGCTGGGGACAGAGACAATTATTGAGTTGATGTCCCCTGAAAAAATCTTGTTCCGCTATGCCACATCTGAACAAATCGATCTCTCGGCGGGGCAGGAAGCCCGCTTTAGTTTCGACATAGATAAGGCGCATATTTTTTGATAATTCACCGCGTGCTTTAAATTACTGCCAATAAGTTCTGCGGTAGCGATAGATGCCATCTGCTTTGCGCTCGGTATATAGGGGTAGATTTAGAATCTCAGTGTCCTCGTTGGTTACACCGAAATCATCGTCATCTTCTTGCATGGTAGTTCGCCTGTTTTTGACCCTGTTGAGTTGCTTTTTGACCCAATTTGAGTTCCCTTTTTGTAAGGCTAACCCTTGTATGCTTTAGTTTAAAGGAAAAATTTGCTAAAACCGTTAATATCGCCATCCCAAGCAAGGCTATCGATGTCGATCATGCACCATTGGCGGGGTGTGGCTGCAAAGGTCTCTTTGTTGCGGGGGACGGGGTTGGTTTTGCCTTCGGTCAGTGACCCTCTGATAATTGCTTGGGCAGGATCATTCTCTAACCTTTGCAATATCTTAG
>CABXKH010000042.1 GCA_902512685.1 Paracoccaceae bacterium | reverse complement strand
CTTGCCCTGCGATGATAGCCATTGCAATTCCATTTGCAGCTTCGCTGATCCATTTCTCAAAAATATGATCCAAACCATTTTTTGAAAAAAATGATTTGCGACAATCTAAAAACTGTATACGGTATACAGAATACAAAAAAATATTATGGAGGATACTATGAAAATTGCAACAAGGCTGGGATTGGGCCTAGCAGTATCACTGCTTGCCTCGACGGCTCTCGCTGAAATCAAGGTGGGCTTCATCGGCTCTCTCTCATCTGATACTGGCCTTTCAACGCTCAGAGGCGCAGAAATGGCGATTGAAGATCTCAACGCTGCAGGCGGTATTATGGGTGGGCAAATTACGCTTGTTACCGCAGATACTGGCGAAGATGTCACCGAAGGCGTAAAAGCCTATGAATATCTCGCCGAGACCGAAGAGGTGGATTTTATAATCTCTGGCTGTATTGATGATGTCTCTCTTGGTTGGCTGCCACGGATGCAGGAGTATCAAATTCCCACGCTGGACACCTGGACCTCTTATATTGGTATCATTGATATGGTCGTCGAAGACCCTGATATAATGGCCCCCTATTTCATGAATATTGCCTCTGACGAAGCCTTGGCGACACTCTACATTAACTTTGGTGCGGATGTACTTAAAGCACAAATGGGATGGGAAAGTGTAGTCATCCTGGCTGAAGATACCGCCTTTGGCGGTGCAATTACGGGGCTTGTGACGGATGCTCTTGGACCTGTTGCTGGCATTCAGGTCAAAGACATCATTACCTACGACATTAATACCGTTGATTTTGGACCGATCTTCAGCAAAGCAAAAGCCTCAGGTGCGGACTTCATTTACCAAGTCTCATCAGTAAACCCTCAAGTAATATCTTCTCAATATGTCAAACTGCAGGTGCCCATGCCTATGACTGGTGTGAATGTGGCGGCTTTGGGTATGGAATACTGGGAAGACACAGGGGGTGCCGGTGGCGGCATATCAACACTGTCGCCCGTGCCATCTATCGGGTTTGACCTTGATCCTGTTAGCGCACAATTTGTTGCAGAATATCAGGCTAAATATGCAACACGCCCTTCAGTACCACACTTTAATGGTTTCAATGCTTACCATGGGCTGAAGCAGGCTATGGCCGCAGCTGAAGAAGCGGGCGGCTTCAATGACGTGAAAGCTTGGAATGCCGCTATGCTAAAGCAAGACCTAAAACTTGAAAAAGACGGTAAACTTTGGTTGCGCTACGGCTTCTGGCAGCATGGCGAAGTGGAGCCTGTTACTGGTCGTACATATCCACAAAATGCCTTGTTTGACCTCAGCGCACCATATGATGATGCGCAACCATCTATGGTGGTAATCCAATGGAAAGAAGACGGCACAGTGGGTGTTGTATATCCGTTTGAATATGCAAACTCTAAGCTAGAACTCCCAAGCTGGATCAAAAACTAATAAAATATGAGGGGTGGTCTTTCTTGACTGCCCCTTATGCCAAATTTGGCTTGAGGCAGATTTTTAATGTTGCAAATTCTTATCCAAGGGATGTTGCTAAGCGGTCTTTATGCGTTGATAGCCGTGGGCTTCACCCTAATCTTCAGCATCGGTCGGATACTCAACCTAGGCTATGGCGCCTATTTGATGCTCGGTGGATATATTTATTTTTGGGCAAGCCAGAGCATAGGATTACCAAAACTCGTCGCTGTTGGCATGGCAATGATATTTGGCGTTCTAATGGGTATCATGAAATTTCAACTGATCGTAAAACCCCTGAAGGGCAATCATGTCGCCATTGAAATCTCAACGCTAATTCTAGCGGTGGTACTGCAGGCAGGTGTGGTTTTTGTATTCGGAGACTCTTCGAAAATTCTTTTGCCTATTGTGAACGGAGTGGTTTATGTGGCCGATGCGCCGGTCACCTACAATATGCTAATCGCGACAGTCTCAAGCTGGGTTATTCTTTTATCGCTTTATACCTTTATCAGGACCACTGACATTGGTCGGGCGATGCAGGCGGTTTCAATGGATACCAAAGGAGCTGCCATATGTGGGATTGAGCCGGACCGGGTGAACATGGTGACATGGGCGCTATCCGGAGGGCTTGGGGCTCTAGGAGGGGTCTTTTTTGCAAGCTACACACAGCTTGCTCCGTCCATGTGGGTGGGTCCACTTATTATTTCGGTGGCTGTAGTTATTGTTGGAGGGATAGGATCAATTATAGGAACGCTGATCGTCGCGCACATTGTCGGATTCATGGAAGTTATTGTGGTTTCCGTTTTCGCACCTGAACTTCGCGGCGTCTTTACCATGGGGCTTATAATCCTTGTTCTTGTGTTGAGACCGCAGGGGCTTTTCGGACGAGAGGAATTATAGCGTGGGGTTAAGGTGGTATCATTTCACGGCCTGGGGGCTCTTTGCAATTGGCCTGGCGCTCTTGCCGGAAATTGTGTCGAAAGGAACCCTCAGAACCTTTATCTTCGCCAACTATCTGGTTATTTTTGCCATTAGCTGGGACCTCCTATCCGGACGCACTGGATATATCAGTTTTGGGCATCCCTTCCTGATTGGCATTGGCGCATATACCAGTGCCATTTTGACAAAGCGCTTTGGCATAGACGTGGAACTTGCTATTCCAATAGCTGTTATTGTTACAATGATCGGAGGGCTTATCGTATTGCTCCCAGCCCTGCGGATTCGGGGAAGCTACTTTGCGCTGGTGACGCTTGCTTTCATGGAGCTTATGTACCAACTGGTGCAGGTAATTCGCCCGGATCTCACGGGCGGAACGCGGGGCATGTCGGGTATTCAAACACTCACGAGAGGTGCGGTAAATGGTTTTTACTTCAGTTCTTTCCTGATGTTTGTAATAGCGATTTCCTCATGGTTTTTGCTGCGCACACGGATCGGCACAGCGCTCACTGCGATCGGACTTAATGAAAGCGCCGTAGAAGGCAGCGGCTTATCGGTCACAAAACTCAAAATGTTTGCATTTATGGCCAGCGCCTTTGTTGCCGGTCTTGGCGGGGCATTTTATGTCCATTATCTTGGCTCCCTTGCGCCGCGTGCGCTCTTTGACATCAATTTCGTCTTCACAATTATTGTTGCTGTTCTAATCGGTGGGGCTTCTACAATCATCGGACCTATCATTGGCGCCCTTTTCCTTACATTTCTGCTGGAATATCTGCGCCCTTATCTTCCAGGTGCCGAGCGATATTTTATTTACGGAGGCATCGCCCTATTGCTTTACATGTATCAACCCAAAGGCATCTACGCGCTGATCACCAGCGGTTGGCAAATGCTGCAAGAAAAGTCAGTTAAATGACCCTTGCACTGGAAATAAAGAACCTTGTCAAAACCTTTGGAGGCCTCACGGCCACGGATAACTTAAACTTTGATATCAAAGAGGGAAGGTCCGTCGGGTTGATCGGTCCAAATGGCGCTGGCAAAACAACTGTGTTCAGCCAAATCATGGGCGAGTTGCAACAAACATCAGGGCAAATTTCTCTCTTTGGCACGGACCTTGGCACATTGCCCACCTCCAAACGCATTCGACTCGGCGTAAGCCGCACTTATCAAATTCCTCGCCCTTTTCTGGAACTCTCCGTTGTTGAAAATATTCGCGTTGGCCTAATGCCAAACTCTATCTGGTCGATGATTATTAAAGGACCAGACCACACAAAAGAGGAAAAATTAGCGCTGGAGGTCGGGTTGGCAGAAACTGACTTTGAAAAACCTGCCTCAGAGTTGTCGATGGGCGATTTGCGCAAATTAGAGCTGGCCAGAACTATTGCAACTGGTGCGAAAGTTTTACTTCTTGATGAAGTTTTCGCCGGGCTCACAACAGGAGAGATTGCACAAATCAGCTCACTTATTCAAGATTTGCGCGCGAAGGGCTTTACATTGCTGATTGTGAGCCATGACCTTCCGGCGCTTGAACCCCTGATCGATCATGTAATTGCCATTGAACGGGGCAGGATAATTGCCACTGGCAACTTTAAAGACGTTGTCAATGATGAGTCTGTCCGTGCCTCTTATCTGGGGCAAGCGACATGAGTTATCTTGAAATTAAATCTCTTTCCTCCTTCTACGGAAAAGCTGAAGCACTGAGCAATGTCTCCCTGTCTGTCGAAAAAGGCGAAATCATCGCTATTGTTGGTGCGAATGGTGCAGGTAAGTCCACACTGCTCGACAGCATAATGGGCATGGTTAAGCAAAAAGGTACAATCAGCTTTGACGACAAAACCATTTCTGGAAAATCCACCTCACATATTGTGAAACAGGGAATTGGCTACGCGCCAGAGCGATTCAGTCTTTTCCCTTATATGAGCGTCAAGGACAATCTTTTGGTCGGTGCATTCACCGCAAGAGAAAAGACTAAAGATAACTTGGCACAGGTCTATTCCCTTTTTCCAAGACTGGCAGAGCGCGAAACTCAGGAAACCGCGACCCAATCTGGAGGTGAGCGGCAGATGGTGTCGCTTGGGCGTGCCCTAATGTCATCACCAAAGTTGCTCCTAGTCGATGAACCAACCATCGGCTTGGCTCCTAAAGTATGCAATGAGATTGCCGTTTCCTTGCGCCGCATGCGTGATGACTTCGGATTAACCGTGGTCATCACGGAACAAAACGCCAATTTTGCGATGACGCTGGCAGAGAGGATCTATGTTCTTGAAGCTGGAAAGATGCAAATTGAAGGCACAGTTGAAGAACTGAAGAGCGACAACCGTCTGATTGAGGCCTATTTTGGAACGTGAACGTTAATAAGCAATGATGCCGTTTTCGTCATGCACAATTGCATCGACATCAATTTCCACCATCATACCATGTTGGGTTAATCCCGCCTGCACCCCTGTCAGTACCGGTTCGATTTCTTTGAAAACTTCCCCGTGAGCACGGATAAAGCCTCCGGCATCGGACAGATTGGTGAGATAAGCACGTGATCGCATGACATGACGCATGTCAGCTCCAACACCATGCAAAGCCTCTTCTATCCGGCAAAGAATGAAAACAGTCTGCGCATAGGTGTCGCCAGGCGCATGAAGCTTGCCACTGGGCTCAATTGCAGTTGTGCCTGCCACATAAACAAACGGACCCACCCGTTTGGCTCGGCTATAAGATCCGATCTCTTCAAAACGTCCACCGCCAGAAAATTTGCGAATACTCACTTACTACTCCAAGCGTTTGCGCACCGCTTCCGCGGCAGCATGAAGATTGTGGCGCTCCGTGGCTGTGATATTGAGCTCCTCTACCTCAACAAGCCCTGACTTTCCAAGATGCGCAGGCACGCCAAGAACTATGTCGTGCACACCATATTCCCCTAGCAGCATCACTGTGGCCGGCACTGGGCCAACCCGCGCCCCGCGGATGTGATCCAACATTTCAACAACACCATGTGCTGGTGCAACAGTAGCAGAGCCAGATTTCTTTAATGCCACGACCTGACCGCCTCCAGTCACCGCATCTTTGACGCAGGCCTCAATCTGAACTTCAGTCAAAAATCGCTCAAGTGGCATGCCTTTAATGCGGGCAAGCGATGGGATAGGCGTCATTTCATCACCATGGCTACCTATCGTCATCGCCTCCACATCAGCGGGAAATACCCCAGCCGCATTTGCCAGAGAATTCCGGAAGCGCGAAGAATCCAGCGTGCCGGCCATACCCAATACACGCTCGCGTGGAAATTGGGTGACCTTCAACATCTCAAGCGTCATCTCATCTAATGGGTTGGTCACAACAATCACGATTGCGTCCGGCGCGCTCGTACGGATGGCTTCGGCTGTGACATGGATCACCCGTTTGTTTACATCAATTAGATCGGCACGAGTCATACCAGGACGGCGCGCAATTCCAGCACTCACAACAATTACATCGGCGCCAGCCACTTGGACAAGCTCCTCGCTCCCAAAACACCGCGTAGAAGTCCTTGTGATACCACTTGCATGATTAAGGTCCATGGCAATCGCCGCGGCGATGCCCGGAACAATGTCGATCAACATTATCTCATCCGCCATATTCTGCATAGCGGCCAAATGTGCAATATTGGCCCCAACACCCCCTGTTCCAACAAGCGCAAGTTTAGAAAAGCGCTGTATCTGACGACGCGGTGAGTTTTTATGTGGGTTTACCCAGCGGGAAGAGCTACGATAAAGCCCGCGCATCAAGGCTTTGGCTCCGTCAGTTTTCACAACAGCTGGTTTTTCAAGCGGCCCATCGGTCAGACGAATGCCAAGACGGGCCGCCGTTTCAAATGCAAGATCAGTCACGATGTCATCAGAGAACACCTCAAACACAATACGCCCGCGCTGATACGCGTCCTGAATATGCTCCGCCCCGATGACCCGTGGTTGCACCATTATTCAGTGCGCCCCTCGACAGCCCCTACTGCTGTCGTTGCTGCCTCAATTGCCGTTTTCACTGAGTTTTCAGACCCGCTGACAAATAAGCGCCCAAAACGACCAACAGCCCGAACTTCCACCATATCAATTTCGGCTGACTTTTCTGCTTCGTTCGCAGCAATGGAAATATACGCCGCTGGAGCGCATTCAATTATGCCCAAGGTTTGACCTGGTACCAGAAGCGATCCTTTGCGCCATTTGTTCAACAACTGCGCTTGATACGGCTCCACACTCGTGATGATTTGCGTGTTGGTAATCGAAGGTTTCAGTCGGTCTGACATGGATGCACCTAGCTCTTCCAGCATCGCATCACGCGCGGCAGTTACTTCAGCATTGGACGGGGAGCGCAGAATAAAGAAACCAAATTCGCGTTCCACCATTTGTGTTGTTGCTTCGACATTTGAGGCTTTCAAAGCTTTGTCTATAAGTGAGAACACTCCATTGCCCGGCGCAAATTCACCTATTAAAACGGTGTCACCGGACAGAGGCACTGATCCCTGCACAGTCGCACCATTATACGCTGCGAATTTGGGTTGTAGATTGTCAATCTGCATCAATGCTCGTATGGTGATATCCCTCATTCTGAATACTCCTCATAGATGTCGCGCCAGGGCCTGTTTTGATAGGCCACCCGTTTTATATTGATCAGGTGCAAAGCCGTCACATTGTCAGATGTGATCGAGCCTGACCATGTCCCTGTCCCTAACATGAATGATGGCTCAAGATCGGTTGAATATCCCATACCACCCATAATGGCAGGTGTGTTGACCAATACTCGGCCCGTCGGAATGCTAGAGAAGCTGGCCACAATGCTTGGATCGTTTGAATGCACAACAGAGGAATGCCCCCAGCCTTCAAACCGGGCAATCTTCTGAGCAAGCTCAATCCCATGATCACTGTCTCGCGCTTCGTAAAAGGCCAATACGGGATTGAGTTTTTCAGCGCTCAAGGGCCGTTGCCATCCTATCTCAGTTTCCTCTGATACCAAGCAGCGTGTGCGCGGTGGGATTGAAAATCCGCTTAAGTCCGCCAAGACCTTTGGTGATTGGCCAACCCTTTCAGGGTTCATTGCTTGCTTGCCCAAAAAAATCACTTTCGCCAAGCGATCAGCCTCAGCGGGCGTGCAAAAATAGGCCCCTTTGAGTTTCAATTCATGACGCAACTCACGCGCAATTTCAGGATCAGCGATAACTGCCTGTTCGGACACGCAAGCTGTCCCGTAGTCAAAGGCTTTTGACGTAACTATCATCTCAGCCACTTCACCGAGTTCTTTGGCCATAGACTTGTGCACAAAGCAAGGCACATTGCCGGCTCCAACTGCCAAGGTAGGCTTACCACTGGAGTAAGCTGCCTTGACCATGGCGGGGCCACCGGTTGCCATGATGACAGACGTCCGTCGGTGTTTCATCAGCTCAGCTGTTCCAGCAATCGTCACTTGATCCAGACATTGGATCAACCCCTTAGGTGCGCCCATTTGTTCCGCCGTACGTGCCATAATCCTTACGGTCTCAAGTCCACAGCGAATGCCACGCGGGTGGGGCGCGCAAATAATAGCGTTGCCCGCTTTGACAGCAGAGAGAACTTTAAAGATAATCGTTGAGGTTGGATTGGTCACAGGAATAAGAGCAGCAACGACGCCCATGGGTTCTCCAAAAGCAGCGATTTTTGTCGCGTCATCACGCCATAGCATTCCAAGCGCAGTGACACCGCGGAGATAGTCGGCTACAGATAGCGCATTGAACAGGTTTTTGACACGTTTGTCGTCAACATTGCCGTAACCTGTTTCCTCAACGGCCATTTGACCCAATCGTTTGGCCTCTGGTTCAATGGCATGAGCCATGGCTTCGACAATAGAATCGACATGCGCCGGGTCCGTACCCAGAAAATCCTGATATGCCTGAAAAGCTTTCTCAGCGCAGCGCCGCGCCGATGCTATGGATTGAAGGTCTTTATCCATATCAACGTTGTCCTGTAGCAATGGCGTCCATGGCCTGACGCGCTGTATCTATATCCTGATAACGAATTCCGATGGTATCTAGCCTTCGCCCAGCCGCGGCAACATCCGCGCCAAGCACACTGTCAGCCAGCGTAATCATGGACTCAGTTACCGGCACTGGAACACCCGCAATAACGGCCGCGGAAACCAAGGGCACTAAAGAGCCGATCACCCCATCTCGCAAAAGATTGGAAGCAGAAAGCTGATCAGGAATCGGCCGGTGCGCCTCCCCTTTCAAAGCCCCCGCATGCGTGTCGATCCAGGCGTCGCTGGTTGCCAGATTTCGCACACCAAAAGAGCGCGCAACTGCGCGGCGTTCTTGGGCAAGTAAATCAATGACACCCCGTTGTTCTTTTCCGATCAGAGAAGCAAAATTTTGATGCTCGGGCAGTGATTTACCCCCCATCGGAATTTTGATTGCACCGCTCCCAAGCGCTGGACCACTCATCAACAAGGCAGGGAATTCAACCAGAGCTGAACCATCAGCAAACCCTGATTCAAGCACGCTGTGATGCGGCTTAAGGTTTGGCAGGTATTTCCTGAGCCCTTCCAGCACATTGCCCCGATCACTTGGCAAGGTTGCAGCAGCAACCTCTCCAACCGGCGCAATATGAAGCACGGCACCCTCTGCCTTAACCCAATAAGGAAGACCCTGCGTCTCGACGATAGTGACATCAGCAGTACAGCCGCCGATACGTAAAAGCCATGCCGTTTCTAACGCACCCAACGAGCGGCCTGGCGCGAGCACAAGCACCTGACCATCGCTCAAGTGATCGGCCAAGACCATCGCATAAGTGCGTTGCTTATGAATGGGACCACTGAGAAAGATCACCTCCGCGTCCCTGACCGCCTCATCCAATTCAGCACATGCTTTTATGGACGGCGTATTTGCCCGATCCACTTGATAGGTACCCACTGGGCCTGAACCACGCAAAGTTATACCAGATGAATTGCGCAAGGATTTCAGCTCGACACCATAGGCTGAAAACAATGTAACATGCGCTCCTTCTGACAGGCACAAGGCAGCGATCAACCGAGCATCTTCGCCCCCCCCCAACACCGCCACGCGACCATAATCAGGTGGCGTCAACACATTACGTGATGTGGACGATTTCGAAATCGCCTCAGCGAAGTCGGAAAAAGCATTTGTCATAACTTAAGTCCCTATCAAGACCGGGTGCCTTAACCAGAAATGCCTTCGATCAAGGTTTCTAATTCATCATGCGGGCGCGCGATGACATGCACAGAAACAACTTCGCCGACTTTGTTAGCCGCTGTTGCGCCCGCATCAGTGGCTGCTTTTACCGCTCCTACTTCACCGCGGACAAGCGTTGACACCAAACCGCCGCCCGCTTTGGTTTGAGCAACAATGGTTACACTAGCCGCTTTGACCATCGCATCGGCTGCCTCAATCGAAGCCACAAGGCCTCGTGTTTCAATCATTCCAAGGGCCGCTTGGCCCGCTGCTGGTTTCGCCATGAGTTTTCTCCTTAATGACGGTTATCTTGGTTTCACTGTAACTGTATCGACCACCGCAATGATGGCTGCATCCACTGGGGCGACCGCCGCTTGCAAAGCGATGCGTGCCGCAGAGCCATGCGCCACGAGAACCTGATCACCAACGCCTGCCCCAACAGTATCAATAGCGACACAGGCTGCTTCGCTTACCTCTCCATGAGCGTCCGTAAGATCGCAGACAAGCATTTTTGCCCCCACAAGATGGGCATTTTTGGCAGTTGCTGTTACGGTTCCTGTGACCTGCGCAAGTTTCATCAGAAGTGACCCAGATAGCGGTCGCGCTCATGCTGGGTGACGCGGTTGTTTATATAGTCATTGAAAAATTCGAGCTCGCGCTCCGATTGCTGGCAGTAAAGCTCATGCATATCATCACCCATGACGCCTCTGAGCCAATCAGAATTCCGTGCAAGACCAATCGCTGTTCCTAGGTCGGAAGGGATAGGTTCAGCCTCTTTATCCTCATAAGCATTACCTGTCGTCATAGCAGAAGGCTCTAAGCCCTGCTCAATTCCGTCGAGACCTGCGGCGATTTCAGCAGCAAGGAGGAAATATGGGTTACAATCTGCCCCAGCATCACGCTTCTCAACGCGCGTAGCAGTTTCTGAGCCCTCAATGACGCGAATACCGACGGTGCGGTTATCCATGCCCCAACATGTGTTGACCGGGCTAAATGTGTAAGGTTGACGACGTCTGAACCCGTTCACAGTCGCAGATCCACAAAGCGCAGTTTCGGCCATGCGCTTTTGCAAACCGCCAATAAAGTTTCGCCCCTTTGCACTCAACTTGCCACCTTCGGAAAAGACGTTTTTGCCATTTTCCCACAGTGAGTAATGCGTGTGGAAGCCGTTTCCGCTTTCCTCAAAAAATGGTTTGGCCATGAAGGTCGCCCGATACCCATGGTGAGCTGCCAACTGCTTGACAAGAGAACGGAACATAATCACCCGATCAGCCGCCAGCATTGGCGTATCATAGCGGATGTTCACTTCTACCTGACCGGCTGCATATTCTGGATTCGATTGCTCAATTGGAATTCCAAATTCGTTAATCTGCTGACGAATTGGCCCAAGGACGTGCTCAAGTTCAGCGGCACGATCAAGCGCATAAACTCCAATTCCTTTGTCACGCGGTTTGTTGGTTTCAGGATCGAGAAGATAAAACTCAAGTTCTGTTCCAACGTTGATCTCAAGCCCCATCAACGCTGCCCGCTCCACCTGCCGCTTTAATGCATTGCGCGGGTCGATAGGTATCTCTCCGTGATCCATTCCTTCAGCGCGAGCAAAGCACATGGCAACGCCTGGTTCCCATGGAATTGACGCTGGTTTTGTCAAAGGCATCATGTGGCAGTCAGGATATCCATTATCAAAATTCACATAAGGGGTATCCCAAACATCGCAGGTCATATCGATGGCAAAGAGCGCCACTGATAGCGCGTTGCCATTTTTGCAGATGCTATCCCAATGCGTGGCCGGAATGCGTTTTCCGCGCATAATTCCGTTCATATCGCCAAGCCCAAGCACAACTGTGTGTGTGCCCTCAGGTAAAGAAAAGTCTTCGCTTGCCACCTTCTTCTCCCTAGTTGCGGTTTTGTGATCCGCACTTGAAATCACAATGTATTCTGTATACAGTATCCATAAATACAGTTTCTGCAAGGGTTTTTTATGAGCAAAGCAAACATAATTGTCGTCGGCGGTGGAATTGCCGGAGCTATGACAGCTTTGAACCTGCAACGACGCGGCGAAAATGTGACGCTCATAGACCGGTGGGAACCTGGCCATGCACGTGCGGCGTCTTCCGATTATAACCGCGTCATCCGCGCCATTTCTGGCAGAGATGAATTTTATACCAGATGGGCCCGTGAAAGTCGTCTGCTATGGCTGGAAATGCAGGCAGAAACTGGCCAGAATCTGATGTATGAATGCGGTGCCTTGATCCTAGCCACCGCTGGCCATTGCGACTGGGAAGATGCCGCTAGTGAAACCTTTGACCGCGTTGGCGTCCCCTACTACCGCTTTTCAAAACGGGACATTCAGGAGCGTTTTCCACAGTTTAAAGTGGATGAGATAGACTATGCACTTTTTGAACCTGAAGCTGGTCTTTTGATGGCGCATCGTTGCGTGATCACAGCAATTGATCTTTTCAAACGTGCTGGTGGCACATTGAAGCGCGGGATTGTAACAACGGATGCCTCTGAAAAGCCAATGCTTGATGGAAAGCCTCTGGAAGCAGATATCATAGTCATCGCCACAGGAGCGTGGAAGGCTGAAATGTTCCCGCGCACAGTAAAGCCGATTTCAGCGATTATGGGCATCAACGTTCTATATACATCGACACCTGAGGGGTCAGACGCTTTCGATATGGAAAAGATGCCCTGCTGGATCGATCATGGGCAGGGTTCGTTTGGCATCCCTTCTTCTGAAGGATCAGGCGTTAAGGCTGCGGTAGTGATCCCCAATACACCGATCGACATCAATAATGATGAGCGGATTATTGAAAAACAATCACTCAACAAAACCCGTACTTACATTCGCCACAGATTGCCTGGCCTCGAGGGTCAACGTGTTGTGGACAGCAAGTTCAATCAGGTGATCATCACACCAGATACGCACTTCATAATTGATTGGCATCCTGAGCACGAGAATGTTTTATTAGCAGGCGGCTGCTCCGGCCATTTATTCAAACATGCGCCTATTTTTGGTGATTTTGCAGCCGGGGTGGCAATGCGTGATTATGGTACCGCTGACCGGTTTAACATTGCAGGTCGCAGGAAGCTTTCTCCAAGAGAAAGCCCAAGCGGCCGATAAATTACAAATCTTAAAGAGTTAGGCTAGGTATTTACGGTAAAAGGCAGCAGTCTCCCGAGACATCAGATTGCTGCGCACATCGCTCTGAGCAAAGCTTTTGACAGCCTCATCGGCTTCTACTCCTGTCAAGAAATTATCCCGTGCGCGCCGGAAAATTTCACGTAGCTGATACTCTGAATACTCGGGATGGAATTGCACACTGGCCGCCGGAAAATCATACTCAAGTGCACCGACAGGGCAATAGGGGGCTCTGGCAGTAATCCGCGCGGTAGGTGGAACGATTGTGACCTGATCTTTATGCCATACATGGGTGTCGGCACAATGCCTGCCAAAGTCAAAAGTGCGGGCACCAACAACGACACCAATCTCAGCTTTTTCCGCCCGCCCACCAAAGGTATCGGCCAGCATTTGATGCCCAAAGCAAATGCCAAAGATCGGTTTGCCCGCGTCTTTGCATTTAATTAACAGTTCGCGCATTGGCCTGTTCCATGGTGTTTTGTCATAGACCCCATGTTCGGACCCGGACACCAACAAGCCGTCAAACGCCTCAAGCTCTGGAAGAGGCTCTGCGTTTTGCTCTATGTCGTACCAGCGATAGGTCGCTTCCGGCAGCGCCGGCGAAAGCCAATCAACGATTTGCTCACCTACCCGCGGCAAGCCTTCAAGCAGCGGTAACGGATGCCCAGTGACGTCGAGGATGGCTATTTTCACCAATCAAAGGCCCGATCAATGCCCGCCATTTTAACACCGGTAAAGGCCGAAGCTTCAAATGACAACGCTCTGAGATCTTCAACCTCCAGATTATGAACAGAAGATTTCCCGCAAGCCTTGGCCAGAGCAGTGATTTCCATTGTCATTGCAGTTAGGAACCGGGCCACACGCTCTGCACCTGCATGAGGATTCATGCGCTTTTCAAGTTCTGGATCCTGTGTCGCCACCCCAACTGGGCACATCCCGGTATGGCAGTGATGGCAGGCGCCCGGTGAGGTTCCGAGCTTTGCGTAATCCTTTAGATACCGAGGCGAGTTACAGCCCATGGCGATCATCGCAGAGTTACCAATCATGACCGCATCTGCCCCCAAAGCCAACGCTTTGGCGGCATCGACGCCAGATCGGATGCCGCCAGCTGCCACAAGTGACACTTTGCCGGACATACCGCATTCATCCAAGCTCTCCCGAGCTGCACGGATCGCGCTCATCGTCGGAATGCCAGTATGGTTCAGCAGCATTTCTGGTGACGCACCGGTGCCGCCTTCCGCACCATCAACGACCACAATGTCAGCCCCTGCTTTAGCTGCAATCGCAACATCATATCGCGGACGGGTCGCGCCCATCTTAATTGAGATCGGAACTTTGTAATTGGTTGCAATACGCAGCTCTTCAATTTTCACGGCCAAGTCATCTGCACCAAGAAAATCAGGATGCCGGATGGTTGAGCGTTGATCGACACCCTCAGGCAACGTGCGCATTTCTGAGACACGGGGCGAAACCTTCATGCCCAAGAGCAAACCACCGGTCCCAGGTTTTGCGCCCTGCCCTACGACAATCTCAAGACCATCGGCACGGCGTAGATGATCAAGGTCAATCCCGTAGCGGGCAGGCGACATTTGATACACAAGCGTTTTGGAAGCCTCCCGCTCCTCCTCAAGCATGCCACCCTCGCCTGTGCAGGTCATCGTACCGACTTTGGACGCACCGTAGCCTAGTGAAGCTTTGGCAGAAGCGCTCAAGGCTCCAAAAGACATTGAGGCAATGTAGATCGGAATTTTTAGTTCCAACGGATTCTCAACTATTCCGCGCCCGCCGCCCAGAACCGTCGTCGTATCACAGCTTTCTCGGTATCCTTCCAGCGGAAGCCGCGTCATTGTCGCCGTGACAAATGTTAGATCATCAAAGGTCGGCATACTTTTGTTGAATGTGTTGTATCCGCGGACCTGATAGCGACCCAACTGCGCCAGTGCATGAACCTCTGAGATAGCCTCAGGGGTCCAGCGTGTAGAACCGCCCTCATCATAGGAACTGGGAACACCTGCCGGGCGTCCGTCTATAGCGCCAGCATCCTGAAATTTGATCTCTTCTTCCTGCGGGAGATGAAATGGGTATTCATATGGTTTGTTCAAATCATCAGCCATGCGCTTGCCTCCCTGCTTTCAAAATACCAAAGGCGTTGGCCTGACACCATTTTCCGCCAGTTTCGTGAGCTGTCAGTGAGCCCAAGAGGGTCCAGAATTGCATCCACCTCGGCTACTTCTTCGGAAGTAGGCTCTAAAACGTTGACGTCAACACCAAGACTTTCCACCTCGCCCGCAACCCATACCTCACCTTCCCAGAGGGCATCTGCACAGCTAGCCCCAGCCCCGCCCAGCGCGATGATGCGTCCAGAATGTGCCATAAAACCCGATTGATATCCGATTTTTCCCTCAACGACGATCGTGCCACCCTTCATCGCCACACCGCAGCGTGGACCTGCGTCCCCTTTTACGTGGATTGTCCCGCCCATCATCGCAGCTCCACAGGACATGCCACAGTAGCCGCCGATCGTGATGTGACCCTTGGACATGCCTTCACCACAAGCCCAGCCTGCATTGCGCTCAATCTCAATATTAGCTCCCACGTTCAGGCCACCACAATAATAGCCGACCGAGCCTTCAAAAGTCAGTTTCGCGCCAGCGGGCAATCCAACGCCTAGGTTGTGACGCGAAAGAGTATTGACAACGTGGATCTCTTTGCCCTGCTTGGCGGCTTCCTGAATTTCTTCATTAATCTCTTTGATGTGCCTCTTGCCGACATCTATTATATATTCACTCATGCGGCGATACTCCGATTGCCGACACCCCAAAGCGCCGTCATTGAAGGCCCATCATAGTTGGTAACTTCCCCTTCATCTTCAAAGATGCGTCTAACTGCCTGTTCTTCGGTTGCCATCGCAAGGTCTCCCTTTCGGTCCATCACAACGAGAGGCTTCATAGCGAAACGATCTTTGGCAAAGCCAATTCCATCTGTATTGGCGATCATGTAGGTGAAGACCCCATCAATCGAAGATATTGAATTGGTCAGCGCCTGCTGCATGGTCAGGCCTGATTTCATCTGATCGCTGACCCAAACAGCAATCAATTCACTATCATTGCCGGTAAGAAACCGATATCCTTTCCGTTCAAGTTTTTTGCGCCAAGTAAAATAATCTGTGATCTGCCCATTATGAACAATTGCGACATCGCTGAATGGCCGAGCCCAAAATGGGTGGCTCGCATTTGGCAATACGCTGGATTCTGTTGCAAGGCGGGCATGACCAAGCCCATGGGTTCCGACCATATCACGCACGTTATGCTTGTCTGCCACGGCTGAAGCGCCACCGATGTCTTTGATTATTTCCAGTGACCGGCCACAGGATTGAACTTCAATACGGTCCGAGAGCATATCTGCATCATGCACCCAAGCGATAAGTTCTTTTGGGTCACTGATTTCCATCCGGAAACAATAATGTGCATTCTCATCTGTTAAAATGTCAGGGTTGTTTAAGTAATCGCTGCCATTATCCCGGAGAACATTTTCAAAATCAGCCAAGTCTGAATCAATTTTTGTTTTGTCAAACCCCATACCCCGCAATACATATCCGTTGTCGCGAATAGGTCCGTAAATGGCAAAACCTGTACTATCTGCGCCACGGTGCTCTTGAGCATCCATTAAATCTACTAGGTTACGACCTAGCACGCCATTACCACCCACAATTCTTCCTGCAATACCACACATAAATGTTACCTCTTTAACTTAATGTATACTGTATACAGTATTCAAATGCTGGCAAGAGCTTTTTGAAAGAGGCTGTAACCCCTTGCATCTGTATTTATGGATACGGTATACCGGCGGCAGAAATACAGAGGAATAAACATGCCCTTCAAAAGTATTCAACCTGACCGCAGACGGCTTGCCGATGAGGTCTATGATGAATTAATCGAAGCAATCATTAATCGTGACATAGGGCTTGAGGACATACTGGTCCAGGAAAAACTTGCAAGCGAAATGAAGATTAGTCGAACGCCTGTTCGAGAGGCTCTGATGCGTCTGGCCCAAGAAGGCGTACTGGAAGTTTCAAACCGGGGCAGCTTTAAACTTTACAGGATGGGTGATGGCGAAGTGAAAGAGCTTTACCAATCCAGAGCAGCCGTCGAAGGTCAATGCGCACGTATTCTTGCCGTTCGTCATACAGCTGAAGATATCAGCATCTTGCGTAGAACGGTTGAACGCGAAGAAAATTTGACAGACCAAACTGTACGGACATATTTTGAAGCAAATCGAAACATTCATCGTACTTTTGTGGAACTGGCTCAAAACCGTTTTTTGCTCGATATGTTCAATATGATCTGGGGAAAAGCACAAGTCTTTCCCTTGTTTGCGAAAATTGAACAAATAGACCTGTCTCAGTCACTCGGTGATCATATGCGCTTGGTTGACGTAATCGAACGGGGTGATCGGATCGAGGCACTGGAAACGTTCACGAACCATATTCAGGATGGGTTTGACTTACAAATGCAAGGTATTCACGCCAGCTAAGCTGAGGAATCATCGACGCAAGTAGCGTGTCACGGCCAGCGAAATATAGCCCTCTTAAAAGTCTCGTTTAATCATAAGATGGGCGGATGTGCATCTGAAAATATAGCATACTGTTGCCGAATTCTTAGCAACTGCCTTCTTGGCAACGCAACCGACCCTCGGCATCGGATCGCTCAAAACGGAAAATCGGTTTGTCGTTGCGCGCATTTGGCCTCAAGGGCTGGCATCATAAAACTATGCCCGATCAGCGCGACACAAAACAGTAGAGGATGCGCACCTCCATGCGATCGCGCATACTTTTTCCTCTGGTTTTGATATATTCCGGATACTGTGAACCGTTTACACGGTTAGGCAATTAATTTTATTAGCCAACTCTTTGATCTATATCATGGATGTGAGTGACCAGCCTGATATGCCTAAACCATCATAATCCATTAAGTGCGATATGTGTATTTATGAATACTGTATGCTAGATTGAAGAAAGAATAGTAAATGGCTTTCAAGACTATACAGCACGAAAAGCGACGGTTGGCCGACGAAGTTTATAACGAACTAACAGAAGCTATTGTCCAACGCTATATTAGTCATGAAGACGTTCTCGTCCAAGAGAAATTAGCCAAAGAAATGCAAATAAGTCGAACACCTGTCCGTGAAGCTTTATTGCGCCTCGAGCAGGAAGGTGTACTTGAAGTTTCAAATCGAGGCAGTTTTCGATTATATAAAATGGATGATGACGAGGTAAGAGAACTGTGTCAGTCTCGGGCAGCGATAGAGGGCCAATGCGCTCGCATTTTGGCGGTAAACCACACACAAGAAGATATTATATTTCTTAGGCGAATGGTGGATAAAGAAGAGAATATAAGAGATCAATCTGCCAGAAGTCATTTTAAAGCAAACAGGAACATTCATCGTAATTTCGTTAAGAGAGCAAAGAATCGTTTTCTACTCGATATGTTCGACATTAATTGGGGTAAAGCTTTGGTATTCCCGTTATTTGCAACTACAGAAAATGGTGATTTCAACCAATCCCTTGGAGACCATTTGAAATTAGTTGATGCTATAGCGTCGGGGGACGGCATCGAAGCACTTGAAACTTTTATTGCCCATGCCAATATCTGGCTGAAACAGGATAATCACACAAGCCCCCACCAAACTTGGAACATGAAACCACCCGTTCCAAAGGTGCTGTCAGACAAATCGACTCAAGCATCAGAATCCTCAAGAGCGTGCATTCTATGAGGTGATAAGAGAGCGCCACTCTGTAAGAGCAGCGTCAGATAGCAGCAACAATCCGCTATTTATCGTGGGGCTTTATCGCTTTGATTGGCGTCGGCGGCTTTGCCTTGCTGTATTTTTTTACTGAATTACTGCTAGGTTTGGAATGAGTGATTGTAATCAAGTTCAAGACCAGAATAAGCGCTGGTGCGGCTGCCCTCTTCATCTTTTTCTAGGAGATGATCAACGCTATCTAACCATTCCATACCTTCGATTTGGCCTTCCTATTGAAAAATGGTACATAATTTGGGGGCTGGACACGCCCAATCAACTTTAATTCCGCTACTTCAAAACCAACCCTGAGATCATCCAACTTGCGGTGATGCTGTATGTGAGTTTCCCACTCTCACTGAGAAATGTAGAAGACTTTCTTGATGAACCAGGGTGGACGTAAGTTATGAACCTGCCCGGTACGAAAGCTGCAGCTAAACCTGACGCTATGTTTGGTTAATACTATCTTTTAAACCTAAGAAAGTCTGCTACTTTTGGGGCAAACTTAAAGGAGCAAAGTATGAGATTACTAATAGTAGCACTATTCTTATCTTTTCTGCCAATTACCGTCATGGCTGAAACACAAGTGGACAGCTTTACATGTAAACCGTGGTCAAATGCTGGGTTACGAATGAGAGGAGATGTCAGGCTAGAACTCTCTGAACTAAATCTTATGTGGACTAATGGTAAGCTCACTCAGACAGCGGTAATGGTGAACCCAGAAGATAAACTTGAAGGTAATGTCAGCGAAGCAAAGAGGATTTATGTGGCAGAGGATAGTACGGCTGTGTACTTTCTAAAGAGGTTCCCAAGTTATACTAGTATTAATCGAACCATAGTTTCCGTACGAGAGTCCAAGCAAAACACAACGTATTGCCACCCTGTAGATTAGTTGTTCTAAGCTCGCCTAACTTCATAACTACTCTGCCGATGTTTGTTAGGCATAAGATACTCGATACGTTTTATTGAAGATGATACATGGCACTGTCGGAATAAACCGCTTTGCTCACAATAAGCTCGGCAATTAGCTATGCGGCTATGCCCAATCAACTTTCATTCCGCTATTTCAAGAACAGTTTAGAGATCATCCAGCTAGCGAGACAGATACAAATAAACCCCTACCATTTAAACGCTTCTGATGTTCAAGCGCGTCGGACTGAGAGCACCGTGGGATGGCTCCAACCCACCGCCATCGTGTTTACGGAAATTTACACAGAAAACAAAACTGAAAAAGCAACGCGGCAGCTTCGATAGCGGCAAAAGCGTGGGTTGATGAATGCTTCAAGCTGTGTGAGGCTTCCTGTTGAAGGGCAACCGCTACTAGCGCTGAGGCTTTAAACCCAATTAAGGTTGGTTAGTGTGGAAAAACAGATTTTGGAAAAGCAAATTGCTTTTCTTGAAAATCGATACGGATGGATAAGCGCTTGGACAAAAAATACACCAAAGAATGGTTCATTTTGCTGGGCTTGCTACTTGGAGTTACTGTCACTAACGGCTTTGCTCGGTTTGCTTATGGATTGCTGCTTCCGGCAATGCAGGCGGAAATGGATTGGAATTATGCGCAAGCTGGTTGGTTAAGCACGGTCAATGCGCTTGGGTATATTGTGGGAGCGATCTCCACCATGTTTCTGGTCCAGAAATTCGCCTCAGAAAAACTCTTTGCCTTTGGTTTTATAACTACCTCCGTTGTTCTTTTAATGACAGGGGTTTTGCCAACTTTAGAAGCGCAATACGCACTTCGTTTTTTTGCGGGTACATTTGGTGCAGTTTCATTTTCGACAGCAGGTGCGATTGCGTCTGGGCTTTTCAAAGAAAATGCACGGTTAAACGCTCTTTCTATTGCTATTTTATTTGGTACGGGTGGCGGTTTGGGAATTATTCTTTCCGGAGCATTTATTCCCACTTTGATTGATGTTGTTGGAAACAGTGCGTGGCCAATTTGTTGGATCATTATTGGATTGTTAAGTATCGTATTTATGCCATTCGGCATTTGGTCAGCACTGCAAATTGAAAGTTCAAAACCAAGTAGATTAACCCGTAATGAATTTCGACTTTTAAAAATGCTACCTGAATTAGCCGGCTATGCGTGTTTTGGCTTTGGATATATTGTTTATCTTACATTTTTGTCAGCATGGATGACCGCCCAGTCGATAGACGCAACAATGATCACCACCATTTGGGTCATCCTTGGACTATGTATTTGCATTTCACCTTTTCTATGGAGACCCATTTTTGCTAGATTTGGAAATGGTATTCCATTGGCCATGGTTTTGAGTAGCATTGCATTTGGTTCGGTGGTTCCATTGCTGTCTCCAGCATTTTCTATTTTGATATTATCTGCTGTCATTTTTGGGTCTTCGGTGTTCATGGCCCCAGGGGCTATAACAAATTTCACACGGAAAAACCTGCCCCAAGAAATGTGGGCCTATTCTATAAGTATTTTTACAGTTCTGTTTGCTATTTCCCAAACTCTTGGCCCTTACGTTGCTGGATTAATTGGTGACTATTTTGACAATATAGGAATGGGTTTGGTTACGGCGTTTATAATTTTGCTCTTGGGTGCGCTGGTTTCACTTTCTCAAAAAGAGCTGAGCAAAAATTAATATCATTCAATTGACGAACCCATATGTCACCCCAAAACACTTAAAATTCTCAGTTAGATCCATAAAACTGACCATACGGACATGCCGACGATCGCCACGAGGCATATTGCCATAAATATGTTGATGCGCTTTTGCGTTTTTTCTGGAAGGTTCAGCGCATTCAGTTTGCAGCCAGCGTAAAGCCAGCATAGGTGGATAGAAATCCAGATTGCGTTCATAGTGATGAGTTTGAGGCCCGTTTCCATGACAAAACTATCGGGATAAAAAGCGAAGCCCGTAAAAAATGTTGTATGCACCGCGTAAGCTTTGGGATTGATAAACTGCAGCGTCATGCCGTTCATAAATCCCGGCGCATTTATTTGGATAAAAGAAATATTTGATCCAGCCAGAGCAATCCGTAACGCAAGGTATCCCAAGTACCCCGCAGAAACCAATAATAGAAGCGTGCGTATAATTGGTTCAGCTAAAATAATTGCAGCTAACCCTGTTATCACTGCGATGCTAACTAGAAAATGTCCTGCGAACAGACCAGCCATATACCGCAGACCATGTTGCCAACCGAATGCTGCTCCTACCCCGGCAAGTGATAATA
>CABXKH010000041.1 GCA_902512685.1 Paracoccaceae bacterium | reverse complement strand
CATTTTCATAGCTTCAACCGTGCACAGGGCCTGACCTTCTTCCACCTGCTGACCGGGCTCAACTTCGAGTTTCACGACCAAACCCGGCATTGGGCAGAGGAGTAGTTTTGACGTATCGGGCGGTTGTTTTTCCGGCATTTTATCGGCCAGTTCAGCCTGACGCGGGGTGCGCACATGCACTTTTAAATCCGCGCCCCGGCTGCGTACGTGAAAGCCGCCTGGGATCTTGGCCGTCTTCATTACCAAAGGCGCGCCGTCCACCACCATTTCCGCCAGAGCGGTCCCGGGGGTCCAATCAGAGGACACTCGCAACTCTGCCCCATCGGCAAAGCGCACTGTAGAGCCCTGCGGATCTGCACTAATCATAATCTCATAACGCTGCCCACCTAGTGTGACCACCCAGTCGTCACCCACTTTGCGCTCATGATTGTCGAGCCGGCCCGAAATTTTCGCACGGCGGATTTCGGCCACACGATGCATCGCCGCACAACTCGCAGCTATTCGTCTAAGCATGGGCTCGGCCAATTGCGCACCGGTAAATCCATCTGGGTATTCTTCACCGATAAAGGCGGTCGTAATGGCGCCGCTGACAAATTTGGGGTGATCCATCACCGCACTTAAAAATGGTAGATTATGCCCAATGCCTTCGACCTCAAACTGGTCAAGCGCCAAGCGCATATGATCAATTGCTCGGCTGAGGGCCCGCACATCCCATGGAAAGGGCTTGCGCAATTTAACCTGCCCGTCTTTTCCGATGAGCAAAAGGGTAAAGCCACGGGGCCGGAATTTTTGGCGTAAAAAACTTTGCATATCCGGATCGGGATCAGTTAAAACCACAATTTGCCGCTCGCTCAATGCGGCCGGGTCAATCTTTAAAAAATCAATTTGGGTTTGGAAGCTGACGTCCTCTTTTGAATTGGCAAAAATAACAATAAGACGGTTTTGCCATGCAAATGTCTTGAGATCAGTTTCTGGAGTTATAGGCTGGAATAGATCGGCCTGTTCGTCGGCAAATCCGATTGCTGCGGCCACCGATAGTAGTGTTGCCAAAATCAAGTGTTTCATGCGAACTCCCTTTGTCTTTGATATAGTTCAGTCAAAGGCATTTGCGAAGGGCTGGGCGTCCAAACAAAATAAAAATTTCACAAACGGGGCCGATATGCCCAGTTTGCAGACCTGCTGAGGAGAGAGAAATGGCGAACAGCAAAAATTCATGGCGCGCGGCAGCCGAAAAAGATTTGCGCGGCAAAAGCCCAGAGGATCTGACATGGAAAACCCTCGAAGGTATTGATATCAATCCGCTTTATACACCAGAAGATGTCTCTGGATTAGACCATATGGACAGCTTGCCGGGCCAAGAGCCATTTGTGCGCGGGGTTCGGTCAACGATGTATGCCGGGCGGCCGTGGACTATTCGCCAATATGCCGGCTTTTCAACCGCCGAGGCCTCAAATGCGTTTTACCGAAAAGCATTGGCGGCTGGCCAGCAAGGGGTTTCGGTGGCCTTTGATTTGGCCACACACCGCGGATATGACAGTGATCACCCTCGGGTGATCGGCGATGTCGGCAAGGCCGGAGTTGCGATCGACAGTGTCGAGGATATGAAAGTTCTTTTCGATAGGATCCCGTTGGATCAAGTTTCTGTCTCAATGACCATGAACGGCGCTGTGATCCCGGTTCTGGCAAATTTTATTGTCGCAGGTGAAGAGCAGGGCCACGATAAAGCAAAGCTATCCGGCACCATTCAAAATGATATTCTAAAAGAGTTCATGGTCCGCAATACCTATATTTATCCCCCAGAGCCTTCTATGCGCCTTGTTGCAGATATTATCGAATACACTTCAGCTGAAATTCCCAAGTTCAATTCCATTTCTATCTCCGGATACCATATGCAGGAAGCCGGTGCGAATTTGGTTCAGGAATTGGCGTTTACATTGGCTGATGGCAAAGAATATGTGAAAACCGCAATCGCGCGGGGGATGGATGTAGATCATTTCGCCGGGCGGCTGTCGTTCTTTTTTGCCATCGGGATGAATTTCTTTATGGAGGCAGCAAAACTGCGTGCGGCGCGGCTTTTGTGGCATCGCATTATGACCGACCTTGGGGCCAAAAACCCACGTTCAAAAATGCTTCGAACGCATTGCCAGACCTCTGGTGTCAGCCTGCAAGAACAAGACCCATACAACAATGTGGTGCGCACTGCCTATGAAGCCATGAGCGCGGTTCTGGGTGGCACCCAGTCGCTGCATACCAATGCCTTGGATGAGGCGATTGCCTTGCCAACCGAATTTGCCGCCCGTATCGCGCGCAACACTCAGCTTATATTGCAAGAAGAAACCGGCGTGACCAATGTGGTCGACCCGCTAGCGGGATCCTATTATGTTGAAAAGCTGACCGCTGATTTGGCGGATGCTGCGTGGCAGCTCATTGAAGAGGTTGACGCTATGGGGGGGATGACCAAAGCCGTGGCCAGCGGCATGCCGAAGCTTCGCATTGAAGAGGCTGCGGCACAGCGGCAGGCCAATATAGATCGCGGTAAGCAGGTGATTGTTGGCGTGAATAAATACCGGCTCGAAGAAGAAGACGACATTGATATCCTTGACATCGACAATGATGCGGTACGAGAAGCGCAGGTTGCCCGTTTGCAGTCAATCCGCAAAAGCCGGGATGATGCGCGCTGTGATGCTGCGCTGAGCGAAATAACGCGCCGCGCCGCTGAGGGCGGCAATTTGCTGGAAGCAGCGGTCGAGGCAGCGCGCGCGCGCGCAACCGTAGGAGAGATTAGCATGGCTATGGAAAAAGTGTTTGGGCGCCACCGCGCGGAAGTAAAAACATTGGCGGGCGTTTATGGCAAAGCTTATGAGGGCGATAGTGAGTTTGAGAAAATCCAAAAGTCGGTTGAGAAATTTGCCAAAGAGGAAGGCCGCAGACCGCGTATGTTGGTGGTTAAAATGGGACAGGATGGACACGACCGCGGTGCCAAGGTGATCGCCACCGCCTTTGCTGATATCGGGTTTGATGTTGACGTGGGCCCGCTTTTCCAAACCCCAGAAGAGGCTGCGCAGGACGCGATCGACAACGATGTGCACGTGATCGGCATTTCTAGTCAGGCAGCCGGGCATAAGACGCTTGCACCCAAGCTGATCGAGGTGCTTGAAGCGCGCGATGCTGGCGATATCCTAGTGATCTGCGGTGGTGTCATCCCGCAACAGGATTATGACTTTTTGAAGTCTGCAGGCGTCAAGGCAATCTTTGGCCCTGGAACCAATATTCCTGCTGCAGCTCAGGAAATTTTAGATTTGATCCGCGCTACCCGTGACTAATGATCAAGATTTCACCCCACCCCATAGGTTTTATTGGGTGGGGTTTTTTAGCTTGAAGCTGAGTAGGCTCAATCGATCATAGTAAGAAGTTTATTCAAGGACTCTTTGGCATCGCCATAGAACATACGCGTGTTTTCTTTGAAAAACAGCGGATTTTCGATGCCAGAATATCCTGTTCCCTGTCCGCGTTTGGACACAAAGACCTGTTTGGCTTTCCAGCATTCTAGCACCGGCATACCGGCGATCGGGCTGTTTGGGTCATCTTGTGCAGCCGGGTTCACAATGTCGTTTGAGCCGATGACAATCGCCACATCAGTCTCTGGGAAATCATCGTTTATCTCGTCCATTTCAAGCACAATATCATAGGGAACTTTGGCCTCTGCCAAAAGCACATTCATATGGCCGGGCAAACGGCCCGCCACCGGATGGATTGCAAAGCGGACGGATTTACCTTTGGCCCGCAGCCGCTTTGTCAGCTCGCTCACGGCTTGTTGTGCTTGGGCAACGGCCATGCCATAGCCGGGAATGATAATCACACTGTCGGCGTCATTCAGCGTTGCGGCCACACCATCGGCTTCGATGGCCACCTGCTCACCTTCTACGGCCATTTGGGGGCCCGATGTGCCACCAAAACCGCCAAGGATCACCGACACAAAAGAGCGGTTCATGGCTTTGCACATGATATAGCTTAAAATCGCGCCCGAAGATCCGACCAAGGCGCCAACCACGATTAAAAGATCATTTCCAAGCGAAAAGCCAATCGCTGCTGCAGCCCAACCTGAATAGGAGTTGAGCATTGAGACAACAACCGGCATATCCGCCCCGCCGATCCCCATAATCAGATGCCAGCCAATAAAGAGGGCCGCAAGCGTCATGATGACCAGTGGAAAGAACTGGCCCGAATTGAAATACCAAATCAGCGAGATGACAGAAATGATCGCCGCCGCGGCGTTCAAAGCATGACCACCGGGAAGTTTGATCGCTTTGGAATTTACACGGCCTGCAAGTTTTCCATAAGCCACCACAGATCCGGTAAAGGTAATTGCCCCGATAAATATCCCCAGAAAAAGCTCAACTCTCAGAATATTAATCTCAACAGCTGTCTTTTTAGCCACTACGGCGGCAAAGCCAGTGAGCGCTGAGATATCTTGGCCATTTACGTCAAGAGCATAGCGCACGTTATCAATTTCAAAATCTGCGTTAAACCCCACAAAAACCGCTGCGAGACCAACCAGTGAATGCATGGCCGCCACGAGTTCAGGCATTTGGGTCATCTGCACGCGTTGGGCCAATTGCATGCCCACGTAACCGCCGATGCCGATTAATATCAACGACAAAAGCCACAAGCCAGACCCAGGCCCGATCAGCGTTGCCGTTATGGCAAGCGCCATTCCGACAATGCCGTACCATACAGCGCGTTTAGCGCTTTCCTGTCCGGACAGACCGCCGAGTGAAAGGATGAAGAGAACAGCTGCAACAACATAGGCTGCTGTGGTAAATCCGATATCCATTGTCTCTGCCCTCTCTTAAGATTTCTGAAACATGGCGAGCATTCGCCGTGTTACAAGGAAACCGCCAAAAATATTTATACCAGCCATAAAGACTGACAAAGCTGCAAGCAAAAGCACAAGGTAAGAGCTTGAGCCGATCTGCATCAAAGCGCCCAGAATGATGATCGATGATATCGCATTTGTGATCGCCATAAGGGGGGTGTGAAGAGCATGACTTACATTCCAAATCACTTGGAAGCCGATGAACACAGCCAAAACAAACACGATAAAGTGCTGCATGAAACTTGCCGGTGCATAAGCCCCGATGATGAGCATCAAAACCGCCCCTATGGTCAGCATGCCCACTTGCTGTTTGGTGGCTTCTTTAAATGCGGCGGCCTCGGCGGCTAGTTTTTCTTCAGCCGTGGGCTCTTTGATCGGCTCTTTCTTTTGGGCCGCTATGGCCTGAATTTTGGGTGGCGGCGGCGGGAAGGTAACGTCCCCCTCATGAGTGACCGTGGCCCCGCGGATGACATCATCTTCCATGTCATGAACGACTTTGCCATCTTTTTCAGGCGTCAAATCTGTCATCATATGGCGGATATTCGTGGCATAGAGCGTCGAGGATTGTGCCGCCATGCGGCTTGGAAAATCTGTGTATCCTATCACCGTCACACCGTTTTTGCTGATGATTTTTTCGTCAGCAACAGTTAGATCACAATTGCCGCCCCGCTCGGCTGCAAGGTCAATCACCACAGATCCGGGTTTCATCGCGGCCACCATATCGGCCAGCCAAAGCTTGGGAGCATCGCGACCGGGGATCAACGCGGTGGTGATCACAATATCCATATCAGGGGCCAGTTCGCGGAACTTTTGCAATTGCTTTTCGCGAAACTCCGGACTGGAGGGCGCTGCATAGCCGCCTGTTTCAGCGCCATCTGCCTGAGACTCTTCAAAATCTAAAAAGACGAACTCGGCGCCCATTGATTCGATCTGCTCAGCAACTTCTGGGCGCACATCAAAAGCATAGGTGATCGCGCCAAGTGACGTGGCTGTGCCAATGGCCGCCAACCCAGCCACACCGGCCCCAACAATCAACACCTTTGCAGGCGGCACCTTACCAGCGGCGGTCACCTGACCGGTAAAGAAGCGGCCAAAATTATTTCCGGCTTCAATCACGGCACGGTAGCCTGCAATATTTGCCATCGAACTAAGCGCATCCATTTTTTGTGCCCGCGAAATTCGCGGCACCATATCCATGGCGATCACACTGGCACCTTTGGCGGCTATCTGCGCCATTTGCTCTTCATTTTGTGCCGGAAAGAAGAATGATATTAATGTTTTACCGTTAGTGAGCCGTTTGGCTTCAGTGTCGCTTGGCGGACGCACTTTTGCAATTGTGTCAGCCGCTTTCCACAGGGCCGCCGCGGTTTTTACAATTTTTACGCCTGCGTCTTTGTATAAGGCATCAGAAAACCCGGCAGCCTGTCCTGCGCCGGTTTCGATCAGGCATTCATGACCAAGTTTTTGCAGCTGTAGCGCGCTGTCTGGTGTCATCGCCACCCGTGCTTCGCCAATAAAAGTTTCTTTGGGTGTTCCGATTTTCATTGGCAATCTCTCCGCGAATAGATTTGATCTTTGGTCAGCCGTGCCGTTTTATCTACAACCAACACGCGCAAATGTGAATGCCGTAAATGCATATTTATGGGTCGGTATTTGTCATTGGGGTAATTTCGATGTTTTCTTTTGTGCCGAATTTATGAGCGTTTGTATTAGCCTTTAAATGGCCCACGCCTGAATAGGCTTGGGCTGTAAACCAGCGGCCAGCAGAGCGCCTTAATTACTTGCGCTTTGCCGAAGGGTTGATATGAGTTTTGTGTTCGGGAGGAATTTTTAATGTCGATAAATGGTGCACATGCTTTGGTGACTGGGGGCGGTACTGGAATAGGTTTGGCCACTGCGCGTGCTTTGGCTGCACAGGGGTCTTTGGTTACAATCACGGGACGCAGGCTTGAGGTGCTGCAAGATGTGGCTGGTGATGGGCTTTTCCCACTGGCAATGGATGTCACAGATGAAAGCGCGCAGCGCGACACAATTGCCAAGGCTGTAGCAGCCCGCGGCCCCATTCAGATTTGTGTTGCCAACGCAGGTATCGCCGAAGGTCGGGCGCTGCAAAAAACCGAAATGGATCTGTGGCGCAAAATAATGGCAACCAATCTAGATGGGGCTTTTATTACCATTCGTGAGGCGATGCGCTCAATGGTGGATACCGATTGGGGCAGGGTGATCGCTGTTTCCTCTATAGCGGGGATCAGGGGTCTAAAAGGCGGCGGGGCCTATGCTGCCAGTAAACATGGTTTGATCGGGTTAATCCGCTCTTATTCTGAGGAATACCTTGGTGGACCGATCACATTTAATGCGCTGTGCCCCGGGTATGTTGACACTCCAATTATTGACGCCAATCTTGATGCGATTCAAAAGCGTGGTTTTTCTCAGGAACAAGCAATGGAAATGATGGTCGGCTCAAATCTGCACAAAAGATTAATTGATGCCGATGAGGTGGCGCAGGCCGCCCTTTGGCTTTGTGCGCCGGCCGCCTCAAGCGTTAACGGCCAAACCATCAATATCGCCGGAGGACAGGTATGAAAACAAATTTTTCTGAAACAAAAAAACTTTTTAATCTGCCCGAAGGGATAATTTATCTGGATGGCAACTCTCTTGGTCCATTGCCGAAAACTGCCGCACAAAAAGTCACCCAGATGATGGAAAGTGAATGGGGTGAGATGTTGATCACCGGCTGGAACAATGCCGGATGGATGCATCAGCCGGTGTCCGTGGGGGATAGGGTTGCGCGTCTGATCGGGGCCGAACCTGGACATGTGGTGGTTGGTGACACCCTATCAATCAAGGTCTACCAAGCATTGGCTTCGGCCCTTGAGATGCGCCCTGATCGGCGCGTTATTCTGTCAGATAGTGGTAATTTTCCTTCAGATCTTTATATGGCTGAAGGTTTGATAAAATCGCTTAATGCTGGTCATGAATTGCGTGTGGTAGCCCCCGAAGATATTGCTGAAAATATTACAGATGAGGTTGCAGTAACGCTGATCACCGAGGTTGATTATCGCACAGGGCGGCGGCATGATATGGGCAAGCTTACGGCCAAAGCGCATGCGGTCGGAGCCTTAACAGTTTGGGATCTTGCGCATTCCGCTGGTGCCTTTGAAGTTGATTTAATGGGGTGTGGGGCGGATTTTGCTGTTGGCTGCACCTATAAATACCTCAATGGCGGCCCTGGGTCGCCGGGGTTCATTTATGTGGCCCCGCGTCATGTGGAGCACACCCGTCCGGCTTTGTCTGGCTGGTTGGGGCATGCGGCTCCGTTTGCCTTCGAGCCAAGCTACGCAGCAGGCGACGGTATTGAAAGAATGCGTGTGGGCACACCTTCGGTGATTGCTATGGCCAGCCTTGAGGCGGCCCTGGATATTTGGGATCGGGTTGAGATGACTGATCTGCGCGAGCGGTCGATAGAATTAAGCACTCTTTTTATTGAGACCGTGGAGAAAAACTGTCCAATGCTTAAGCTGGCCTCGCCGCGCGATCCAGCTGGGCGCGGCTCGCAGGTCTCGTTTCATTTTGAGCATGGGTATGCGGTCATGCAGGCGCTGATTTCGCGCGGTGTTATTGGCGACTTTCGAGCACCGGATATAATGCGGTTTGGGTTCACGCCGCTGTATCTAGACGATGATGATGTTTTGGCCGGCTGTGAAATTTTAACTGAAGTTATGCAGGGCAAGTTATGGGACAGGGTTGAATTCAAGATAAAGGCGCGTGTGACTTAGGCTATACGGATTTTTACTTTTTCCGCTCTGCAAAGAGCGGTTTTCAATTGCAGTAGGCTCGGGATTTGTGAATAAAATCACTTATGTTGACGCTTGATCATATTGCCATAGCAGCGGAAACCCTTGAGGAAGGGGTGGAGCATGTTGAAACAGCGCTGGGGGTGCCGATGGCGGCGGGCGGCAAGCATCCGCTGTTTGGAACTCACAATAGATTACTCGGTTTAGGCGATATTTATCTTGAAGTGATCGCGGTTGATCCTTTGGCCGGCAGTGTGCCACGGTGCAGGTGGTTTGATCTTGATCGGTTTTGCGGCCCCCCCCGCTTGACCAATTGGATTTGCAAAACCAACAACCCAGCCGCTGATTTGCCGTGCGCACTGGCCGGGACAGGGCCGATGGTTGAGGTTCAACGCGGCGATCTTAGATGGCAAATAACTGTCCCGAAAAATGGTTGTTTGCCGCTTGATGGTTGCGCCCCGGCACTTATTGACTGGGGCGATATACCATCCCCGGCTACACGTTTACCCGATCAGGGTTGCGGGCTGCGAAGGTTGAAAATTACGCACCCTGAAAGTGATAAACTTGGACAGTTTCTTCAAGATCGGTTGACAGATCCCCGGGTGATTGTGGCTCATGCAGAGCAGCCATCTTTTGAAATTGAGATCGATACGCCTTGGGGCATAAAATGGCTCAGATAACCATACGCCCGGCCATTCCGGACGACGCCAAGGCAATTGCCGACCTGTGGAATCCGATGATCCGTGATAGTGCGGTGACTTTTACCTCTGCGCAAAAAACAACATCTGGGCTTGCGCAGCAGATCAAGGTTTGCAACCAAGAAGGGCGGGGATTTTTTTTGGCCGAGGATAGCCAAGGGCTGATGGGTTTTTGCACCTATTTTCAATTTCGTGGGGGTCCGGGATATGCGCGTACTATGGAGCATTCGATTATTCTGGCCGAGCGGGCGCGGGGCCAGGGTCTTGGACAGACATTGATGCAGACACTTATTGGCCATGCCCGTAATGCCGGCGTGCATACGCTCTGGGCGGGGGTGAGTGGGGAAAATCCCTCTGGTATTGCATTTCACAAATCTATCGGGTTCACACAAATTGCTGTTTTGCCGCAAGTGGGGCGAAAATTTGACCGCTGGATGGATTTGGTTCTTTTGCAGAAATTTCTCTGATTGCAAGCTGACAACCCGATAAGATCAGTTTAAACTCTTCCCATGTCAATTTGGGCACGCATATCACAAGCACTTGCAGCACTGACAAAAGGCGAAGCTCTTTCGGCGGTGTTTGATCGCTTGCGTACCCCGCCTGAACATTCTGTCGGTTTTACAATTGCGGTGATTGCTTTGGGCGCAAAAATGGCTAAAGCGGATGGGTTGGTAACCAAAGATGAAGTTACGGCATTTCGGCAGGTTTTTTACATTCCAAAGTCACAAATGACTCAGGCTGCACGAGTATTTGACTTGGCGCGGCAGGATGTCTCTGGCTATGAATTTTATGCTCGGCGGATCAGTGCCATGTTTGGCCGCGGCAATCAGATATTGAAAGACTTGATGGATGGGCTTTTCCATATTGCAACCGCAGATGGGCATTATCATCCTAGTGAAAATATATTTTTGGAAACTGTTGCACAAATATTTGGCCTCACTAACCGCGAATTTCGCACAATGCGCGCGCGTTATGTGACCGATGAAGTTCCTGATCCATATACCGTTTTGGGGGTCAGTCCAGACGATAGCTTTGAGACAATAAAATCAGTGTGGCGCAGCTTGGCACGCGAAAGCCATCCAGATCAAATGATTGCCCGCGGCGTGCCGGAAGAGGCCGTAAAACTGGCCGAGCGGCGTATGACCCAGATCAATCAGGCCTTTGATGAAATTGTTGCTGAGCGGGGTTAATTCCCACTAAAGGTCTTGAAAGGCCTTTGCACTGCAGGTTGATTCGCAATCTTTCATTTGCCCACCACACTTTTTTAACGACATTTGGTATCAAGCATCAGAGCGAGTTGAGGCTATTGAGCCACAGAAACAGCAAGATAGAGTATCAATAATCATATCGGATATGGACTGTCTCGCATCTGGGAATAATCAAAACCCGTGACTTGATTAAAAATACCCCTAAGAATACAAATAGACCCATAAGGATATTTAAATTATTATATTGAGGTAGAAAATGCTTGGCTTGCTTATTGCCTTTCCATTGGTCCTTGGCTGGGTCGCGTTTGAAAATTCTGGTCTTTTTGAAGACGAGGAAGAAGCGCCTGCCAGCGATGCAGCAGACTTGGGCACAACTGGTGACGACAATATTATCGGCCTGGAAGGTCGAGACATGATCAACGGTCTCGATGGTAATGACACGATAAATGCAAATACTGGAAACGATCAAATTGATGGCGGCAATGGCAATGACTCGATTAGTGGTGGAGACGGGAATGATGGGATCATTGGTGGAGATGGCAATGATTATGTTAAATGCGATTTGGGAAAAGATAGTATTACAGGCGAAGCGGGCGAAGATACCTTGTACGGCGGCGGGTCGAATGATGTGATTTCAGGGGGCTTGGACGATGATAAACTATGGGGTGAGGATGGCTATGACATCCTTAGGGGCGATGGTGGCAATGACAGAATATCTGGCGGTGCGGGAAAAGATAGCCTGATTGGCGGGGATGGAAATGATACGCTAGAAGGTGGTGACGATGCTGATCACCTTTCGGGTGGGGACGGCAATGATGTTTTGTCTGGCGACAATGGCAATGACAAATTTTACGGCGACAAAGGTGCTGACACCATTAATGGCGGTGATGGCAATGATGAAATTTACGGCGGTGATGACAATGATAGTATTGTGGGTGGCAAAGGCAGCGATACTATTAAAGGTGGATCTGGCGCGGATACCATCAACGGTGGGATTTTGGATGATAATATTTTTGGGGACGATGGAGACGACATTCTGCGCGGCGATGGCGGCAATGATAAGCTGACTGGTGGGGTAGGTGCCGATCAACTTTTCGGCGGCACGGGGTCGGATAATCTCGTGGTTGATAGCGAGGATACAGCGACGGGTGGAAGCGGAAATGATGTGTTTGAGGTGATCGTGGAAGAAACCACCGGTGCGGCGCAAATTCTTGATTTTACAAAAGATGTAGACCAGATTGAAATTCAATACCCTCAAAGCGATCCTGCCTCTGTTCCGGTCTTGGAACTGGCCCCAAAAGACGGCGCGCCATCTGATCTTTCAATCAAGATTGGCGGAAATGAGGTTGCAGTCATCAAAGACGCTTTTGGGAAAATTAAGGTCGGAGATATCTTTTTGCGTGCAGTCTAGTTTCCTTGTTTTACTCCGGACCTTTTACGCATTAGGCTCATATTTTAATCAGTTTGACCTAAAGCTGATTGCTGGTAACAAATTCAAATTTGGCCTTTAGCGATTTTGCCAATGAGCTTAGGCGCGACTTGGCAACCTCACCATAAAGCGGCGCTGCCTCAGGCGGCAGGCTTAGTCGCAGCAGGCGGCGGTCTTCTTGCCAATGCAAGCGGGCGCGTTTTTCATCCCCTGCAATCCACATCATGGCCCCAAGCCGCATGGCTTTGCCCAGCACTTCGGCGTGCTGTGTTTGGCTGTCCGACAAGAGCGTGAAAAGATCTGCAAACCGCGCGCCCTCGCGTTTATTGCGGTACCGATGCATCAGCGACAAACCTAAAAACACCCGCTCAGAATGTTTTAGTCCGCCAAGGTTGGCCCGTGTTGCATTATCAAAACAAATTTCGGCGCGATAATCGGGATGCGCGCGCCAGCTGACATCATGCAAATGACAGGCCGCTTTGATCAAACGCTCAAGCTCTATATCTGCGTCGGGAAACAAAGGTTTGACAAAGTCAAACAACCGCAGGCCAAAGCCTGGAACACGGCTGTCTTTAGCTTCGGAAAATGCGCAGGCTTCAATCAGCGGGTCTTGATCACGAATGACTTGTGGCATCTGTTCAAAGAGCATGCCTTCGCGGATGCCATAACTGGACACCGCGATGTCGCTGGGTTGAAAAGTTTCAAGCATCCCTTTTAACACCTCGGCGGCATAGGGCACCAAAGCCATGCGGGCGGCTGAGACATTGCATTTTAACCGCAACTCTTGCAAATCTGCGGTGCTGAGATATTCGATTGTTTTGCCAATGCTGTCCGGCGTCATCCGGTATTCATGCAGCACATAAAGCGGGTAGTTTCTGCGTTCCATATCCACCCGTGCAAGGACCCGCCAAGAGCCGCCAACAAGAAACAGCCGATTGTGTTGCGGCCCCATTTTTTGCGAAAGCTTGGTCATGGATGCGGAAATCATCTTGGCCCGTTCAGTTTTGCTTTCGGCAAACTCCATTAGTTTAAACGGCCCGATGCGTGATGAGGCGCATTTGCCGACCTTGCCGTTAGATATTTCTGCCAATTCCATTGATGATCCGCCTAGATCACACACCAGTCCATAGGCGCCGGGCCATCCTAGCATTACGCCCTGCGCTGACAGCCGCGCTTCTTCTTTGCCATCAATAATCCAAATCTTTTGACCTGTGGTGTGCAGCACATCTGCGCAAAATGCGTGGCCGTCTTTTGCATCGCGCACAGCAGCGGTGGCCACGGCCGTGAGTTCGGGGATATCCATCGCTTTGGCCAGGTGGCAAAAACGGTTGATGGCTTTGATCGCCCGCACCCGACCCTTTGGGTTTAAATATCCAGTGGCGGCAAGCCCTTGCCCGAGCGCACACATGATTTTCTCATTATAGAAATAAGCAGGAGATCGAGCAGCACCATCAAAAACAACCAGCCGAACCGAGTTTGATCCCACGTCAATAACGCCAACTTTGGAAAGTCGGCGTTTGGCCTGATCAAAAATTATCTGTGGCTCTATCTTATCCCAGTCATGATCCGATGTCGGATGGCGTGAGGTCATAAAGGGGTCCTTTAAATTCGCCTTGGCCGGCAGATTAATTCCTCTATGCCGATGCTGGCAGCGCAGGTCAATATTCTGATCCGTTATCTGCACTTAGAACTTTGCTTGCAAAGCTGCGCGTCATAGGCCGTTGTTCGCGTAATGCGGCGGCATCAAGCTTTTCCACAAAGTGCTGGGCGGCGGCAAAAGACCGCTCTAAACGAGCCACTAAAAACTGGATCATATCGGGTGCAGGATAGACCTGACGATCTGCAAAAAGCTTGGCCAAGAGGGCGGAAAACAGCAAGTCATCGGGTTCATAAAGAACCGCGTTGCGTGCGCCGTGCAGGCGCGAGGCTAAATCAGGCAAAGCAATGTTCCAGTGACGCGGCGCGCCGCGGCCCGTAAAGAGCAAAAAGCGCTGCTCTGCCGCAAAAAGATTGTGCAAATGAAAAAGTTGCTCTTGGGCTGCCCTGTTGCCGCCAATATCCGGGACATCTTCAACGATCAAATTTGTTTGCATCAGGGCTGTGTTCTCGTGCCTGCATAAGTCGTGGGCCGAAATAATCTTGGCGCTGCTTAGTTCTGCCCAGACATGCGCCAGATGGGTTTTGCCCGATCCTTGAGGTCCACTGAGTATATGCTTGCCGCCTGGCCAGTTTCGCCAGTCTTCGATCAATGACAGCGCAATGGTGTTGCTTTGGCTGACAAAAAAGTCGCCTCGTCCCAATACGGTGCGGCTGGGTAGATCAAAAATAAGTTGCTTAGGTGTCACGATTTTTTTTCGGTTTCCGACAGCCCTTTATAAAGCCGCCCGGTTTTATATTGATCAAGGCCAAAGCGCACCAATACCCCCAAAGTGGCGGCAACAGGAACAGCAATCAGCATTCCCAAAAATCCAAAGAGTGCACCAAAGACCGATAGGGCCAAAAGCAGCCAAACAGGGTGGAGCCCAACCGATTGCCCCACAAGTTTTGGGGTGAGATAATTTCCCTCAATCACTTGGCCCAGTAGGAAAATCCCTGCAACAAGTCCCAATTTGCCCCATTCGCCCCAAAATTCAATCACTCCCAAGCCGATGGCCAGAGCTCCACCAACCAAAGATCCGAGATAGGGAATAAATGTTACTAGGCCGGCAAAAAAGCCAACGGCAAGCCCAAAGTTTAATCCAACAAGCCATAAAGCAATAGCATAATAGCTGCCCAGTATGAGGCAGACAGAGCCCATGCCCCGCACAAAAGATGAAAGGGTTTGGTCAATTTCACTGGCAATTCGGCGCAAAGATGGGGCGTGGTCGCGTGGCAGAAATGCATCGAGTCGCGCAATCATTTTATCCCAATCTAAAAGCAAATAAACCGTTACCACTGGGACAATGACCAGCAGTAGTACAATATTGATCAAAGATGCTGCCGAGGACATCAAAGCCCCAAAAATATGGCCGCCAAAGCTGTTGAAAAGTTGCTCAGCACGGGACCTTACAAATTCAGAGGCTTGGGCAATTGATGTTTCAAGGTCAAGGTTATTTGTCACAGCGCTTGGCAAAATCTTTTGCAGCCGTGCCTCAACTTCACTTATCAGATCTGGGGGCACGCTTAGGCTTCCAAGAGCGGCGATCTGCTGGACCAAAGTGGAAAGCACAAAAACGGTTGCGGGCAATAGGATCACCAAAACCCCAAGCGAAATCACCAAGACTGCCATGATCCGCGTCAAGCCAAGCCGTTCCAGCCTGTCGGCAATCGGATCAAGGAAATATGCAATCGCTGCCCCCAATACAAAGGGCAGTAAAACATCTCCTAAAAACCAAAGAACAGCAAAGAATGCCGCGCCAGCAATCCCCCAATATTTCAGTTGATCTTGAGCTGAAAATGCCATGATAACTCCGCAAATAACCCTTGTGGGCATATTTGTCGCAAACGTGCACAAGATGCAAGATGGCTCCAAGAAAGTCAAAATTTGTAGGTGATCATGCCGGAATGTCATATTGCGACAAGTTTCCTGCGGCGTTGTCTTGTCAGTTTGACGATTTCTCCTTAAAGGATGCTAAACGCCAAGGCAAAGGAGCCACCATGCGCCTGTCACGCTATTTTCTGCCCGTTTTAAAGGAAAACCCTACCGAGGCCCAGATTGTCAGCCATCGGCTGATGCTGCGTGCGGGGATGATAAAGCAAGCCAGCGCAGGAATTTATTCATGGCTGCCGCTGGGCTTTAAAGTTATGCGCAAGATCGAGGATATTGTGCATCAAGAACAAATCCGTGCCGGCCATATTCCAATGCTGATGCCGACATTGCAATCTGCTGATTTATGGCGCGAAAGCGGACGATTTGATGGTTACGGCGAAGAAATGCTGCGGATGAAGGACCGTCAGGGCCGCGATATGCTGTTTTCTCCCACGGCAGAAGAAATGTTCACAGATGTGTTTCGCGCCCATGTGAACAGTTACAAAGATTTGCCTTTGACACTCTATCAGGTGCAGTGGAAATTCCGTGATGAAATCCGGCCGCGCTTTGGGGTGATGCGGGGCCGTGAATTTTACATGAAAGATGGCTATAATTTCGATTTGAGCAAAGAAGATGCTTTGCATGCCTACAATCGCCATTTGGTCAGCTATTTGCGCACGTATGAGAGGATGGGCCTGCAGGCGATACCGATGAGGGCCGATAGCGGCCCGATTGGCGGTGATTACACGCATGAGTTTTTGGTTTTGGCCGATACGGGCGAATCCGAGGTCTTCTATGACAGCAAGGTCACCGACATCCAATTGGGAGAGCGGGAAATAGATTATGACAGTGTTCACCAATGCCAATCGATATTAGAGGAATTTACAGCGCTTTATGCCCGCACAGGTGAAACCCATGAAGCGAACCAGTTTGGGTCAATCCCTAAAGAGCGCCAGCGCTCGGCGCGCGGAATAGAAGTGGGACAGATTTTTTACTTTGGCACGCTTTATTCAGAAAAGCTTGGGGCTTTGGTCACCGATGACCAAGGTAATAAAGTTCCTGTTCATATGGGCAGCCACGGGATCGGTGTTTCCCGGCTTGTCGGCGCAATTATCGAAGCCAGCCACGACGATAAGGGAATTATTTGGCCCGAAGGCGTTACGCCGTTTCATTGCGGTATTGTCAATCTTAAACAGGGCGATGATGACACCGATGCCGCCTGTGAGGCGCTTTATTCTGGGCTAACTGCGCTGGGGCTTGAGCCATTATATGACGACCGCAAAGAACGGGCAGGGGGCAAATTTGCAACGATGGACCTTATTGGTCTGCCGTGGCGCATTACAGTGGGACCACGGGGGTTAAAAAACGGGGTGGTCGAAGTAACCTCTCGTAGATCAGGTGAAAGTGAAGAGTTGCCAATAGAACAGGCGCTTACCCGGATCGCAGGGATATACCAACATAATTAATCTTGATTGAGTGGCGCTGGCGGAATTTTTGATTAATATTCCAAGCGATCATCACGCTTTAAGTTATAGCTTTTGGGAAAAATACCGGTATAGAAAAGCTGCTAGAACAATAGTAACGGTCCCTTGGTAGCTTAAAGCGTCGATCAGTAATATTACGTTGGTGACAACTGCAATAACAAAGACGCCACTGGTTTCCCCCAAGAGAATATACACTAAAATCGTGACCAATACGGACACAAATCCAATCTCTGCCACCTTCCATAACACTTCAGTTGCTTTGGAAAGTGAGCTTTTGAGAGTGGGCATATTTTAGTTCCATTTTCTTGGGGGAGAAGTGCTTTTACCTGTTAAACAGCCATAAGACCACACCCAGAGAAATCAAACCGGCAAGGCCAGCGTTCCCCAGTTGTTGAACAAGTGAAGTGATGTTGCCAACAACATCGCCCAAGAAGGCCATGTTATTTCCGCCAACAAGCAATGACGCAACAATTGCAAATGCCAGAAGAGCGAGGCCAACATCGGTTAGCGCTGCTACTGAGGCTTTAATCTTATCAATCATAGTTCCCTCCGATAGGTTCTGTTTAGTTCTTTATTATCGAGACATCTTGTCTCACCGCCCTTCTATAGGCGAAATTCCGCCGAGTCATTACAATTCTGACAAAATGCACAAAATAATTGGGTTAGTGCGACAAATTAATGACAATATCTAGGCTGTGTTACCAATATGTAGGTGATTTTTGTAATGAATATCCATAAGTTGTGGGTTATTCGGGAGAAATTTCCTCATTTTTGGGAAGATTGAAGAAAAATCGATCTAAAACCTCTCAATTCTGCTGGCACTAGGTATCGCCCACTGACTTTTGAGCCTATTAGGAAGCGGAGGCACTGGAACAATGTTGTCGTTTTATTCCGTCGTCACAAAGAAACTTCGTACGATGACCCAAATATCTTAAATTACAAAGCAATTGCAATTTTGAGTTGATTGGACTATAAATGTCCTCAGGGTGCAATTTGACTGATGGCGTTTTAGATCAAGTGGGATGCTTGAAATAAAACGAGCGTAAAGGGGTAAGGAATACACTAATTGTATCCATCTTTAAAAAGATTAAAGTAATAAAAAGTCAAAGATGAGTCTGAAATGTATATTCTTGCTGCAATTCTGTCTGCGACGCTCGGCTTATTATTTATTTGGGCCTATCATGCGTTGTTTAATGGCGAGGACCGACATCTGTTGGCCCCTCAAGCCTCACACCAACTGCCGACCCCGCGATTTGGTGGAGTCGCCGTATTATTGGCAATCTTTATTTCAATTTTGATTTCTGGTGGAAAAATTGATTTTACATTGCTCATTTGCACTGTTCCGGTTTTCATTCTTGGATTGATGGAAGATTTTGGGCGTTCAACTGCGCCGCGCATTAGGCTTGCTATTGCCGCGATAGCGACGCTTCTTGGCATTACCGTCTTTGGTATATGGATTGAACGCGTAGATGTACCGGGGATTGACTTGGCGTTTGCATGGGCGCCTTTGGGCATTTTGTTTACAGTATTTGCTGTGACCGGTCTGGTGCATGCCATAAATCTAATAGACGGCGTCAACGGGCTTGCATCTGGCAAGGTTATTTTATCATCTGGGGCTCTTGCTCTTATTGCAGCAAAGTTTAACGAGCCATTGATCGCGCATTTGGCAACATTGGTCATGTTTGCAACGATTGGCCTATTTATACTGAACTTTCCGCTGGGCCGAATTTTTATGGGTGACGCAGGCGCCTATAGTCTCGGGTTCATCCTGGGCTGGATGATTATTTTCCTCATGCATAGACAGCCAGAAATTTCGGCCTGGGCGATGCTTTGTGTTATTTTCTGGCCGGTAATGGATACGGTTTTCGCCATTGGTCGCCGCCGATTTTCCAACGGGCGAGCTGATCAACCAGACAGATTGCATTTTCATCAGTTGATCATGAGGTTTTGGCAAATTATGTCCGGCGGTAGGCTGAGTAAAACCGTTGCAAACCCGCTGGCAACGGCCACAATTTTGCCACTCGCTGCTTTGCCAGTGTTCGGCGGTGTGGTCTTTGTTGATCAACCTATGGCAAGTTTTTTGGTTGTTGCAGCAGCAGTACTTTCATTCTGGCTAACCTACGCTCTGGCAATTTTTATTATTCGCCGCCGCCGGGTTCGGCGTTATCTTGGGCGCATGACATTGCCAATTTATGGATTTTTTCTTTCATCTGAGCACCGGTTAGAAGCCTCACAGCGCGCTACTCCGGCTGAATAGTCGGGGTTTATTTAGCCAAATTCCGAAAAGGATGTCGTCTTGTCGTTAGGCTGCCTGTTGGCTATCCCTTTAGTGAAATAATTTCACGCCGGAAAAGGTCTTCTTCGATAAGCTTGGCTTCTTTTTCAAAATCCCGTGCTGCCAGATGACCGCTATAGACAGCATCGGCAATTAGCCCGGGGGCTGCGGCATCCCCAATAAGTGATAAATTTCGCAAGCTGTCTGGGTGTGCGGCTTGATGTCTTCTTAAGTCGTCGTAAAGCCTGCTTTGCCGGTGGCGTTCGGTGACCAAAACAACCGTAGCGCAGGCTTGGCGCTGCGTTTGGCCTGTGTAGATGCAGGACAGCTCAGCGCTCTCTGAGCAAACTTGGGTGAGTTTGTGGCCAAGACGCAAAGCAACCCCGCGCTCTAACAACACTTTTTGTATTTTGGCCTGCTCTAAGGTGTTTTCCGTCCATGGCGATACCATTGATGCCGGTGTTGTAAACACCACATTGTAACCTGCTTCGCTGAGGTGCTCGGCCAGAACGCCAGCAAGATATATTTGATCATCATCATAAATCAGCACTGGCCCATCGGTAGGATTTTTTCCGGCCATGATGTCATCCGTGGTAAGGATGGTCATTGCATCGGAAATTGGAATGGGTTGCCGCGCGCTCCGGCCAACTCCATCGCGTCTCCATTTGGCTCCGGTTGCGATAAAGACATTGCCGATACCCAATTCTAAAACATCCGGTAAAGCGAGGGGGCTTTGCGTGAACAGCTGAACATTTGCACGCTGGTTTAAATCATAAAGGCGATGATCCACCACCCGTTTCCACGCGCCCAACCCCAATAGTTGCGATTCCAGTCGTACCCGTCCGCCGGTTTCATCTGATGCCTCGGCCAGAGTGACTTCATACCCGCGTTTGGCCAGTTGCATAGCGCACTCTAGCCCCGCCGGACCGGCCCCGATAACCAGTGCGTCGTTCTCTGCGCCTTTGGGCGCAATTTTTTCAGGGTGCCATCCGCGGCGCCATTCTTCACCCATAGTCGGGTTCTGCGTACAGCGAATTGGCATCGCCATATTATCGCTTGCCACGCAAATATTGCAGCCGATACATTCGCGAATTTCATCAATGCGTCCGGTTCGGATTTTTTCCGGCAAAAACGGATCCGCAATCGAGGGGCGTGCAGAGCCGATAAAGTCAATGATCCCATTTTTCACCATTGAGGCCATTAAATCGGGTGAGGTAAACCGGCCCACTGCAACCACGGGCTTAGAAGTCACCTGGCGCACAAAGTCAATATAAGGAGTTTGATAGCCTTCGTTTGGCGCAAACCGGGTGGTTGCGGAATCGTTTGACCAATCAGAAACATTCACGTCCCATAAATCGGGCAGTTCAGCCAGCATTTCAACAACGGCGCGTCCTTCTTCGGCCGCTTGCATGCCATCGATGCCTTCCATTTCATCGACAGCAAAGCGAAAGGCCACCGCGCAGCTGTCTCCGACGGCCTCTTTTGTGTCCTCGATCAACTCTCGGATCAATCGAGCGCGATTTTCAAGCGAGCCGCCATATTCATCCATTCTATCGTTAATTTTGGGCAATAGGAAATGTTGCGCCAAAGCCATATGATGCCCTGCATAGACGTATATGATATCAAATCCGGCCTCTTTGGCCCGCAGCGCCGCCGCGCGGTGCCATTGGCGCAGATTGCGGATGTCAGATTTATCCATTGCGCGGGCCTGTTTGGGGACCAAGAGGTCAATCGCCATATCCGTGGGCGCGAAACTGGTTGATCGGGTGGATAGATTGCCAGCATGATTGCCGTTATGGGCAAGTTCAATCGCAGCCAAAGCACCATGTTTATGTACGGATTCGGTCATCAAGCGTAGGGCAGGGATGTCGCGTTCATCCCATAACCTGCCTTCGGGAAAGGGGGTTAAATCAGAACTAGGGTGTATTTCAGTTTCCTGATTGCAGACCACAGCCCATCCGCCCTCGGCTTTGATCGCGCGGGTGGCTGCATCTGCTTGGGGTCTTAGATGCCCCATCCCGTTGCAATGCGGTACTTGGAAAAACCGGTTGCGTGCTGTTACTGGCCCAATCTTTAAGGGTTCAAACAGAATTGAATAGTTGCTGTCAGCCACGCCGAGAACTCCTGAACTGGAAAATTTTACCAACTAGGCAAAATATCACAACTCAGGTCAACTAGAATAGTCGTCGCACACTTTACTTTTTCATGAAATTGGCAGACAGACGGATTTTTGCCGACTATCTAAAAGACCTGCGCCCAGATTTATAAAACCGTAGAGCCACAGATCAAAGACAACCCAGCCCGCACTCAATTTCTTACGCTAAATATCTTATGAAGCGCTATCCTAATTTTACTTTATATTTGTCTGACTTTTTCAGCGCAAAGGTGGTTAAGCGAAAATCTAAGCTTAACTTTCTTTGTTTTGCTCTTTGAAAAGAGGAACCATTGAACTCCAAACACCATCTTTCAAAAAACGGTGATAGAGGGCAGCAACGACATGCACTCCTATGAGCCAATAGATTAAAGAAACCAAAAACTCGTGAACTCCAATGATACTTTCGATCAAAAGTCCGCTTTGGAAGCCTTGCCCGTATAAAAAACCGATCAGCAAACCTGAGCCAGCAATTCCTACTAGGCTGGCATACATGCCGTAATGAACCAGTTTTGCGGCTAACTTTTGTATTTTGGGTGTTTCTTGGGGCAGGGAAGACGTTTGCGTTTTTTTCACATAGGCAAACCGAACTGCCAGCAGAAGCAAAAATACGCCTGCGAAGAGGACTTCAAATCTCAAAAGAGCGTTGTCCTCTAATTGATTGATGGAGCCTACCTGCTTGATGACCCCATAGACGAATAAAATAACAAAACCCCAATGCAATAGCTTCGCGAACAAACTATAGCTTGTATTTGAAGCTTCTTCCTGAATGTTGTCCATTTGTGCTCCATCCCTCTAGCTTTAAAATAGAAATCTAAATTACTGAAAAATCGAAGCGACACA
>CABXKH010000040.1 GCA_902512685.1 Paracoccaceae bacterium | reverse complement strand
CAATTCGTGACACTTTACCGCAATAACTGACCAAGTGGTCCCAAAAGCGGTCCGCAGTGGCTCACTTGCTAGGTCTTGTTTTCTACCTCTGCGGTGATTAGCTGCAGTGCGTTCAAAGGTCAGCTATGCGGGACGAAGCTGCCCCTCCAGAATGCATTACGAACGGCAATTTGTCGGGTCTTTAAATCGAACAGCGTCAATTTATTCGATGCAGTTGCTCGTAGGGTGCTTGTCATTGATAAATCTCGAAACCTTTCGAGACTCCGTATAAATCAATAATTGAGCTACCGATTCAAGCTGACGCCGAGTTGTAAATGACCGGCATTTTCCCTGTCCATGTGTTCCACGTTTTGTCGGAATTGATCAGTTTGGCCATAAAGTGTGCGACGTTTATACGACTGGTAGTTCCGGCGTCAAATATCGCACTTCGAGTTGGGGACTCGAAAATCTTATAGTCCGTCACTTGAGTTTCATCGATTAGCCCGTCAGGACGGACAGCGACCCATTGTATTTGCGGATGGTTCTGACCAATTTTTGTGCGTAAGTAGTCAGCGGCTTTTTCGTTGTCGACGTGGGGTGGCAGTACCAAACGAAGCAAGCCAATAACGCATTTTTGACTAAAAGAAATCCACTCATCCAAATCCTGGTTTCTGTTCCCAGTTGTGTTCATAAGAATGAATTTGATGGGCTCAGTTGGTTCGTTTTCGCGAATAGCGTCGCACAAACGGCAGACCGCGTCAGTTACAAGCGTGCGGGGTCTTCCGTATATTCCTCGCAAGGTTAGATTGTGCCCCAAACAGGAAACCACCGCGTGACATCCCCGCACAAGAGTAATCATGTCAGTATTACTCATATCCAAAATGCTCTTTTCAATCACAGACAAATTGGCGTGGCTTTTTACCTTTTTAGGCAGGCTTTCAAGTGATCTTACAACGATCCTAACTGCTTGGCCGCGGTTTAGTAGTTCTTCCACGAGCAGACGTCCTGTAGCTCCACTTGCTCCGACAATGAGAATAGTCATATTCGTTCCAGTCTTCTGGGTTCTAGCCATTGTCTGCGTGTCTAGAGCATTTTTTTGTTTATGCGAATTGACTAATTTGTATATTTTTATATGCATATATGCATGGATTGGCGATCGATTAAGTTTGATTGGAATAAAGCGCGGGCGTTTTTGGTGACCGCAGAGGAAGGCTCACTATCTGCAGCCGCGCGTGCTTTGGACATGGCACAACCAACGCTTGGCCGTCAGGTCACTGGGCTCGAGCAAGAGCTGGGCATTGTTCTGTTTGAACGTGTAGGTCGCGGTCTACAGCTTACCCCTGGTGGTGCAGAACTTTTGGATCATGTCCGCGTTATGGGGGATGCCGCAGGCCGTGTTTCGATGAATGCTCTTGGTCAATCGCAAGCGCTAGAAGGAAAGATCTGTATTTCTGCCAGTGAGACTTATGCCGCTGTGTTGTTACCTCCAATTATTGCTAAGTTACGCATTTTGGAACCGGATATTCATGTCGAAATTGTTGTGGCCAATCATGCAAGCGATCTGCGCCGCCGCGAAGCCGATATCGCAATCCGTAACTTTAGGCCGACGGAACCCGATCTGATTGCCAAGAAGGTCGGAGATGCTGATGCTGTACTATACGCAACGCCAAACTATATCGAAAGGATCGGCAACCCAACAATGCCCCAAGAATTGCAGCATGCACATTTTGTGAATTTGGATCATGGCGGCATGATGATCAAAGGCCTAAATAGGCTCGGTCTTGGTTTGACCGAAGAAAACTTTCCGCTTTTGACGGAAAGCTATCTGGTCATGTGGGAACTTGTGCGCCAAGGTGCGGCCATCGGTATTCTGGACGCTCACATTGGCGATGCGGACCCAATCGTGCAACGTGTCCTCCCCGACCTTGAACCGCTTATCTTCCCCATCTGGCTCGTTTCACACAGGGAACTCACTACGAGTCGCCGCATTCGAAGGGTCTTTGATTTTCTAGCTGAGGAGCTTCATCGAGGATAAGATCAATTTGCACGAAGCAGACGTTCGCTGCAAAACAGAAAATTGGTAAGTTTGGGCTCAAAACTGCCATTCGCTGCGATTTGATTTAATGTCCGCTTAAGGCAGAAAAACTTGCAATAGGTAACTTAATTCACCGTCCTGAAACTACTACCTGAGCCCAACATGACCAAGTGGTCCCAAAAGCGGTCCCGAAAAATGGTCCAACCCACTGGTATCATTGAATTTATTCGGAAAACTGGGTGAAAATGGCGCACCGGGGAGGATTCGAACCCCCGACCCCTTGATTCGTAGTCAAGTACTCTATCCAGCTGAGCTACCGGTGCCTTGAGATGCGATCTAAGCCACTCACTCAGGCTTTGCAAGGGGCAAAAATATTTTCTCCACAAACTAATTTATTGAACACAGCCGCGCTCTCCACCCTATTTGGGCAATTTAATTTGAAACTTTGTTCCATTCTGATTTGACCAAACAAGATATATCTTACCACCATGGCCCCGAACCAGCTCTTGGCTGATCGATAAACCAAGCCCAACACCGCCTTTACGCACAGACCCCCTAAAGGGTTCGAATAAATGCGCTCTGGCTTCCTCAGGCAAACCTAACCCCGTATCAACCACATCAATAAGCCATTGCTCCAAATCTTCTGAAGCAGTCACATTGATTGTTCCACCAGTTCCTCGCAAATCAATGGCTTGCCGAGCATTTCGAACAAGGTTTGACAAAACTCTGTGGAGTTGATCCGGATCTACTCTAACATTCATATCTTTAGGGATTGAACTTGAGACAATAGTATTTTTATTTGTCGCCCACATACGCTCGTTGAGCACGACATCTTCGACAATCTGGCACAGGCCAATTTTTCTAATTTGCGGAGGTGGCTCCTGCACTTTACCAAAGCGCAATGTACTTTCGGTTAAAGTTACCGCTCTGGAAACGCTGGTAATCAGCTTGGGAGCGAGTTTTTTTACCAAGGGATCTTCACTATTTTCCATACGGTCAGAAAGCAATTGCACGGTGCTCAGTATATTTCTTAAATCATGACTTAATTTAGATACCGCTTCGCCGAGTTGCGCCAATCTACGTTTTTGCTTTAAAGCTCCGGTTAGTTGATTTTGCATTTTTTGCAAAGCAACTTCAGCTTCCCTTAGTTCAGATATTTTTGCGTGGGGCTTGATAATTTGCCGCGAATCTTCTGGTGATAAGGCATAAGATTTCATATGGTCGATAACTCTATTTATGGGTCGTACCATAAAGATGCGTACAGCTAAAAACAGCAATAATGCCGTAAATGCGGATATCACTGCAGATAAAATAAATATGCGCACACCATAATTAATCATGGCACTTCGCAGGTCTTGAGTTTGTAAAGTAACTTCGATCAACGAACCACCCCTTAGACGCGGTTGACCGATCACCCTGATAACTCGAGGTTCTGGGTCAGCCAGCCTTTTTAATGCACCCCGTATTAAGTCCCATGTGCTTGCCGATCTTAAATCAAATGTCTCATGCACCGGCTGCGGTATTTTAGAGGTTAAAACCAATTCGCGAGTTGCATTTCGACGCAGCACAACATTAAAAACTGCGGCATTTTCAAGAAGCTCTTTTTCCAACTCAGGCGAAAGCATATCATCTGCTAACAACGCCAGCGAAGCAATTTGGGCCCTTTCAATGCGCGCGGATAAAAATTCGACCCGAAACCGAGAAATAGACGGAATAAAAATGAAAATCTCGGCCAACATAACGAACACAATCGTCAACACCAAAAACCGGCCAGACAATGTGTTAAACATGATTTAAGGCGCCCACTTTTGTATGAAGCGCACAAGCTTTTTCACACCCGCGCTTTCAAAAAGACGCGGCGCATAATAATTGCCTACCACCCTTTTGTTTATTTCGCCCAAGGTAGGATAAGCTGCAACCATCTGCGCAATCTTCGACAATTTAGCGCCGTTGGCAATTACAAGCGCCCAGAAATTAACAAGCTCACCAGCTTGGCGGCCGACAATCGAAACTCCTACAACTCTGCTATGATAGACTAGGATTTTGATAATCCCTTCTGTTGATCTCTCTGCTATAGCGCGGTCATTTTCATTGTATGAAAACCGGCTGATGGCTAACTTATCACCATACTTATTCCGCGCCACCTCTTCCGTTAAACCAACCTGTGCCAATTCTGGTTCTGTAAATATAACGTATGGTATGTGGCCTGTTTTTACACCAGACGGCATTCCCAAAAGACTTGACCGCAGAACTATACCCGCGTGGTAGGCAGCTACATTCGTAAATTGAAGGTCTCCAATAACATCACCAATTGCGTAAACTCGAGCGTTCTTGGTTTTAAGACTGGCATTTACTTCGATACCTGTTTTGGACTGCGTAATCCCCGCAGCTTCCAAATTGAGATTGTCCATATTTGACCGCCGGCCGGCAGCCACCAAAAGGTGCGATCCCTCAATCTTTTCACCATCTGATAGCTGAATTTCAACTCCGACTGCTGATTTTGAAACTTTCGTTACTTTGGTCTCTTGCCTGATTTCCACGCCCTCTTCCCGCAGCTTGGTTTCCAGCACAGAAACCAGCTCTGGATCCTCGCGTGGCAAAATTTTAAGCGCCTCTAACAAGGTTACCTTAATTCCCAAGCGCCGATGCGCTTGAGCCATTTCAACACCGATCGGACCACCACCAAGAATAATCAAATGGCTGGGCGTGCTTTGCAATTCAAACAGTGTTTCGTTGGTTAAAAAAGGCACCATTTGCAACCCATCGATAGGAGGTATAAAGGCTGAAGATCCCGTTGCAATGACTATTCTTCGGGCCTTTATTCGATAAGAGCCGGCCTCAACCTCACGGTCAGAAATGAACCTCCCGAATTCGCGGATCACTTTCACGCCCAGCGCTTCAAATCGTTCCTGACTGTCGTGGGGTTCAATTTTTGAGATGATGTCAGCGACATGTGATAAGACCGCTTGATAATTTACTTGAGGGTCTTGAGATTTCACACCAAATGCATCCCCCCCCCGAAAGGCTTGCGCGGCCTTTGCTGCAGAAAGTAACGCTTTAGAGGGAACACATCCAAAATTCAGGCAGTCACCTCCCATTTTTTGACCCTCTAACAAAACAACATCTGCCCCCATTTGAACAGCCGCTGATGCGACAGACAGGCCACCTGATCCAGCCCCAATCACGAGTAAATCCGTTTTAATTTTCTTTTCCATTAATATTCCTTGGACTTAAAGAAACGAAAGAAGGCAGGCGCTCCTACAAGAAGTGCCAGACCAATTAGGGGCCCAAGAACCTGAGGGGACCAGATCAGAGAAAGGTCGGGTGTTCCAGACTGATCTAAAACTTCACCAATTCCTACACCTATCCAAGTAAAGACTAAAGCGCCCGGGATAATACCCAAGACCGTCGTAAAGACGAAATTCTTTAGCTTAATTCCTACAAGCGCAGACACAATGTTTACCGCAAAGAATGGTATAATCGGAAGCAAACGCAACATAAGCAATACGCTAATTTCATTTTCAACTAACTTTTCTCTAAGACGGGCCATCCGTCCACCCAACTTATCAAGTTTTTGGACTGCCAGTTTACCTAAACCTGCCTTTACGGCCAAAAAAATAGCTATTGCACCTATCGACGCCGCTATGACATTCAATACCGTACCAAGCGTCAGACCAAACAAAAAACCGCCTGTTATGGATGTCACGCTCGCGCCGGGAAGGGAAAATGATACTATTAAAACATAAAAGCTTAAAAATCCTAACACCATCAAACCAAAGTGCGCATCACGGAAGGTGACCAGTGTTTGACGATTTTGCTGCACTGCTTCAAAAGTCACAAAATCACCCAACAAAATAGCCCCAATCAAAGCCCCTGCACATAAAACCAACAAGGGTCCAAATTGCTTCGCAAGATAGAATAGCTTAAAATTCATTTTTCTTTCCTAGCCTCTACTAGCCCAAAATGAGCCTCAAAAAAGAATTTTGCCAGATCATTCACAGTTTATTGATTAATTTCCATTTGATGTGAAAAACAAACGCATTTTACAACATCTCAAGAAATTGTCACTTTAGGCGCAATATTCTCTATAAAACTGCTTCAATGATTTGACTTATTCAATTATCGACCTTATAGGCGAGGCTTCAATAGAGGTGATTGGCGCGAATCCATTTTGTGCCCCGCCAGATGTAACGGAGACGATGCTATGAAGCGCACATTTCAACCTTCCAACTTAGTCCGCAAACGGCGGCATGGATTCCGCGCCCGCATGGCTACTAAGGCTGGCCGCAAAATTTTGAACGCACGGCGGGCTCGTGGCCGTAAATCGCTGAGTGCCTGAGCATTTCGGTTGATCCGAAACATAAACTCATCAAATTGACAGTTATACTGTGACTGGCCGGCCAGACCAAGAGATGTGCACAAAAGAGGTCCGCTCTTCTTCTGAAGCTCCAGAAAACTCCCTGGCGACACTTTCAACACGCAAGCAGTTTATTTTAGCAAGCAAAGGCCACCGTGCCTTTTGCAAAGGTCTAATTGTTCAAGCCATACCGCAGCACCCAATTGCTAGCAAAGAAATACGTGTTGGGTTCACCTGCTCAAAAAAAGTTGGGAACGCGGTTACGCGAAACCGCGCCAAGCGACGGTTACGTGAAATAGCGCGCGCTATTCTTCCAGGGTCAGGCTTTGCCGGATGGGATTACGTGCTTATTGGCCGCGCCAAAACGACAGTTGGCTCCTCTTTTCCAGAATTGAAAGCCGACCTGAGACAAGCACTTTTGACAATTCATGCGTCTGCCAAAGCATGAACCCGCTTGCTTTTGCCATATCCCTTCCTATCCGTGCTTATCGATTGCTCTTATCGCCTTGGTTGGGAAAAAATTGCAGGTATGACCCCACATGCAGCGCATATGCTTTGCAAGCCTTGCAGCGCCATGGCGCAATAAAAGGCAGTTGGCTTAGCTTGCGCCGAATTATGAAATGTCATCCTTGGGGCGGCTCGGGAACTGATGAGGTGCCCGATTAAACCAATGCCTTGATTGGACACCGTTAAAAGTCTAAATCCTCTTCATGTTTGATGACAACACAGATATTCACCCACTTTTTGCAGGCGCTCCGTCGACTACAGAATTTAAAAAGTTGCGCAAACGGATTATCCGCAGCGTCCGTGAAGCTATAGAACAATACGGTATGATCGAGCGGGATACTCGTTGGCTTGTTTGCCTTTCAGGCGGCAAAGACAGCTATACTCTTTTGGCCGCTTTATATGAATTGAAATGGCGCGGCCTGTTGCCGATTGATATATTGGCTTGTAATTTGGATCAGGGTCAACCTGGTTTTCCGGCAACTGTTTTACCTGAATTTTTTCAAGAAATGGATGTACCGCATCGAATTGAATATCAAGATACCTATTCTATCGTTGTTGATAAAGTCCCAAAGGGGCGTACATACTGCGCGCTTTGCTCTCGATTACGACGGGGTAATTTATATCGCATAGCACGCGAAGAAGGGTGCAGCGCTGTCGTGCTTGGACATCATCGGGACGATATCCTTGAAACATTTTTCATGAATTTATTCCATGGCGGTCGCTTAGCCACCATGCCACCTAAATTACTGAACGAGGAAGGGGACCTTTTTGTATATCGCCCTCTCGCTCATGTTGCAGAGTCTGATTGTGAAAAATTTTCTCGGGCTATGAATTATCCAGTTATTCCTTGCGATTTATGTGGCTCGCAAGACGGGTTGCAACGCCAGCAAGTAAAGAAAATTCTGGATCAATGGGAAGCTAATCACCCAGGTCGCAGACAGGTGATGTTTCGCGCACTTATGAACGCTAGACCCTCACATTTGCTAGACCCCAAATTATTTGATTTTTCAGGTCTAACCAAGGACAGAAATTGAGGAATTCAACTAATCGCTGGATAACCTAGGCTAGGACTAAGAAAAATGGCAATTAATAGACCTAGACACTAACCAAAAGTGATAAAAACTCCGTTGCCCTCTTGACCTTTGCCACCTTACTCTGTTGAACCCAGCACAGACAATATCTGCTAGGGTGGCATACGATTATGGACGATCAAAACAGAAACCTTATTCTGGCTTCAGCGCTTAGCTTTGTGGTGATCATAGTTTGGTTTGTTTTGTTCCCACCACCAGAACCAGTTACAGTGGATCCAAATGCACCCGAGACTGAGGCAACCGAGAATCAGCCTCTAGCATTGCCCGCCGTTACGGAAGCAGAGCAAACAGCAGCACCGCAGGCTGTGGCATCTGCCCAAGAAGCCCCCCGCATACCAATTGAAACAAATCGTCTTAGTGGGTCAATTTCCCTGAAGGGCGGACGCATTGATGATCTATCACTGCTCGATTACCGTGTTGATCTCAGGGAAGGCTCAAATAATGTCACGCTGCTGCGGCCTTTCGGAGATATTGGCGCCTATTATGCAAGTTTTGGCTGGGCAGCGATTTCTGGAACTACCCCAGATCAAGTGCCAACCCCCGATACAATTTGGGCATTAGAGGGCAATGAGACCTTACGACCGGACGCACCTATCACACTAAAATGGACCAATGATATAGGCGTCCAATTTAGGCGCGTTATCTCGGTAGACGATGATTACATGTTCACCATCGAACAACAAGTTTTCAACAATTCAACCAATAGCGTGGATCTGCGCCCGTATGGGCTGATCCGCCGCAATGGCGAACCCACAGACCTAAAAAACTTTTTTATTCTTCACGAAGGCTTAATACGCATGTCGGATGGCAATCTGTCTGAAGAAAGCTATGATGATATCCGAGATTATTCGATAGATGATCGTGAAGGCACACATGCTGACCGGATAGAGGTCGCTGAAAATGGGTGGATTGGTTTCACCGATCATTTTTGGATGACGACCCTAGTACCGCAGTCAGGCACAGGGTTTAGGTCTACTGCAAAATATTTTGAAACGGCAGATATTTATCAAACCGAAACCGTTTTGCAACGGCAAACAGTTGCTATTGGACAATCAGCCTCTGTAAGCACCCGATTTTTTGCCGGCGCAAAAGAATGGGAAGCTATTCGTGGGTATCAATCGGCCGGAGTTGACCGATTTACCGATAGTATTGATTGGGGTTGGTTCTTTTTCCTGACCAGACCCATATTCGTGGTTCTGCACTGGCTGAACGCTTTGATTGGAAATATGGGATGGGCGATTATAGGCCTGACACTTCTGATTAAAACTTTGCTCTTTCCGTTGGCATACAAATCTTTTGTTTCAATGGCCAAGATGAAGAATCTGCAGCCAGAAATGGAAAAAATCAAAGAACGCGCAGGAGATGATAAACAAAAGCTGCAACAAGAGATGATGGCTCTTTATAAAAAGGAAAAAGTTAACCCCGCCTCGGGCTGCCTGCCCATTTTGCTGCAGATACCTATCTTTTTCTCTCTTTATAAAGTTATTTTCGTTACGCTTGAGTTGCGTCATGCCCCATGGGTTGGCTGGATTACAGACCTTAGCGCCCCTGATCCATCCTCGATTTTGAACCTTTTTGGCTTGCTTCCTTTTGCGCCACCCGATCCAAGTTCACTGTTTGCGATAGTATCTTTAGGTGTTCTGCCAATTTTGCTTGGAATTTCCATGTGGATACAGCAAAAGCTAAACCCCGCGCCCACTGATCCAACCCAAGCAATGATCTTTGCTTGGATGCCATGGGTGTTTATGTTTATGCTGGGAACCTTTGCAAGTGGCCTTGTCCTATATTGGATTGCAAACAACACGATCACCTTCACTCAACAGTATTTGATTATGCGAACGCAAGGGTACAAACCTGATGTATTTGGTAATATCAGATCAAGCTTTAAGAAAAAAAACAAACCGGACAAAAACTAATGCCTGATGTTTCACAAGTTTGGCGCTATCCAATAAAGTCACATGGCCGCGAAGAGTTATCGAGCGTTGCAGTGACTGCAGGAGAAACTTTGCCATGGGACAGGACATGGGCGGTAGCACATGAGGCCTCGGACGCTGATGGGACAACATGGGCTCCATGCCAAAATTTTAGTCGCGGATCCAAAGCCCCGCGGTTAATGGCAATTAGCACCAGCTTTGACGAAGCCACTGGCGTTATGACGCTGAAACATCCCGATTTACAGGATTTATCTTTTAATCCGGACCATGAGCAACAAAAGTTCCTAGACTGGGCCGGCCCCCTTGTTCCCGCAGATAGAGCGCAATCTACCCGCTTGGTGCGATCAAAGCAAAACGGCTTAACCGACACTGATTACCCGTCAATTAGTATCGGAAATTTGGCATCACATCGAGCGGTTTGCCAAAAATTTGGCCGAGATTTGTCGATTGCCAGATGGCGCGGAAATATATGGATTGATGGCCTAGCCCCGTGGGAGGAATTTGATTGGTTGGGGAAACAGTTAAAAATTGGTAGTGCTGTTTTTGAAGTGCGCGAACGCGTTATTCGCTGCATGGCAACAACAGCAAATCCAGAAACTGGGCAGCGCGATGCAGATACTTTGGGCACCCTAGATACTTGGGGGCATCGCGATTTCAATGTTTATGCCGTTGCAGTATCATCTGGCACTATCAACCTTGGTGACAAAGTCAGAGTTATGTTATGAAACTAGAGTTTCCCTTAGCAGAGCGCCCTGACACGCAAGACAGTGAAAAGGGGCGCCTTTTATTCGCACGGCAAACTGATTTTGTAAAAGGTGTGGTTTCTATGTCTGGTTTGCCTCCAGACGATAGATTGGAGGTATGTTTTGCTGGGCGATCAAATGTTGGAAAATCAACTTTGATCAATGCGGTGACCGGTAGAAAGTCTTTGGCGCGCGCCTCTAATACACCCGGCAGAACTCAGGAAATCAACTTTTTTACTGTCGCAGACAGCCATTATTTGGTTGATCTGCCCGGCTACGGATATGCCAATGCACCTTTGCCTGTGGTCGAAAAGTGGCAACGGTTACTCAAACAATATTTATCTGGTCGCCAGTCCTTGCGACGGGCCTTTGTCCTGATTGATATGCGGCACGGCATTAAATCTGTTGATGAAGAGATACTCAGCCTCTTGGATAGCTCTGCAGTAACATTTCAATGCATATTGACCAAGACGGACAAGGTTAAAGAACCAGCTCGTGAGGCCACGTTGGCACAGGTGCGCACAGCCCTATCAAAACACCCTGCGGCCTTCCCTGAGCTTATCCTTACCTCATCAGAAAAAGGCTGGGGCATTGAGGCCCTTCGTGCCACAATTGCTTCTCTTGTTTAAAGCTTGAAATTGGCCCTCTTGCGCATTTGATCACAATCATAGAAAACATTCTCATCAACGAGGAACTTGTGAAGACAGCAACTATGGACCGAGACTGGATTTCCACTGCCCGAACCTTGTCAGAAGCCTTGCCATATTTGCAACGCTACGATGACGCAATCGTGGTTATCAAACTGGGTGGCCATGCGATGGGCAGCGATGAAAACCTAGATACATTTGCCCGCGATATCGTGCTGATGCGGCAGGTAGGGATCAATCCTGTGATTGTCCATGGCGGCGGCCCTATGATCAACACGATGCTCGAAAAACTGGGCATTAAATCCGAATTTGTGAATGGCAAAAGGGTTACGGATAAAGCAACTATGGAAGTTGTTGAGATGGTTCTTTCTGGTCGTGTGAACAAGAAAATTGTCCAAGCCATCAACAAGCAAGGTGGTCAGGCTGTTGGTCTTTCTGGCAAAGATGCAAATTTAATGGTTTGTGACCAAACGGAGCCTGACCTTGGTCTGGTTGGGACCCCTCAATCGGTCAATCCGGATGTTTTAAGAACTCTGTTTGATAATGACCTTATTCCTGTAATTGCGCCCTTAGGGACAGGTCAAAACGGCGAAACTTACAATGTTAATGGAGACACAGCGGCTGGTGCGATTGCCGCTGCTTTAAATGCCGATCGGTTGCTATTATTGACAGACGTAGAAGGTGTCAAAAATTTAAATGGCAACATTTTAACAGAGTTAACTTCTGATCAAATTGTCAGCCTGACAAAAGAAGGCGTGATCGCTGGGGGTATGATACCGAAAACAGAAACAGCGCTTAACGCTATTGAAAACGGCGTAAGAGCAGTTGTTATTCTTGATGGTCGTGCTCCCAATGCCTGTTTACTTGAACTTTTTACTGAGCATGGTGCTGGATCCTTGATCCGAAAAAATTAAAAAATTGCATCTCGGTGCTTGAGCTTTTTCTCTGCGAGATTAGGTTTAAGTCATGGAAAACGAACTTATCCTTCGGCTGGCAGTATTTATAACTCTCTTTGTGCTGTTTGCGCTGATAGAAAGTTACTGGCCACGCCGCACGCGCGTTCACTCTCGTCTTTCTCGATGGCCAACCAATTGGGCTCTGACTGCTATCAATACTTTAACGCTGCGGGCGCTTGCTTTTGGCCTTCCGCTTTTGGCAGTTGGAGCAGCTATAGATGCCTCACAGGCAGGCTTGGGCCTTTTCAACCAGTTGAACTGGCCCGTGTGGATAGAAATCACTATTTGCATACTAATGCTGGATTTTTTCATTTGGGGACAGCACCTTATAACACATAAGGTACCTTTGCTTTGGCGATTGCACAGAGTTCATCACGCTGATGTGGACATGGACGTTACAACGGCCATTCGATTTCATCCGTTCGAGATAGCGCTCTCTATGATCTTGAAAATTGGTTTGGTTTATCTCATTGGACCCGCGGCTTGGGCAGTTATAATATTTGAAGTTTTGTTGAATGGAACAGCATTGTTTAATCACGCAAATATAAACATACCAAAACGCATAGATACGGTTTTACGAAAGTTTATCGTCACGCCGGATATGCATCGAATACACCACTCCAAAAACCGCCTTGAACACGATACCAATTATGGCTTTGCATTATCAATTTGGGATCGTATTTTTGGAACATATAAAGATCTGCCAATTGATGGACATAAGGAAATGGATTTAGGATTACAGTGGCAGGAAAGTCGTCCAACACGACTAAGGTGGAACCTATGGCTTCCATTTGGAGATAAGTGACCTTTGAGGACATCAGAACTGAGGTTCAGTCCATTTCTTTGAAAATCATGGGCGGGTTTCATCCTGTGGCAGAAGACCACGCACCCGAAAATTGCAGTACTTTACTTTTGATCGGCCCTGATGAATCCAATTTTTGGCATCAATTCAAAAACAGCTTAGAAATGCAAGATGGGCAATCAAACCCAATGGACCGGTGGTCCGAACGCGTGATCACCTCTCTTGCCAGAAAAATAAATGCGAAGCCAATATTTCCATTCCAAGGTCCAACCTATGCGCCTTTTTTTCAATGGGCTCTTAAAACAGGATTGATGCATGTCTCGCCAATCCGCCTTTTGGTTCATAATCAGACTGGGCTGTTCGTGTCCTTCCGCGGTGCTCTTGCGCTTGAAAGTGAAATTCAATTACCAAAGCCCTCCCCCTCTCCATGTCCAGCCTGCGCAGCACCCTGCGCATCAGCCTGCCCAGTTTCGGCCTTTGAGGGAGAATTTTATGACGTAGAAGTATGTCAATCCCATGTATTGACCCTGGACGCCGAACGATGCGTCGATAAAGGTTGTGCAGCAAGGCGACAGTGTCCTGTCGGCAAAGACCGATTTCGAAACTTGGAACAATCTTCGTTTCACATGCAGGCCTTCTTATCTTCACCTACTGCCAAAAGCGATTAGATGACTGAATACTTGTTAATGCCTTTTCCGTCGCCTTTAAGCTAGATGGAAAGCAGTATCATTTAGATCAATCGGCAAAAGCTAAAACGCTTTCTACCGAAAGTTCAGCTGGTAAATCTGATTGAGTAGATGAGTTTTTCCCAAAGACAGAGTTTGAATCTATTTATAATACGTGAGGGAAACTAACATGGATGGAACCATCCTAAGACATTGGGAAGGCTCCCTAAGCCAAGTTCTGTATATGGCTTAGGGATGTATTTTAGTGGCCCAATATCTGACTTAAGAATAGCTTGGTGCGATCAGATTGGGGATTGTTAAAGAACTCTTCGGGTTCATTTTGCTCAACAATTTGACCCTGATCCATAAAAATCACACGGTTGGCAACCTGTCTGGCGAAACCCATCTCATGTGTAACACACAACATGGTCATACCATCCTGAGCCAACTCAATCATTGTATCAAGAACCTCTTTGATCATTTCTGGATCAAGAGCTGATGTCGGCTCGTCAAACAGCATAATCCGAGGGCGCATACAAAGCGAGCGTGCAATCGCAACGCGCTGCTGCTGGCCGCCTGAAAGCTGACCAGGATATTTTAGGGCCTGCTCTGGAATTTTGACTTTTTCCAGAAAGTGCATTGCGGTTTCTTCAGCTTCCTTTTTAGGTGTTTTTCGCACCCAAATAGGAGCCAGCGTACAGTTTTCCAGAATTGTAAGATGAGGGAACAGATTGAAGTGTTGGAAAACCATGCCCACTTCTGAGCGGATTTTATCAACATTTTTCAAATCAGAAGACAGCACAGTGCCATCAACAATAATTTGGCCCCGTTGGTGCTCTTCAAGTGCATTGATACAGCGGATTAAAGTTGACTTGCCAGAGCCTGATGGTCCGCAGACCACGATCCGCTCACCTTTGTTAACTGTGAGATTGATATCGCGAAGCACATGGAATGTGCCAAACCATTTATTCATTTCTGTAATCTGGATCGCTTCTTCGTCGGACACTTGCATCTGGCTGCGGTCAACTTCACGATCAATTGCTAGATCAGACATTTCTTGATCTCCTTAGCGGTTGTCTGTTTGGAGCTTACGCTCCAGATACATTGAGTAACGGGACATTGAAAAGCACACGATGAAAAACAAGAACGCAATAAAAGCGAACAGTTCCCAGTATATACCATTCCATTCAGCATTGGCGCGAATACCTTGAGACAGCCCTAACGGATCCATCAATCCGATAATTGAGACCAGCGTGGTATCTTTAAAGACGCCGATAAAGGTGCTTACGATTCCCGGGATCGATATTTTCAGTGCTTGAGGCATAATAATAAGCCGTTGCGACTGCCAATAATTCAACCCCAGGCTATCAGCTCCTTCAAACTGCCCTCGAGGTAGAGCTGCAAGACCCCCACGGATGACTTCAGCCATATAGGCAGAGGCAAAGAGCGTTACCATAATCATGACCCTGAGAATGATGTCAAAATTGGTTCCGGGCGGCATGAAAATATTCAGCAAGGTCGAGGCAACAAAGAGCAGAGTGATTAAAGGAACACCGCGAATAAACTCAATGAACCAAACCGAAATTGTTTTTAGGATGAGCAAATCAGACTGACGCCCCAAAGCAAGTACAATTCCTATCGGCAAAGAGCACCCAATTGCGACAACTCCAATTAGGAGCGCCAACATAAATCCACCAAAATCTCGGCTGATGACTGGTTCTAAAGCCAGCGGTAAAATTGCCCCCACGCCCTGCGAAAGAAGCAAAGGTCCAATGTAAAGCCACCAAACTATTGCGCCTATGACTGATAGGATAACAGCACCTAACTGACCCACAATTTCAGAAGTGTAGCGAACAATCGCATATCCCAAAACGAACCCTAAAAGGGCGGATACATAAGCCCATACGGACCCGCCCCACATCAACCAAGGCAGAATGAATGGATAAACCGCCGTCAGATAGAATATCTTTTTCGGTACACTTGTATAAAGTACCGGAGCTAGAGAAATCAGCAGCAAAACAAAGGCTAAAATAGGTCGCCAATAGAGCTCGGAAGGATAAAACCCAAATAAAAGCTGAATCCATCGATCTTTTATCACAGCCCAACAGGCATGACCGTGGCTATCCCCCCAAGTTGCCGTTGCGATTTCTCGGCATTCTGACAAAGAACCAGCGTTCCAGACTGACAGGAATATCCAGGGCAATACGCCTGAAAGGACATACCAGATAAAGTAAAGCGAAATAAAAGTTAGAATTGCATTAAACCAGTTTGAAAACAGGTTTGATTTAAGCCAACCCACCAATCCAAAAGCCGTGAGAGGCGGAGTTTGTTCTTCTATTATTTCACTACGAACGAAAGCCTGATCACTCATATCAACGCTCCACCAATTTAACGCTATTGTTATACCAGTTCATCACACCAGATATTGAAAGTGATATTGTAAGATATACCAGCATCAGAAGAAGGATACACTCTAATTCACGCCCCGTCTGATTCAAAGTGATGCCGCCTAAAGTCCCTGTTACATCCATATAACCAACAGCAATCGCTAACGACGAATTTTTTGTCAGGTTTAAGTAGTTCGATATAAGGGGCGGAATGATAACACGCAGCGCCTGTGGCAATACCACAAGGTTCATAATCCGATTTGGGCGAAGCCCTAAAGAGGCAGCAGCCTCGGTCTGACCCCTTGAGATTGCCAAGATGCCGCCTCTTACGATCTCGGCGATAAACGCAGCAGTATACAGCGAGAGTGCCAACCAAAGAGCAATCAGCGAGTTGCGAAGGTGGGTTCCACCTTTAAAATTAAATCCTTTAAGTTCCGGGTAGCCTAAATGAAACCCGAGCATCCAAAGCACCAGTGCAACAGGCAAAATAGTGACCCCAAGTCTTAGGTGCCAAGTGGTCGGCCTATCACCAGTCGAATCTTGTATTCTATTTGCTCGCCTTTTGATCCATCCCGAAACAGAAAAAGATGCGATCAGAACAGCAACAATCAGAATAAGATCAAGGCTTACGCTAAACCGCAAACTGGATTGGCCAAAGAGAGCCACATCGCCTATCCCATTAGAGAATAGTGGTTCGGGCACATATACGCCCCGATTAGTCAGCGCAACACTGTCGAACACTTCCAATGAAGCTGTAGCATTTTCTCCCCGGAAGGCTTTTGGGGCAGGCAGCCCTTCGATAAGGATTGCCATAGCAAGAACAATCCAAAGAAGAACAGGGACATTCCTAAAGGCTTCGACGTAAACAGTCATGATTCTGGCAACAAGCCAGTTTTTTGACAGGCGGGCAACGCCAACGAAAACTCCAATGATTGTCGCAGTTATGCACCCTAGGAAGGCCACAACCAATGTATTTAATACACCGACAAAAGAGGCTCTTAAGTGCGAGTCCCGCGAATTATATTCAACAAGTCTTTGGTTGATATCGTAGCTAGAGGACTCAAAAAGAAAACCAAACTCAACTGGCTTGCCCAAATTATTAAGATTGGTGATTGTATTTGAAATCAACCAGAAGACAATGCTTACAAAACCGATCAGCGCAATAACCTGAATGGTCATAGAGCGATACCGAGTGTCGTAGAGAAGCATCGAAAGCTTAAACGACTCCTTATCAGGGTCGGTTAACGTTGCCATAAATATGATCCCTGTGGTTCAGCCAATCTAAATTTTGCACACCGCAAGCAGGCTGTAGTTTAGAAGAAAGGGCGCGGCAAGTGCCGCGCCCTCTATAGTTTTAAATTAACGGAAAGGTGGAGAGTAGATCAAACCACCGTCTGTCCACTGAGCATTCAGCCCACGTGCAAGACCGATTGGTGTAGCTTCGCCGATGTTGTCCTCAAACAACTCACCGTAGTTGCCGCCAACCATGATCGCCCGTTTGGCCCAGTCACCGTCGAGACCAAGCATCGCGCCGAGTGTACCTTCTGTACCCAGCAAGCGGTTGATTTCAGGGTTATTGGTGCCAGCAGACATTTCCCCAACGTTTGCAGATGTTACGCCAAGCTCTTCTGCTGTAACCAGAGCGTTAAGTGTCCAGCGCACAACATCACCCCAATTATTGTCTCCGTGACGCACAAGTGGGCCAAGAGGCTCTTTTGAGATAATCTCAGGCATCAGAACGTGGTCGCCTGGGTTTTCAAAGGTCGCCCGAGTTGCAGCTAGACCTGATGCGTCAGTTGTGAAAACATCACAGGCGCCAGCCAGATACTGCTGTTGTGCTTCTGCGTTGGTTTCAATTGGAACTGGCTCATAGCTCATGTTGTTTGAACGGAAGAAATCCGCCAAGTTCAGCTCGGTGGTGGTTCCTGTTTGGATACAAACAGTCGCGCCATCAAGTTCTGCAGCGGATGACACACCCAGCTCTTTTGGAGCCATGAAACCTTGGCCATCATAGTAGTTTACACCGACAAATTCGAACTTCAGGTCAACGTCACGGCTAAAGGTCCAAGTCGTGTTACGTGCCAGCATATCGATTTCGCCAGATGCCAAGGCTGTAAAGCGTGTTTTACCTGTGGTTGGAACAAACTCAACCGCTTGGGCATCACCCAAGACTGCGGCCGCTACGGCGCGACAAACGCCTACGTCAAAACCGCTCCATTCACCATTGGCGTCTGGGGCAGCAAAGCCCACCAAGCCGGTTGAAACACCGCAGTTCAATGTGCCACGTGCTTGTACGTCGTCTAGCGTACCTGCCGCTGCTGCACCAGCAGCTAGACCGGCGACGGCCAGCGTGCCAAGAACAAAAGATTTTTTCATATTACCCTCTTCCTGATTTTCAGCTTCTGATTTGAAGCTGTTGATTTGAACCATTGGTTCACTGACACTGAAATTCAAAATGTTTTTATTCCAGTGCTCCGATAATGGAGAGCCCTTGCCATTGGTATTCGAATAGTAAGAACTCCCTCTACACAGTGGTACATTTTGGTCAAAATAATGAGGGAACGTCAAGTAATCTATTCTTTAAATTCATGCTTCAGCCAAACAAAATATACCAAGTTTATTCCAAAATGAAAAATATCACCTTAAAGTTGCATAAAAATTGAAAGCCTGCAAGAATTTCGTGCGTTTACCCTGCGTCAACTCTTCAGCTATTTTATCCTGCCCCCACTGTTCTTTTTGCCAGGTTTCGTCAATTTGGCACATATCCCACACTGATTCTGGTGTTTCATGACCTTGAACCACTGCTAGGCCGGCCACTAGTGATCCGGACAAACCGACCAAATCATATAAAGCCGTCAACTCAAACGGATTAAATTTACTGACATAAGATCGAAACACTTTGATCGACTTCTCTGGTTGGGCGACAAACATAACACCGTAGGCAACATTTAGCGGCGCATCCAATGCTTCTGATGACCAGTTCAACATTGGATCCCAAGCCTTCTTTTGCCTTTTAACAAGTTCGCATGGCGACTCTGCTCGATAACAAAAAAGATCTGTCTCTGCATAAGCAGAAACCAACCCCGCCACTTCTTCAAATTGAACTGTAACTTTATCCAAAGCCGCATTGGCGGCCCCCGTGAAGGGCATAGCCGCAGGATCAACGACTTCAACCTGAGCATTCCATTCTGCGGCAACGGCCTTAGCCAACTTCAGGGTTGGTAAAATTAGGGGCACTTTTGCTGGGGTTTTTACCATCTGGCCGTCCAACAAAACGGAATGGCCATCTCCAACTTTTGAAATTGAAACATCCTGCCAAAATCGCTTTGGCTTCCACTCAGACATACTTTACTCTCTCAATAGGTTTTTGATTATACCCGGCAAATCGCCAGCCCGCTCGACCAACTTATCTGCAGCTGCCAGCTTAGTTTTTGGGTGATACCCCCAACCGACGCCAATTGCAAAAACACCCGCTGATCGCGCCATGTCCATATCAAAGCTTGTGTCCCCGATCATTACAGTATGACTTGGGTCAACACTAGTTTCTTTCAGCGCCGCCTTAATCATGGATGGATGAGGTTTAGAAGGATGATCATCTGCAACTTGAATAGTGGCAAACCAAGGTGCCATTTCGTAAGCTTCAAGAAGCGCGTTTAAGCCGCGGCGAGACTTTCCAGTTGCGATCCCAAGGAAATAATTTGGCTCTCGATTCAACTCAGTTAGCACCTCAATTATACCGGGATAAAATTTTGGTTTTGAACCTTTTGAACGAGCTTCCGCAAAACTAAACTTATATATTTCAGAACATTGCTCTCGAATTTCATGTGTTTTATTTGGGAGTAAATGAGAAAATGCTTCCGACAATGATAGGCCAACAATGGATAGAATCTCCTGATGTGTTGGCAATGGGTGATCTATGGCCAAAAATGCTTTTTGCATTGCATCTATGATTTGCGATTGGCTATCGACCAAAGTCCCATCAACGTCAAACAAAATTAGGTTACTCTCTGCCATCTGCGACTATTCTGCCTCAAATGGGTCATTGGGCACCTCTTCCAAGTCCCACTGAAATGTGGACCAGGTTGCAGAAATGTGACGGGGCAACTCGGCGGTAAAGTTAACAATTTCACGTCTTGCTGGATGCTGAAAAGAAATAAACCGGGCATGAAGGTGAAGCTTACGGCTTATGTCCCCACCCAACTGAGCGCCCCAACCATCGCCTTGGTTTTCTTGTCCTGAACCGCCATACTTTCCGTCGCCTATAATCGGGTGACCAATTTCCGCCATATGCGCGCGCAACTGATGCGTACGACCCGTGATCGGGGACAAAGCCACCCAAGCCGCCCGTTTTGCCAGTTGGTTTAAAACCGCGTAGTCACTGGTTGCACGCTTCGCGTCATCGTATTGCGCCAAATCGCTGGGGTGAATGCACTGCATCTTTTCGCCTTCTCCGCCACTTCCGCGTCCAGGAGCTTTTCTCAGGCCGTATTTGATAGTTCCCATTTTAGGGCTTGGCACACCAGCTACGGCGGCCCAGTAAATTTTGCGCGTTTCGCGATGACGAAAGGCTTCCGTAAGCGCTTGTGCAACTTTGCGCGTCCGCGCCATCACCAAGACACCAGAGGTGTCCTTGTCCAATCTGTGCACCAATCTTGGCTTTTCCTCATTGCCAAAACGCAACGCCTCAGACATGCCATCCACATGACGTTTTTGTTTGCTGCCGCCCTGTGTCGGCAAACCGGCAGGTTTGTTTAAAACGATCAGATAATCATCTTTATAAATCACCGCGGCCTGTATGAGTTTTGTATCATCTGGCGAAATTACCCGGGTTTTGATGGGCCGAGCCAAAACGCTTTCCTGTGGTATCGGAGGTATGCGTATAACTTGGCCTGCTTCTATTCGACTGGCGGCTTTACAGCGTGAACTATCAATACGCAACTCACCCTTACGGCACATTTTTTCGATCCGAGCCTGCCCAATAAACTCATATTTTCGCTTGAGCCAACGATCTAATCTTTGCCCCCCATCCTCTGAGGAAACAACAATATGCTCGACCCCACTCATGACATTATCGCGCGCATTATAAGCACCCCAAAAATAACTGCAGCCAACGAGCCAAAGACGCTTACCCCAACATAGCCCACGGCAAATATATTACGCCCAGCTTCATAAAGGCGATATACATCAAGTGAAAATGCTGAAAAAGTTGTGAAACCGCCAAGCACACCAGTCATAAGCAGCAAGGCAAGCCGACCATCAACCCGTGAGGTCAGATATACAAATCCCAATCCCATTAAAAATGACCCAAGGATGTTTACGGATAAGGTGCCAAAAGGAAATGCCACCTGCTGCCCCACCACAAAACGTAACAAAGCCCCAATAGCGCCGCCCATAGAAACAAATAAATAACTCATGGGCAGTCCATCAGTCTTTGGCGCGAATTTGTCAAGCTAAGGCTTAGGGCTTTGAGTTTCGCTTTTCCCGCAGCTTGTTGAAATATTGAACCCGTTTTTTGCAATTCGCGTTCAAACCCTCGTTCAACGGGTTGGTATATAGCCGGACGGTCTATCTGATCCGGAAAATAATTCTGCCCCGAAAACCCGTCCTCTGCATCGTGGTCATAGGCATACCCTTCGCCATATCCTTGCTGTTTCATGAGCTTGGTGGGCGCATTTCGAATATGTAAAGGTGGTGGCTCTGATCCATGTGCCTTAGCCAGCGCACGGGCAGATTTATAAGCAACATAGCCGGCATTGGATTTTGGCGCCAAAGCCAGATAGATAACAGCCTGAGCAATCGCTAACTCGCCTTCTGGACTGCCAAGGCGCTCATAAGTTTCCCAGGCCTGTATGCAAATATTTTGCGCGTCTAGGTCAGCAAGCCCTATATCCTCTACAGACATGCGCAGAATTCTCCTGGCCAAATAGCGCGGATCCTCGCCACCTTCTAACATGCGGGCAAGCCAGTAAATCGCAGCATCGGGATCAGATCCCCTGACAGATTTATGTAGTGCGGAAATCAAATTATAATGTTCTTCTCCGGACTTGTCGTACTTGGATGCTCTGCGGGTCAATCGCTTTTGCAGATCATCTAAGCTCAACTCGCCGTCAAACTGCCAACCAGAAATTTGTTCGATTAAATTGATCAAGGCTCTGCCATCACCATCTGCCATGGAAATTAACATCTGGCGCGCCATTTCACTAATCGGCAGGCTAATGCCTAATTCATTTTCTGCCCTTTTCAGAAGATCACCAAGCTCTGTATCTGATAGACGTGAAAGCACCATCACTTGGGCTCTGGACAAAAGCGCAGCGTTCAACTCAAATGATGGGTTTTCTGTGGTTGCACCGACCAGCAGAATAGTACCATCTTCCATATGGGGTAAAAATCCGTCTTGTTGGGTTTTGTTAAATCTATGAATTTCATCGACAAACAACAAAGTTCCACGTCCGTTTTTGGCGCGAATTTTAGCGGCCTCAAAACAACGTTTCAGATCGGCAACACCCGTAAATATGGCACTAATCTGTTCAAAATGCAGGTTTGTTTGATCAGCCAACAGTCGCGCCAAAGTGGTTTTTCCAACCCCTGGCGGGCCCCAGAAGATAATAGAACCAAGTTTGCCTGATGCCAACATCGCGCCCAGCGGCGCATCAACGCCAAGAATTTGAGACTGACCAATAACCTGATCAACAGACTTTGGCCGCAACCTCTCTGCGAGCGGCTGAAGTTGTATTTCAGCAGTGTCAGTGGTTTCAAATAAATCATTCATAATCGAAACCTTAACATAATTTGGCGAGAGCCACGTTGAATTAGGATTTCTCCACGACGGTTATTTTGCCTTAAAAACTCATTGATATCATAACCTGTCTGGACCTGACGTCCATTTGCTTCGCGGATAATATCTCCTGCTTTTAATCCAACACGCACTGCCAAGGGACCTGGGTCAATGACAATAAACCCTTTGCTCTCCCATGGCAGTTGCAATTCCGCCTGAACTGCCGGGTTAATTGAACTTATAATCAGCCCTGGAAAGAAATCGCGCCGATCAAATTCGATGATCTCTCTTGGGGGGTCTTCAGGCGCAGTGGCAAGCTCAACCAAAATATCACTGCGACCTTCAGAATTCACTCGTGTGACATCTGCATTCGCTCCAATACCTGCAACGGACAACCGATATAGCATTTCAGCTGTCGTGCTGACAGCTTGGCCCTGGACTGCCACCACCACATCTCCGACTTTAAAGCCAGCGGCCCGAAAGGGGCTAAGCTCGTGCAGGGCTGTAATCACCA
>CABXKH010000039.1 GCA_902512685.1 Paracoccaceae bacterium | reverse complement strand
TTTGAAGTAGCGGAATGAAAGTTTATTGGGCATGTCGCAGAAGTTAATTTCCAAGATGCTGTCGGGCAAGGTGGTTTATTCTGACAAAGCCAGCCCGTCAATAAAATCCCTCCACCCGATTGATGTTATCTTTGATCCGTCGCAGCAAGCCCATCATGACAACAAACTCTTGCTCTGATAGCCCATCGAAATTTGCCAGGTAGACCTTTTTCATAATTGCCAAGGCCTCTTGGTACTTTTCTGCACCTTCTTTGGTAATAGATATGGGGCGTGTGCGCTTGTTACGTATGTCAACGTTGTCAGAGATCATTCGGCGCTCGGTGAGCCGTTTGATCACCCGACTGACCTTGAAGCGATCAATGGCAGTGACTTCGGAAATCTCCTTGATCGAGGTACTGGAACGTTGGGAGAGCGTGGCAAGTACTCGCCACTCAAGTGGATCGATACCAATTGGCTCAAGCACGCGGGAGACATTTATCTGATTGCGCGTCTGGATTGCTGCAAAATAGTGCATCGGATAATCCATAAGGCGAAATTCAAGATCTTCGCCGCCGCGACCCCCAAGCTTTTTCAACCAATTTTCCATGTGTTCCGGCCCCTGCTTGCAAAAAATATGAAGTGCGGTAATATGTGCATATCATGTGCATATCATGTGCATATGCACATATCAAGGAAAAAACATGAAAGTTACACTTCTTGGGACTGGCGCGGCGTTGTTGGATCCGGACCGTGGGCACACTTCGATTGCTGTTCAGGTCGCTGAAAAGACCTATGTTCTCGATATCGGCACCGGTGCTACCCGCAAAATGATCGAGGCGTTCATTGACCCTCTGTCAGTTGAGGCCCTGTTCCTGACCCATCTGCATTTTGATCATACCGCTGATCTGCCCGCGTTTATAATAGGCAGTTGGATGAGTGATCGACAAACCACGCCTGTCATATATGGGCCTGAAGGCACTTCAGTTTTTGTCGGTCACTTGTTTGAGGGTGGCGCGTTTGACGTCGATATCACTGCACGGGCGAAATATCCGCAACGGCAGTCCAACTTGAACGTCCTTAAGCCGGACGTGCGCATGATGCAGCCGGGTGGCATCTTTGAGGATGACCGGTTGCGCGTAACCGCCCTGCCAGTTGATCATATCCCGCCCGAAATCTGCCCCTGTTACGGACTGAAGCTTGAGACGGACACCAAAACGGTCGTGTTTAGCGGCGACACAACAGCTCTGCCCGAGATGGTGGAGTTTGCTGAAGGTTGTGATTTGCTTATACACGAGGCCACCTTCCCTGAAGCTGCGATACAGTTTCGAGCAGACAACGGTATTGGCACGTTTTCGCATACCAGCCCGCTAGAATTGGGCCGGATCGCACGTGATGCGGGGGTTAAGAACTTGATCGCTACGCATATTGGCCATTGGGACAGCACCAATCCGATCGTTCGAAAGTTGGCAGCAAAACACATGTCCGTTGAAATCATGGGCCCGGAACTTATCGAGCAGGTTGTGGACGATATCCGGCAAAGCTACGTCGGCCCGATCCAAATCGCAAAAGACCTTACGACAATCTACGTTTAATCAACCTTAGGAGAAAAAAATGGCACTAAATTTCAAAATAACCGCAATAGCAGCAGTCGCGTTTGTAACGAGCGCGACACTAGCACTTGGCCAAACTGTCGGCATTGGTTCAAACCCACAAGGCTCGGCGGCATATGCAACTGCATCGGCAATTGCCAAGGTCGTCTCACAGGAAACCGACTTGAACATGCGCGTGGTCCCGCAGGGCGGTCCAGTCGTCACAATTCCTTTGGTCAACAACGGGGAACTAGAGTTTTCGGTATCCAACTCGATCCCAGCATTCTTTGGCCAACGTGGCGGTGCGATGTTCAAAGACCGTCCGCAGCCAAACGTTAAGATGGTTGCAGCGCTATATAACCTCAATGTTGGTTTCTTCGTGCGTGCCGACTCCGACATCATGACGCTCGAAGATCTCAAGGGCCGCAAAGTCGCGACCGAATTCACCAAGCAAAAGGTATTAGCCACAATGCAGAGCGCCATGCTTGCGACAGTGGGCATGTCGACTGACGATGTTGTGGGTGTTCCGGTTCCATCGGGCGGGCGCGGTGTCGAAGATTTCATTGCAGGCAAGGTAGACGTCGGCCTGTTTTCGCTGACCTCTGGTGCCGTGCTCAAAGCCAGCGCATCAGTTGGTGGCATTCGTTGGTTGCCAGTTCCCATGACCGACGAAGCACAGGCCGCATTGGTTGCAAAAGCACCCGGCAGCTATATTGAGGCAGTTTTTCCTGCCGAAAACCGCCCCGGTATTTCAGAGCCGACGGGCGTATTCGCAGGTCCGTTTCTGCTGTTGGCCGGGGACGGTGTATCTGAGGACACTGTCTATGAGGTCGCCAAGGTGATGCACGCAAACGCCGAAGCTCTAGGTGCCGCAGCTCCCCAGTTCAAATCATTTGACCCCAAGGGCATGGCACCCAATCTGAAGGTTGAAATGCATCCAGGAGCGATCAAGTTCTACAAGGAAATTGGTTTGCTAGAATAAGCACTGCATCTGCGGGCACTTGCGATGAAAGTCCACACTATCCTTGTAACGGCTTTGTCAGCGGCACTTCCTCTTGTGTCGCTGGCTTGGGCGCTGGATCTGTTTCGAATGATTGGGCTGCAACTGTTTGCGGAGCAGGTTCTTGTCGCGATGCTAACCTTCGCAGTCCCACTTGCATTTTTGCTGCGTAATATAAAAGGCGTTGCACGCGAGCACGACGCAACCTTTCCATCGTTCGATGGTGGGTTTGCCATGTTGGGCTTTTTCGCAGGCTCCTACGTATTGCTACACTACCGCCAGATTTTCGAAACGCTGTACGAGCGGCCGCTGGATGCCACCATTGCGGGGGTCATTCTGATTCTTGCGACTTTGGAAGCTTTGCGCCGCACTGCAGGCAATATGTTGGCCGGGCTTGTTGTCGTGTTCGTCATCTACGGATTGATTGGGCATCTTGTCCCCGGAGATTTGCAAGGACGTCAGGTCGCGCTGGATCGACTGATTGTTTACCTGTCTATCGACAGCAACGGAATGTTGGGCGTCCCGCTTATGGTCACCGTCACAACTGTCGTCATGTTTGTCCTGTTTGGCAGCTACCTGACGGCGTCTGGTGGGGGCCAGTTCTTTACCGATCTTTCCATGGCTGGCATGGGCCGTTTTCGCGGGGGCAGCGCAAAGATTGCCATTGTCGCATCGGCGTTGTTCGGGTCAATTTCCGGCAGTGCAGTTGCTAACGTTGCATCGACCGGCGTGATCACAATTCCGCTGATGAAATCATCCGGCTTTCGCGCCCGCACCGCAGGCGCCGTTGAATCAGTCGCCTCTACCGGAGGGCAATTGATGCCACCGGTTATGGGGGCCGCTGCATTTCTGATGGCCGAGTTTTTGCAGATTGGTTATGAAAAGATCGTTATCGCGGCTATTGTTCCTGCCTTCACTTATTTCTTTGCCGTGTTCATACAAGTGGATCTGATCGCCGCACGCGAGAGAATTGACGCTGTTCCTGTTGATGAAATTCCCAGAGGACGAACTGTTCTGGCGCAAGGTTGGTATTTCATTTTGCCGTTTGTGGTGTTGATTGGCGCTTTATTTTGGGGGGGGGTTAGGCCCGGCGAAGCCGCCTTTTGGGCAACCGTTGGGATCCTGCCGCTTGGACTTTTGCTTAGATACAAGAAACAGGGTTTGTTGCTGAGCGACCTTTTGGCAGGGCTTTGCACAACAGGCAAGATCGTTGTGGACATCGTCTTAATCGGCGCGGCGGCTGGTCTGATCATTGGAGTTCTCAACATCACCACGCTTGGTTTCGCCATGACACTTGCCTTGATCAATGTCGCAGATGGCAGTTTGATTATTCTGCTAGTAATGATTGCGGCGTTGTCGATCTTGCTTGGCATGGGGATGCCAACTGTGGGGGTATATGTGTTGCTCGCCACATTGATCGCGCCGACATTAATAGAGCTAGGGATAGAGCCGCTGTCTGCCCATCTCTTCGTAATGTATTTTGGTATGATGTCCATGCTGACACCACCAGTTGCGATTGCAGCTTTTACCGCGTCAGTGATTGCCAAGGCTCCTCCAATTCCCACTTCGCTGAATGCAGTACGTCTTGGTTGGACTGCATATGTGGTCCCGTTTGTGTTCGTGTTCGAGCCCGCAATTCTTTTGGCAGGGCCGTTGGGTGACATAACCCTTGCGATATCCAGACTGGCGCTTGGCGTATGGATCATCTCAGCTTGTTTCGTTGGCCAACTTTTCGCACCGCTGAACACCGTGCAACGTGCCTTCTTTGCTGCGATCGGTATCGGTGCATTGCTGCCCAGTGCAATCTATGCTGATTCAGATATCGCCGCGTGGGGTACGCTTTTGCTATCCACATCTGTCATCATAGGAGATTGGTTTCGAGCACAGCAACAAGAATAGATCGCTTTGCCTCAATTCTTTGACTTCATGATCTAAGTAAAGCGGCTATTGGTAACCCATGTGGATCTAAGCGCGGCAGCCCTGATCATAAAGCTCAGCCATGAGGCTTTGGTAAATCATCTCGGTATACACCCAGATGATCTTGATCATGAGTATCTCACCTTTGAGCAACCCGTGACATTCCAAAGGCGCAGTAATGGTACAAAGATGGTGTGGGCAGACTATAAGAGCGAGCCCAATCACGCCTTGATCCGCGCGATCGTACAAGCACGCAGTTGGGTGGAGAAGTTAAAAGCTGGCAAGAGCGTCACGGACATCACAGTATCAGAAGGCATCTCCGAAGGCAGATTATCAAAGCGCATCCGCCTGGCCTTCTTATCACCCAAGCTGGTCACCGCAATTTTGGATGGCACCACAGGTCAGGAGCTCACCATAAAGAAGCTATCGAGCAAGGATATCCCTCTCAATTGGACCGAGCAGCAAGCACAGTTCCTCTGTTAAGTTCCCTGTTAATCCGCATTAAGTTCCCTGTTAATTTTAGAGCAAACACCCAAAACCCCAATAAGGCTTGGGGATTAGCACGCGCGCCAATTTAAAAACAAAAAAATTCCCTGTTAAATTCCCTGTTAATTCCCAAGAACAGGGAAAACCCACCCTCGCCAAATTAGCTTTTGAGTAAAGCCGCTAAGATCCCTTATATCACAGCCTCACCCGAAGCATCAGATAAGACAGCCGTTTGTAACGTGCTGAAACAACGCAGTAATTCAGGGTATTATGGGAAGCTGTGCTATCTGGGGAAGCAGATGGCGGACAGACAGGGATTCGAACCCTGGAGACGGTCTCCCGCCTACACACTTTCCAGGCGTGCGCCTTCGACCACTCGGCCACCTGTCCACTGGGCTGCCTTTTAGCCGTTGCTGCAGGCGAATAGCAAGGCATCTTAGCGCAATAAATTAAAAAACTTAGTCATCAAAATGCAGATGAACACGCCGGTTTAACTGACCCTTTTTTTCAACTTTCCCAATTCTAACCCGCCCTATTTCACCAGTGCGGGCCACATGGGTGCCGCCGCAGGGCTGCAAATCAACGCTGCTGTCATCTGCGCCAATGCGGATCAGCCGGATTTTTCCAGCTCCGCGGGGCGGCGCAACAGACATGGTTTTCACCAAGGACGGGTTTTCATCCAACTCGCGCTCGGTGATCCATTCTTCAATAATTTCCAGATCACGGGAAATCAAGTCATTTAAAGCGTCACTCAAAGCCTCTTTGGCTTCTGGTGCTTGGGGCATATTAAAGTCCAAACGCCCTTTGACCGATGTAATAGCGCCCCCGGTTACAGGCAACGGGATGACAACCGACAAAAGATGCAGCGCTGTGTGCATTCGCATATGAAGGTGGCGCTTATCCCAATCAAGAACCTGCAAAACCTCTTGTCCAATTTTAGGCACGGCACTGCCTTCGGCGGACAGGCAAATAATCTGACCTGTTTCGCCCTTTACGCTTGTTGAGATAACTGTTTCTTGGCCGTCCCAGTGCAACACACCGCCATCGCCGGGTTGCCCGCCCGAAGTAGCATAAAAAAGACTTTGGTTTAAAACTATGCCGCCCTCTGGCGTTATATCAACAACCTGCGCTGGCGCTTCGCGCAGATAACTGTCCTGCAGAAATAACTTTTCATTCATGTTAAGTCCTTTCATGGATTTCTGTCCACGCAGATATCAAACGCCTTGGAAGACAAGCACCCCAAGGCAGGCCGAGGATGCAGATCACATCTCTTCAAAAACGCCCGGGATAGACTGGGGCGCCATACTCATCCAAGGCGGTAAGGGCAGGTCTTTGCTCTTTAGAAAATCAGGGTTGAACAGTTTAGAATGATAGCGCGTGCCATAATCGCATAAAATCGTCACAATCGTATGCCCCGGCCCCAATTCGCGCGCCATTTTAATCGCGCCGGCCACATTCACACCCGAGCTTGCCCCAAGGCAAAGGCCTTCGTTTTGCAGCAAATCAAACACAATGGGCAAGGCTTCATGATCGGTGACCTGATAGCATAAATCAGGGGTAAAACCTTCTAGATTTTTGGTAATGCGCCCCTGCCCGATGCCTTCGGAAATTGAATTGCCTTCGGACTTTAAAACGCCTTCGGTGTAAAACGAATAGAGGGCCGCACCCATGGGATCGGCAAGACCGATTTTCACGCCTTTTGGCTGTAAGGCTTGCGCAATACCACCCAATGTGCCGCCGGATCCAACCGCACAGATAAAGCCGTCAACTTTGCCAGCTGTCTGATGCCAGATTTCCGGACCTGTTGTTTCTATATGTGCCTGACGGTTGGCAACATTATCGAACTGATTGGCCCATATGGCGCCCCCTGCTTGGCTCTTTGTCAGCTTTTCGGCAAGGCGCCCCGAATAGCGCACATAATTATTGGGATTTTTATAGGGCGCAGCAGGCACCTGTACCAATTCGGCGCCAGCGAGCCGCAGCATATCCTTTTTCTCCTGGCTTTGGGTCTCGGGGATGACAATGACGGTTTTATAGCCCAGTGACGCCCCGACAAGCGCCAAGCCTATGCCGGTATTTCCGGCAGTGCCTTCAACAATGGTTCCGCCCGGTTGCAGCAATCCTTTTTCAATTGCATCGCGAATGATGAACAAAGCCGCACGGTCTTTGACTGACTGACCGGGGTTCATAAATTCGGCCTTGCCCAAGATTGTACAGCCGGTTTCTTCGCTTGCACGGCGCAATTTTATCAGTGGCGTATTTCCAACCATATCAGCAAGGTCACTTGCATAGTTCATTGGGGCAGTCCTTTGTTTGACGTTTAAACCCCACATTTAGGCAGATTACCACATGAACTCAAGGCAATGCACCCTGCTGAATTGCATAGCCGCACAATTCATATTTGATTGCGCTTATTATCGGGACATATCTTCCCCTATCAAGCGGCATTGGACAGAAAGCTACGCCCTTAAATCGTCCGAATTGGCAATGGTAATCTGTGTGACATCGCAATTGCCGCTTTCAAATGTTGCGGCGCAAGAAGTGAGATAAAAATTCCACATGCGGCGAAACCGATCATCAAACCCCAATTCGGCGGCCTGATCCCATTTCGCATTGAACGTGTCGTGCCACCGCCGCAATGTTTGCGAATAACTTTGGCCAAACTCTATGGACTTAACCACAGACAGGCCGGCGTTCTGAACCTCGGATTTCAATACATTAGGGCTTGGCAACATGCCTCCGGGAAAGATGTATTTTTGGATAAAATCAACGCCGCGCTGATATACATCCCAGCGGTCCTCTTGGATGGTGATAATCTGCAAAGTAGCCTGCCGACCGGGATGAAGGCATTTTTTTATGGTGTCAAAATAAACCGGCCAGTACTTTTGACCAACAGCTTCAAACATTTCAATACTGGCAATACCGTCATAGCGGCCTTTTTCATCGCGATAATCTTGAAGTTTTATATCAACACTACCTTCTAATCCCTTGTTTTTAATTCTATTTTTAGAAAATTCTAATTGTTCCTTACTGATCGTCAAGCCAGTGACCTTTAAGCCTCTTTCTTTGGCAGCATATTCGGCAAACCCGCCCCAGCCACAGCCAATTTCCAATACATGATCGCCTTCTTTAACACCCATTTGATCCACCATTGAGGCGTATTTGGCGATCTGGGCGGCTTCAAGATCTTCTTGGCCTGTGGTGAAAAGCGCAGAAGAATATGTCATCGTATTATCCAGCCATAACCTGTAAAAATCATTTCCAAGATCGTAGTGGTGACTGATATTTTTGCGAGCTTGCCTTTTTGAATTGCTTTGCAGCCAAAAGCGGATCTTCTCAAAGGTACGTACCAAGCTCATTCCAGGGAAACCGTCATAGAGTTCATCATTTTCCGCATGAACCCAATCCATGAAAGATTGCAAGTCCGGAGTGCTCCACCAACTATCAAGATACGCATCTGAAAATCCAAGATCGCCTTCGCGGATTAGACGGGCAAAAACTTCGGGGTTGTGGATATCGACTTGGGCAACGGGTCCTGGGTTTTTACCATTGGCCCGAAAAACCCGTCCGTCCGGCAAAACAAAATCCAATATGCCTGTATTCATCGTAGCCGCCATCTCAAAAACCTGGCTAAAGTATCTTGGCAGATTTTTTTGGTTTGTCGTGGATGTTAAATACATAAACCTTCCTTTTTAGAAACTGCGGTTCTGATAAGCTCTCAAAGCTCTTTGACGACCCTCAGGCAGGGCAATAACAGGATCAGGATAAACCATATCCGGCTTCAATTTCCAGCTTTTTGGTACGGCGGCAAAGTAACTCATCGCCGTTTTGCCGGGATTACTGGAAATTTCAGCGATCCAACGCTTTTGATAGGTGCCATCGGGATCGAATTTGGCCAATTGGGTTTCGGGGTTAAAAATTCGAAAATAGGGGGCAGCATCAGGGCCAGATCCGGCGGCCCATTGCCAACCCATTGCATTACTTGCGCAGTCCCAGTCAATCAGGCAATTCTCAAACCACTTTTGTCCAATGCGCCAGTGGCACATAAGATGCTTGGTTAAATATGAGGCGACAATCATTCGCCCCCGATTGTGCATGCGCCCAGTTACATACATCTCACGCATGGCCGCATCGACAAATCGAATTCCGGTGCGCCCTTGTTTCCACGCCTGTACTTTGGGATTATCTTCATCACGTGACCATGGAAAGCTGTCCCAACCTGGCTTCCAGTTTGAATGAGCAATATGCGGCGTATGATACATGAGATGATAGGCAAAATCACGCCAGACCAGTTGCCGCAGAAAAGCTTCGGCGCCGCCATTTCCTTCAAAATGCGCGCGCAGCCCCGCATGCCAACATTGGCGTGGACTTATTTCACCTAACGCAAGGTTTTCTGCCAGCCCTGATGTGCCTTGCACCGCGGGTATATCGCGGCGTTGGGAATAAAACGCGGCATCATTTTGCAGAAAATCCGCCAATCTGGAACACGCAGCTGTTTCGCCAAGCTGCACGTGCGTGTGCATTACGTCTGCCCCGCGCTCCATTGCCTTGGCCATGTTCCAATCGCTTAATATTTCTGTTCTTGGCCAATCAGAGGGCGCTTTAAACTGCATCACTTTGGGCAGAGGCGCAGCAACATCACAACTTTTGACTGCATTCCAAAAAGGCGTAAAGACGCGGTAAAAGCCACCTGTTTTTGTCTCGACGCTCATCGGCTCAAACAAAATAGCTCCGCCAAAACTATCTACCTTGATCCCACGCTGCTTTAACGCATTTTTAATTGCGCTATCTCGGGCCATCGCTTTGGTCTCGTATATCCGGTTCCACACCAGATAATCCGCCCCGGTTTCACGCATCAGGGTCTCTAATACCTGCTGCGGATCGCCAGAGCGAAGGATTAATTTACTGCCGATCGCATCAAGGGCTGCTGAAAATTTCTCAAGCCCAAGCCCCAGGCGCCACTTTGGTGCTGCGCCTAGATCTTTTTGCAATTGATCATTAATCGCAACGGGTAACACCGGCTTTCCGGATTGGACAGCGGCGGTAAAAGCCGGATTATCCGCCAGACGCAAGTCACGCCTTACCCAATATATCACCGCTGACTGCTGGCTCACACCTGACCTCGATTTGTTACAAAAGTTATACGGTCATGCCAGCACTAATGGATCAAATAATATCGTCTAAAGCATTCAATAATTTATCTATTTCCGCTTGCTCGGTGTAATGGACGAAGCTCATTCTGAAAACGCCTTGGTCTGGATTTATCCCCATCCCCTCAAGGGCGCGCACCGCATAAAAGTTATCTCCACCTGCCATAATGCCATAGTCTGACAGTTTTTGCGCGACATCATTTGCAGGTTTGCCAAGATCAACGGCAACGGTCGGGGCACGGTTTTCTGCCTGATCCGGACCCAGAAGGCGTACTGAATTTTTCTGTCGAAGATAATTCAAAATAGGCTGCAAAAGCATCTTTTCCTGCTCACGCATAAGCGTGTGAACGGCCGCGCCTCGCGCCGCGGGCGAGACTTGTTCGTTAAAATGATGTTCGTAAAGCGCATCAAAATAATCTGCCATGCCAGCGCTGGCGGCAATTTGCGCATGATCAGGTCCGGCAGGTGTAAATCGTTTATAGAGTGAGCCTTGGTTAAAGTAATGCCCTTGATTTGGCAGCGTTTCCCCCAACGCACGCCTGATCACCATGATGCCTTGGTGTGGCCCATAGGTTTTATAGGAGGAGAACAGGTAAATATCTGCGCCCATCTGCGCAACATTTGGCAAACCATGCGGCGCATAGCTGACCCCATCCACGCAAGTAAAAGCCCCTACCGCTTGCGCCATAGCGCATATGTCCGCCACCTGATTGATTTCGCCAACCACGTTTGAGCAATGCGGGAAACACACCAAACGGACTTTGTCATCCAAAAGCGCCGCCAAATCCTGAGGATCAAGATGACCGGTTTCTGCATTTATGCGCCATTCCCGCACTTCAATGCCACGATCAGCCAAACGACGCCACGGCCCTGAATTGGCTTCATGATCCTGGTTGGTTACAACAATTGCATCCCCAGGCTGCATCCACTGGCCAAATGCCTGCGCCAGCACATAGGTGTTTTGTGTGGTCGACGGCCCAAAACTTAACTCATCCGTTTCAACCCCCATCAAAGCAGCCAGACGTTCGCGGGCCTCATCCATTTCGGCCCCGCCCAGTTGAGCAGGCTCATAAGGACCATAGGGTTGCACTTTGCGCTGCGTATAAAAACGATACAGCCGATCGATTACCTGACGGCAGGTATAAGATCCGCCCGCATTTTCAAAAAAGGCGAGCCCTTCAAGGTTACTTTGCTCAAAAGCCGGAAAATTACTACGTACGAAATCGATATCCAACATGATCTTCTTCCCCTGTCCTGTCACATCTTCACGTAAAGGCGAAGTTAAATAAAATACAAGCAGTTTTTCGCGCGTTTATCGCGCAAAATCTCAAATAGTTTTAGTTCATGATCATGATGTTAAGGCCTGCGAACAAAAAAACTGTTTGACAACAAAAAGACCCCCGAAGGGGTCTTTTACAGATCGGTATCCGCCGGCTATTAGGACGCGCCTTGCCCAGTTTCTGTGGCATTCACCAAACACGCCATATTGCCATAGGGATGTTTATTTTTATACATCAGCTGATGCGCGTGGCCGATTTCATCAAAGGTATAAGTTTCTGACAAACACGGATCAACCTTGCCAGCCAAAAGCAGCTCATTCACCGCTTCAGATTGCTCATCATTGGCCAAATGCGATCCTTGGAAACGCTTTTGCATCATCCAGTGATAGCGCAAATCCATCGTGATATTATAGCCGGTTGTCCCCGCACAGATCACCACCATGCCGCCTGTATCACAAATAAAGCCCGAGGTGGGCAATGTGGCCTCGCCTGGATGTTCAAAAACGATTTTAGGGCTTTTGCGCTCACCAAGTATATCCCAGATCGCCTTGCCGAAAGCGCGTGCGCCTTTGATAAAGTTCCCGTATTCCGGGGATGTGGTGTCCGGCATTGGCCCCCAATGATCAAAGTCATTACGGTTGATCACCCCGACTGCGCCTTTGTCCATGCAGAACTGCCGCTTGTCCTCATCAGAGATGACAGCAATGGCTTTTCCGCCCAGCGCCGAGACAATCTGCAATGCCATTGCCCCAAGGCCGCCTGCTGCGCCCCACACCAGAACAACGTCACCCTTTTCAACTGTATGAGGCGCCCAGCCCATCAGCTGACGATAGGCCGTTGACGCGCACAGCATGTAACAGCCAGCTTCTTCCCAGGTTAAATGCTTTGGCTTTTTCTTAATCTGATGCGATTGCGCTTTGGCAAACTGACAATAAGAACCGTAGTTGGTTTGATAGCCCCAAATGCGAACGCTGGGCGCGAGCATTGGATCTTTGCCAGAAAGAACCCATGCATCATCTGGTTCCCACCATCCAGAATGGACCACCACCTCATCGCCAATTTTGACATCGGAAACCTCGTCACCAACGGCCCACACAATGCCCGAAGCATCTGATCCGCCGGCATGGAAATCTTCCGGCTCACCTTTTTTCTGGCGATCTTTGATGACATCCACAGGATAGCCAAGTGCGGCCCAAACATTGTTGTAGTTAACCCCTGTTGCCATCACATAGACAAGCACATCCTTAGGACCAATTTTGGGTGTGTCGATCACCTCGCGCTGCCAAGCATCAATCGGATCACCGAACCGATCCTGACGCACCAAAAAGGCATGCATCTTTTCGGGAACTTCCCCGAGCGGCGGCATATCACCGAGGTCATAAAGCTGTTTAGTAGCCATTGTCATCTCCTTTGACTTATATCCAGAATTTCTCTTTTACCGTGGCTGGGCGCATGCCAGTCCCGGTATCCACGTTCAAAACAGTGCCGGGGTCCCAGTGACCACGGTCAATCATCCCAATAGACACATTGGTGTTGAAATCGGGGGACCAAACAGCCGAGGCAATCAAGCCGACCTGCTTGTTGTCGGCATAAACGTCCCAACCCAAGGCGTTATGGGGCAAATCCCCCGGCCCATCGATTGCAATGGGGCGAAGCATTTTATTCGGACCATCCGCCTTTTGCGCCTCGATCACTGACTTGCCGATGTAACCCTCGGGGGAGTTACAAAACCTAGCCAATCCTGACTCTATGGGCGTGTTTTCACGGCGCATATCAGAGCCATAGCTTAAAAGACCGCCCTCGACCCGTTCGATCAGATTAGGGCATCCCGCCCGTACATTTAGGTCCTGGCCCGCATCAAACAGCCGGTTCCACAGCGGCATTCCATAGTCTGAGCCATCGACATAAATTTCGAACCCGCCCTGTTTCGACCAGCCCGAGCGTGCGACCACAAATTCCGTGTCCTCAAACGCAAGGCGTTTATAGCGGAAAAACTTAATATCCCGCACCACATCCCCAAAGACGCGCGCCATAAGCTCATCAGCCTTTGGCCCCTGAACAGCCAAAGGCGAGACATCCGGTTCAACCACATCAACATCCAGCCCCTGCCCCACGGCAAGGCCCAGCGCCCATTGCAAAAGATCACCATCCGCAATGGACATCCAATAGTGATCTTCGGCTATCTTGATCAGGACAGGATCATTCAGCATGCCCCCGTTATGATCGCAAATCGGGGCATAATAACATTGGTCGTCTGCCATTTTGTCCATATCGCGCGGGCTCATTTGCCGCATCAGACGAAGTGCGTCCGGGCCTTTAACGCTGACCTGCCTTTCAACTGAGACATCCCAGACCTGTACATGCTCTTTAAGATGCCGGTAATCCGCCTCATAGCTTTCAAAATAGCTTGGCAGCAGCATATGATTATAAACAGTATAGGCTTTTGCCCCTGCCGCCTGCACACCAGGCGTAAAGGGCGTACCGCGCACGCGGCGTGAGGGAACGATCCCGGCCATTTAGTTCGGACCGTGCCAGTCGATCTGACAAATTTCTGCAGATCTGCCGTCAAAATCCCACACGCGACCAAAAGCTCGCACCCGGCCTTTGGTTGCCGTTCCAACAGTAATATCGGGTCCCATCCAATATTCGGTGTTGGTGACAACAATATCTTCACCTTTGTGACCGGGAACAGGCACAATTTCGCCCTGGATTTTTTTGCCCACCATCAACCGTCTGGCGTTGCCCTCAGTTGTAAATTCAACAGGCGCCCGTTCAGCGCCCAAAAATTCACCTACCAAGAGTTTGAAAAGACCGGTTGTTCCACGCGCCTGACCTGTGAAAATCTTAAGCAGGCCATCATAGGCTTCATGGCTGGCGCGCTCATCAATATAGGCGGCCGCCTTCCAGTTCCCACGTGCCATCAAGCCGGGGATTTCCAGAACCAGTCCAACATTAAGACCGCTCAGATCCTCATCTCCATAATGACCTTCATCGACACGGATACCGGCCCAGGCCTGACAATAGCCTTCAGTTGGGGCGTGTTTTCCCAATGACACAACGCAGGGGCAGAAAACTGTGCAGTTACAGTTCAAAATCAGCTCCCCTTTGATCGCCCAAGGCGTAAGCCCCGGGTCAGTTTTTTTCGCCGACGGATGGCGGCTATCAATTTTAGCTGGCACTTCAAGACGATCACTTGCCATCTATTTTCTCCCTTAGATGAATGCGCTAAGCGCAAGACTGGCTGCACAGAGCAGCAATATAATGCCCAAAGGTCGGGTGATATAACGACCGATCTCAGGCAGTTTTTCCAGAATCATAATTACAGTGGCCAATCCCATAAAGGCCAAATTCATCACGCCGCCCACAAAAGCAAGCAGCATTAGGGCCCAGCAGCAACCCAAACACACCAGCCCAAGCCGCAGCCCGTTGCGCCATGGACCTTCTTCAAAGTGGCCCATGAAAAAAGTCAAAGGCTGACGGCACTTGCTTAAGCAGGCCTCTTTTATTGGTGAAAATTGGTAGGCCCCGGCAACGCCTAGCAAAGCGGCTGAAAACAGCAGGGACTGGCTGTCACCAACGGCATTTAGCAAGCCCATATCAAAAAACCACATTTGCAACACCGCAGCCAAAGCGGAATATCCCACCCAAACCGCGCCATAGCCCGCGATAAGCGCAGAAAAGTTAATTTCGGTCTGGCGGCCGATATCTTCATAGGTTGCAAAGGCCGGCAGCGCTGTCGGCGCCATCATCGCGCCAGACATCAGCATCCACATGGCAAACACGCGCATCAAACCAGCTGCGTCCGGCGTAACAACGCAAAACGATGTCCAGAAGTCCGCTCCGTATATCCGAGCTGCAATGCGCAAATCTGATGGTACCGACATTGCAAATAGCGCAACCCAAGCCGCAAGGATTGCAGCAAACAGCACAATCCAATGCAAAGCTCCCATTGCGCGTATCCGGTCTGACACCATTGTCATTTTCCTAGAATCAGTTCTTGCTTTTTAAATGTCAGACTTTTAAATGTCTGACAAATGAAAATTAACCCGAATGACGCAGCGGACTTATCGGCACAGATTGCCAAGGCCATCCGAGATGCAATTATAAACGGTCAGTTGATCGTTGATGAGCGATTGCCATCCGAGGCCGAATTGGCCGAACAATTTGATGTGTCCCGCTCGACAGTACGCGAAGCGTTGAAACGCCTTGCCGCGCAATCGTTAATCCGCACGCAGCGCGGCGCGTTCGGCGGCGCTTTTGTGAACCGGATTAGCTTTGAAGAAGCCCATGGTCAGCAAATCACAACCTCTACGTTGCTGTTATCTATGAATGCCGTCAGCTTTGATGTCGCGTGTGATGCACGTTTCGCGATGGAGCGCGCCTGCGCACCGTTTGCGGCCGAGCACCGCAATGCGGATCATCTGGCCACCATGCGCGCTGAAATTCACCGCCAAAGCCAGCCCGGGCTCAGCGATGAAAGCTGGTGTGCCTCTGATGTGGCCTTTCACCGGGCGCTTGTTGATGCAGCGGATAATCCGGTTCTATCCTATCAATTGGCCGGCGCCGTTGAGGCCATGCAACCCCTGATGAATATTATCACTTTTACCGCCCGCAGCCGCGAGCGGATCATAGAACTGCACACAGATATCACAGATGCCCTTGAAGCCCACGACAGCGCATCAATCGAAAAATCACTTATCAACCTAAGCACCTATACGAAAACCCTAGGCGATGATGTTATCGCGGCCAAACAAAAGGCAAGTCAGACCTAGGTCTGGACGCGGCCGTGATCTATTTTGGCGTGATTTTTAAAAGCTTTGCCCAGACCATGTCCGAACCAAATGGTCTTTGACATTCAAACGCACTGGAATAGACCCGCTCTTTTTGGTTTTGCTGTTGTTTATCGCTTATGGTTATGCGCAGTCTGACACCATGACCATTGATGAGATTCACCAAAAATACCGCCAAGGCGATACAACCGCTGCCGCGCTAACACAAAGCTATATCGATCGCATTCACCGCCTAAATCCTGAGTTTAAAGCTGTCCTAAAGCTCGAGCCGACCGCGCTTGAACAAGCCCAAAAGATTGACATATCCTTTTCAAAGGGCATCTGGCGCGGCCCGCTGCACGGTATTCCTGTGCTGATCAAAGATAATATCGAAACCAAAGGCACGCTGCCCACAACTGCGGGGTCGCTGGCCCTTGTATATAATATAACCGGCAAAGACGCCACCGTGGTGGCAAAACTGCGCCGCGCCGGGGCAATCATCCTTGGGAAAACCAACCTGAGCGAATGGGCCAACTTTCGTGATCCGAAATCCTCATCGGGTTGGAGCGCCCTTGGCGGGCAAACCGGCAATGCCCATGATGCCGCCCGTACGCCGAGCGGATCAAGTTCCGGCTCGGCTGTTGCTGTTGCGCTTAACCTTGCCCCGATCGCTCTGGGTACGGAAACCGATGGCTCGATTATCAGCCCGGCGGCCAGCAATGGGATTTATGGTATCAAGCCATCGCGCGGGGTGGTTTCACGAACAGGGGTTATTCCTTTGGCCGAAAGTCAGGATACCGTGGGACCGATGGCGCAAAGCCTTAGCGATGCCATGAAGGTTCTTGATGTTATATCCGGCCGTGATCCCAAAGATAATGTCACAATCAGAAAACCTAAAATTTCACAATCGGGCAGGCCCGTTCCTGTTAAAGGATTGCGAATAGGAACGATGGATTTGGCCGGATTTTGCGCCCCCACCCGCACGCTTTTTGAGTGCCGCCTAAAGCAGCTTCAAAACGCCGGAGGGGTGATTATACCAGTACAGCATTCCCCAAAGATACAAAAACAGATAGAACATATGCGGCGAAGCGAGTTTTTTATTCTGCTCTATGAATTAAAAAGAGACCTTGGTCGCTATCTGTCCAAAACGCCGGCAAAGGTCGCTGCCCGATCGCTTGCGCAGCTGATCGCTTTTAATGCAGCCCGCCCATCGCAAGAAATGCCATATTTTCAACAGGGTTTTTTTGAACAGTCCCAGGCCTTGGATATCCAAAACCTAAAGCCAAAATACCAAAAGCTGCGCAAAGACTACCGCGCGCAGGCAAAAGCAGCCATCGAAGCACTCTATCAAACCCACCAGCTTGATATCTTAATTACGCCCAGCAATGTACCGCCTGCAAAGATTGATCATGTAAATGGCGACACGCGGGGCGGCAGTGCAGATACCAGCCTGCCTGCGATTGCCGGAAGCACGCATATCACACTTCCCTTGGGCTGCGTGCGCGGGCTGCCCGTTGGGCTGTCGCTTATCGCAAATATCGCAGGCGAGGCCGAGGCCTTTCACATCACGCAGGCTATAGACACGGTTTTGGCACAGGCAGATTAAAGTTCAGCGACTTGCGTTAAGATATCATTATTGCCCTTCAAACCGGCGTAAAAATCACCTATGATGAAACCGTTCGCAAGAACTATGGACATAAACGCGCTCGTAATAAGCGGATCGGACCCGGGGGCGGTACCCGGCGGCTCCACCAACACCCGTTCATTTGGCGGATTTGGGGCCGAAATAGGATCGACGAACGTCTAAAGGGGTTAGCTTTGTCTCGGCGAGATACCACCGTACCGGTTCAAACAGTACAATTGCAAATGACAATCGTGCTCCAATGGCGATGGCTGCGTAAGCAACCTGAGTTATTGAAACTTTAAGCCCTGTCGCCTAGCCGCGTCAGGCGGGGTTTCGGAGGTCCCTGGCAACAGAATACCTCCACTTAAGCCGCAAATCATAAAACTATATTTATAGGCCACTTTTCGACTGACATCTTTAGTCTTTCCACGGACCATAATTGCAAAGTTTTCCGGTCAAATTATTGGTGTGTACATGGTCGTGAGCTCTGTAACACGCGGTTACAATAAATTCATTCAATCCCATTTCAGACAAGGCATCGTGAATATCTTGTTCGTCTTCCACACCCCAATGACAAAAAAAGAAATCATCATTGCCTACCCAATACCCAAGGCATTTTGCTTTTTCAAAAGTTCAGCCCTGCGCCCACTCAAGATCGGTTTGCCAATCTTGCTGCGGTGGGGGCGTCAAAAATTGTTTTTTAACTTCATCTGAATGGTATGTGTGTATTGCAAGATTCTGTTTTCTAGCCATCAGAATGCTCACTCTTTCGACTAAGATCCTTTACGAAATCCTATTAAAATAGATATGCAATGCAATGCTTGGGTGTTGCCTGTTATTAAGTATTTGATTCAAAGTTTATAATTTCAAATTATTCACAATTCTAAATATGCAAAACTAAGAGTATTTATCTTTTTTTGATCACTGGAAAAGCTGCCTAAATATCAAGGGCAAATGCTTCAAATCATAAAGATTAGCCAAAGATTATAACCTATTCTTTGATGTATATTCGCTAAAAAAGACGTAATTGCCTCTTTTGTTTCATTCAGAAAACTTTATGCTATCCCCATAGCAAGGGAAGACATAAATGACAGGCACTCTGGATTACGGAAATATTATGAATCGCGCAATGCGTGTATTTGTAAGGGATGTCCTACAGCAAGTGGCCGATCACGGGCTGCCCGGAGAGCACCATTTTTTCATCACTGTTGACACCCAGCACCCCGATGTTGAAATCGCCGAATGGCTGATCATGCGCTATCCCGATGAAATAACCATTGTGATGCAGAACTGGTTTGAAAATCTGGATGTGCAGGATGACGGCTTTTACGTAACGCTTAACTTTGGCGACACTCCAGAGCCGCTTTATATACCCTATGCGTCCATCATTACCTTTGTCGATCCGTCGGTTGAGTTTGGTGTCCGGTTTGAAAAAATCGACGCGCCTGAAGACGAAGCGCCATCCCTTGCCACTGTGGATTCAGAGTCCGAGATAAAAGACGATAAATCCGATGGGGATGCCGAAGTGGTAAGCCTTGATAGCTTTCGCAAATAGTTCTTTAGGTTTGGCTGCCTGCCCCAGAACCGCTGAAAATAATGGTCATTGATCAGCCCTGCAAAGCGAAACGGGTGCAAATTAACATTGCCTGTCCCTTCCAGCTTTTATACATATTCTGCATTGGCTTGAAAACCGGAGTATATAATGTCGCAAACCCGCACCGAAACCGATAGCTTTGGCCCTCTTGAGGTTCCCGCCGAAAAATACTGGGGCGCGCAAACCCAGCGCTCTATTTTGAACTTTCCAATTGGATGGGAACGCCAACCGGTCTCTATTGTGCGTGCGTTGGGGGTGATCAAACAGGCCTGCGCGCAAGCCAATTTAACTTTGGGCAAACTCGATGAAAGGCGCGCAAACGCCATTGTTCAGGCAGCCTCGGAAGTGGTCGAGGGCAAATTTGACGATAATTTTCCGCTTGTGGTTTGGCAAACCGGTTCGGGCACACAGTCCAATATGAACGCCAATGAAGTGATTGCCAACCGGGCGATTGAAATTCTAGGCGGCACCATCGGCAGCAAAGATCCGGTGCATCCCAATGATCATTGCAATATGGGGCAATCTTCAAACGACACCTTTCCCACGGCCATGCATATCGCAACCGCCATGAGCGCCCATAACGTGCTGCTGCCAGGCTTGGAAAAGCTTCACGCTGCCCTAGAGGTAAAGATTAAAGAGTTTGACGGCATTATTAAAATCGGCCGCACCCATACACAAGATGCCACTCCGCTGACCCTTTCACAGGAATTTTCGGGATATGCGCATCAGGTCGAAAAAGGCATTGAACGCATCAAACGGGCGCTTGGTGATATCTATGAACTGGCCCAAGGCGGCACAGCTGTGGGCACCGGGCTTAACACCTCTCCGGGTTGGGACCAAATGGTAGCGCAAAACATGGCCGCCATTACCGGCCTGCCATTTGTCACCGCCCCGAATAAATTCGAAGCTCTGGCCGCCCATGACGCCATGGTTGAAATCTCTGGCAGCTTGAAAACCGTCGCCGCAAGCTTGTTTAAAATTGCCAATGATATCCGGCTTCTTGGCTCCGGGCCGCGCTGCGGTCTGGGTGAATTGGTGCTGCCCGAAAATGAACCCGGCAGCTCGATCATGCCGGGCAAGATCAATCCCACCCAATGCGAAGCCCTCACCCAAGTTTGCGCCCATGTCATTGGCAATGATGCCGCGGTGGGCTTTGCCGGATCACAAGGGCATTTTGAGCTGAATGTCTATAAGCCAATGATGGCTTATAATGTTTTGCAATCGATGCAGCTTATCGGGGATGCCTGCTCTGCCTTTACTGATAATCTGATAGATGGGCTCAAAGCCGACGAAACGCGGATTGATAAATTGATGCGCGAAAGTCTGATGCTGGTCACAGCACTGGCGCCTCAGATCGGATATGACAACGCCACCAAGGTTGCAAAAACAGCCCATAAAAACGGCACCACCTTGAAAGAAGAGGCCATCGCCCTTGGGTTTGTGGACAGCGACACATTTGACAAGGTGGTGCGCCCGGAAAACATGGTTGGCCCGAAATAATGCCCCAGCCCGTCAATCTGAACCGGGCCCGAAAACAAAAAGCGCGCGCCGAAAAACAGGCCCGCGCAACTGAAAATTCGGTCAAATTTGGCATCGCTAAAGTGGAAAAGACCGCTTTAAAGAAACGCCTCCGGGCTGAAAGTTTGCGACTTGACCAGCATCGGCGTGATCGATGAGCCTGCGGCCCCAGAAACGCTCTTTGACGCTGCGCGGCCATCGCACCAGCGTTTCGCTAGAAGACCGCTTTTGGCTGGCCTTTCGCACCATCGCAAAAGAAAAAAACCGCCCCATAAACGCTCTTGCTGCTGAAATAGATGCGGCGCGCGCGCTGGATACAGGGCTGGCCTCGGCCATTCGCGACTATGTCTTGCAGCACTATATGGACAAAGACAGCCGCGCATAATTTGGCTTTTTCTTTGCCGCAATACTCCCGCCGGAGGCAGGGTCTTCCAAGCCGGCTACGCTTCGGATTCCCGCGCCTCAAAATGCAAATAAATACCTGATTTCGCGCGCACGGTTAAAAGGGCCACCGGTACAGGCGGCTCGTGCTCAGTGCACCGGATGCGAAAACTGCGCAGGATACGCGACAGGAAAAGTGGTCCCTCAATCATCGCAAAGCCAGCCCCGGGACACACCCTTGCGCCGCTGGAAAACGGCAAAAAAGCATCCCGCAGGCAGGCTTTGCCATTGTCGGTGTGCCACCGGCCGGGATCAAAACCATCAGGATTGTCCCACAATCTTTGGTGGCGATGCAAATGCCAGGGGCTTAGAACAATTGCACTGCCTTTAGCGACCCTGCGGTCTCGAAAACACGCCTGCTTTTGGTTCTCGCGCACCATCATTGGCACCGGCGGATAAAGCCGCAAGGTTTCGCGAAACACATCGCGTGACAATTTTAGCTGGCCAACAACGGAAAATTCGCTGCTTTCATCCAGAACGCACGCCTCCTCTGCCAAACGCTGCTGCCAGTCTGGATAAAGCGCCATAAGATAAAGCGCCCACGCCAGAGCCGAGGCGCTGGTTTCATGACCTGCCAAAAGAAAAATCGCCACCTGATCCACCATTTCATCACGTGCAAAGCAGGCGCCGGTTTCAGGATCGGGCGTTGTCATTAATTTTGTCGCCAAATCCTCAGGAGCCTGCCCGGATTTAAGCTCTGCAGCCCGCTTGTCGGTCAGCGCTTCGATCAGGTTTCGGATCTTACGTGCTGAGGCTTTGGTATCGCGCCGGTGAAACCGTGGCATCCAACGCGGCAGCGGTACAAAAGCCGCTATATTTAAAATTGGCTGCTGGCGTTGATAACGCCGGAATTCTTGAAAGATATCGGTGGCGATTTTATCCTCTATTGGAACTGAAAATAGGGCTCTGAAGATGACATCTGCCGCCGCAAAACTGGCGGCTTCTTCTACTTCGATGATGCCAGGCTTTATTCGGCTTACGGCCGCCTCACTGGCCGCTTTCATCGCAGGGAAAACATGCTTCAACCGTCCGCCCTCAAAAGCCGGATCAATAATCCTGCGCTGCCGCTTCCAAACATCGCCATTTGTTAAAAAGACACTCTCACCCAAAAGCGGTCTCAGGCCTTCGCTGATACGTTCTGACTTTGGGAAGTCATCGGGGTTTTCTTTCAAGACTTTGCGGATCAAATCCGGTTGATTGATCAAAAAAGATCGAAAAAACGGTGTTTTAAATTCTGCCATCCACGCGCGGTACAAACATTCTGGTTGAGCCGATAAAATATCCTTGCGAAAAGCCAGCAAATAGCGCCAAAGGGGTATTTTTTCCTGTCTTGAGGTTGGTTTTGGCGGCTGTATCATGCCATATCCCGATGCCGCGCAAAGGCGGTTTAAATACGTGATTTTGACGCCTTACGGTCCTGAAATCGGTGCCTTAAGCTTACTGGCCCGGCCGTAATTTGAAAATAGTCATATTCCCGCGGACGATCAAAAGCGCACAGGTATTGAAAATGCAAACGGAAAAACCGCCATCTTAATAATTTCCAACGCTCTGGTGACAGGGTTTGGGTAAACGCTGCTGAAATAACCAAAGGGCCAGTTTTGTCTTCTAAAACCAGACCACTAACCGCAACCGGATCGCATAGCGCAAAGGAACATCCGTCCCCGGGGGCCGATACATCCACCCAAAACACATCGCCCATGCACGACAGGTCCTGAAGATCGCGGCGCAGTTCTGCAGCGTTTGGTAAAAAAGTCACCATTGGAACCACATGGTCAAGAGATAAAAACCCTACCGGCATCGATGCGCGCCCGATCTTACCGCGGCGGCCCAGCTCGGCCAAAATAGACACCGCCAAATGCACTCCTGAGGAATACCCCACGACCAAAACCTCGTCCCAGTCTTGTGCCAGCGCTTGGCTTACTTTTTGCCCAAATTGCTTTAGCCGATGGTTTAGTTTTGGCGGATAAGCACCGCCAAACTGGGCTGTAAAAGCATAATCCTGCATCAGGTAATAGGCAAAAATACGCCCGTCCAGGCGGCGAAATATTTCCAAAACCGGCCAGATTAGAACCGCGCCCAGCCAAAATAGATAAGGCTGGATATTGGCTAGAATTGAACCGAAAATAAATGCGATTGCCAAAGCAATCA
>CABXKH010000038.1 GCA_902512685.1 Paracoccaceae bacterium | reverse complement strand
TCAGGTTGCCATTGCGGCCGGGGTTCCTGTCATTCCGGCCACTAATGTGCTTGGCGATGACATGGACGCGATCCGTAAAGAGGCTGCAGAAACCGGATATCCTTTGATGCTAAAAGCTTCTTGGGGCGGGGGCGGCCGCGGGATGCGGCCCATCTTTGGACCTGACGAGCTAGAAGAAAAAGTACTGGAAGGACGCCGCGAAGCGGAAGCCGCCTTTGGCAACGGTGAAGGCTATCTTGAGAAAATGATCACCCGCGCCCGCCATGTCGAGGTTCAAATCCTTGGCGATAAACACGGCGATATTTATCATTTGTGGGAACGTGATTGTTCGGTTCAGCGGCGCAACCAGAAAGTTGTCGAGCGCGCACCGGCCCCCTATCTCAGCGAGGCGCAGCGCACAGAGATTTGTGAGCTGGGGAGCAAAATCTGTGCGCATGTGAATTATGAATGTGCTGGCACTGTTGAATTCTTAATGGATTTGGACAGTGAGAAGTTTTACTTCATTGAAGTGAACCCAAGGGTACAGGTTGAGCATACGGTCACAGAAGAAGTCACTGGCATTGATATTGTTCAGTCGCAAATTTTGATCGCAGAAGGCAAGCCTTTGGCCGAGGCGACCGGCAAAGCAAGCCAAAATGATATCAAATTAAACGGGCATGCCTTGCAAACCCGCATTACCACCGAAGACCCGCAAAATAACTTCATTCCGGATTACGGCCGCATCACCGCCTATCGCAGCGCCACCGGCATGGGCATTCGGCTTGATGGCGGCACAGCCTATTCTGGCGGTGTGATCACGCGCTATTACGACTCGCTTTTGGTGAAAGTCACCGCTTGGGCCCCCACCCCAGAAAAAGCCATCGCCCGTATGGACCGCGCATTGCGCGAGTTTCGCATCCGCGGGGTCAGTACTAATATTGCTTTTGTCGAAAACCTGCTGAAACATCCAACGTTTCTAAACAATCAATACACCACCAAGTTCATCGACGACACCAGCGATCTGTTCAATTTTAAAAAGCGCCGCGACCGGGGCACAAAAGTGCTGACATATATAGCGGATATTTCCGTCAACAAGCACCCTGAAACCACGAACCGACCAGCGCCGGATCATGGCCTAAAGGCGCCGGTGCCGCCGCAGCACTCCCCTGATGTGCCTGACGGCCTGCGGCAATTGCTTGAAACCAAAGGCGCACAGGGCGTCGCCGACTGGATGCTTGAGCAAAAGAAATTACTGATCACGGACACCACAATGCGTGACGGCCATCAATCCCTTCTGGCCACGCGCATGCGGTCCATTGACATGATAAATGCAGCCCCAGCCTATGCGGCCAATTTACCAGACCTTTTCAGCGTCGAATGCTGGGGCGGCGCGACCTTTGATGTTGCCTATCGGTTCTTACAAGAATGCCCCTGGCAACGTTTGCGTGATCTGCGCACCCATATGCCCAATCTGATGACCCAGATGCTGCTGCGCGCCAGCAACGGGGTCGGGTATACCAACTATCCTGACAATGTGGTGCAAAGTTTTGTGGCCGAGGCGGCAAAAGGCATTGATGTGTTCCGCGTTTTTGACAGCCTTAACTGGGTTGAAAATATGCGCGTTGCGATGGATGCGGTCATCACCTCTGGGAAAATCTGCGAAGCAAGCATCTGCTATACAGGGGATATCCTTAACCCTGAACGGTCAAAATATGATCTAAAATACTATGTCACAATGGCGCAAGAGCTCAAGGCAGCGGGCGCCCATGTTCTGGGACTAAAGGATATGGCCGGCCTGCTGAAACCTGCAGCTGCCCGGGTTTTGGTCAAAGCTTTGAAAGAAGAAGTGGGCCTTCCAGTGCACTTCCATACCCATGACACTTCGGGCCTTGCCGGCGCGACCATTCTGGCGGCAAGTGATGCAGGGGTCGATGCGGTGGATGTGGCGATGGATGCATTTTCCGGCGGCACCTCGCAACCCTGCCTCGGCTCAGTGGTCGAGGCTCTGTGCAACTCAGACCGCGACACCGGCCTCAACATTGAAGCTGTTCGCGCAATGAGCGATTATTGGGAGCAGGTGCGCGCGCAATATGTTGCTTTTGAAAGCGGGCTAGCTGCGCCTGCTTCAGAAGTTTATCTACATGAAATGCCGGGCGGTCAGTTCACCAACCTCAAGGCCCAAGCCCGTTCTTTGGGGTTGGAAGAAAAATGGCCTGAGGTGGCAAGCACCTATGCAGATGTGAACCAGATGTTTGGTGATATTGTGAAAGTAACCCCGTCCTCCAAGGTGGTCGGAGACATGGCCCTGATGATGGTATCACAAGGACTAAGCCGCGACCAAGTAGAGTCCCCCGACACCGATGTTGCCTTCCCCGATAGCGTCGTAGACATGATGCGTGGAAATCTCGGTCAGCCTCCGGGCGGATTTCCATCAAAGATCATCGACAAAGTTCTCAAAGGTGAAAAACCAACCCTTACTCGGCCGGGCGTCCATCTGCCGCCCACAGATATAACCCGGACCAAAGCCGATCTGGAAAAAGAACTTGAGGGAAAACCCGTAGATAGCGAAGATTTGAACAGCTATCTGATGTATCCTAAGGTCTTTTTGGACTATATGGGCCGCCATCGCACCTATGGACCGGTGCGCGCGCTGCCGACAAAGACTTTTTTCTACGGCATGCAACCGGGCGAGGAAATCACCGCCGAAATTGATCCGGGCAAAATACTTGAAATTCGCCTGCAAGCTATTGGAAAGACCGATGAGAACGGTGAAGTTAAAGTTTTCTTTGAACTCAATGGCCAACCACGGGTCATCCGGGTTCCAGACCGCTTGGTCAAATCCCAAACCGCCGCGCGGCCCAAGGCCGAGCTTGGCAACCCAAATCATATTGGTGCGCCCATGCCGGGTGTCGTTGCATCAGTTGCAGTCACTGTTGGCCAAAAGATCAACGAGGGCGATCTGCTATTGACCATAGAAGCTATGAAAATGGAAACAGGCATTCACGCCGAGCGCAGCGCAACGATCAAATCGGTGCATGCGCAATCAGGTGGGCAAATTGATGCCAAAGACCTTTTGATCGAGTTGGAATAAGTTAAAATCAACAGATTCGATGCCAAATCCGGTGCTTTGTTCACTTTGGGTAATTTCTTATGGTCTCTCGGTATTGAAAAAAATTACAATTCGGCGTTTTTCCTCTTGCAGGTCGCGCCGGTTGTTTATATCTCTCGCTCACCCAAGGACGCGGGCGTAGCTCAGGGGTAGAGCGTTACCTTGCCAAGGTAAATGTCGTGAGTTCGAATCTCATCGCCCGCTCCAATAAAATCAATGACTTAAACGGCATAAAGAACATTGAGAGAACGGCACAAGTGGTACAGTTGTATCAGTAAGCCGCCTTTTTAAAACTTAATGTAATTTTTTATATGATTTACGTAACTATTAAAAAATCAAAATTCATTGAAATTTACAGTTTTTCAGACCACCGAGCGATCCAAGTATGTCTTCGATCATGTTTTGATTTCCCAATAAGGTTTCCGTGAAGTAACTCTTTATTTTTGAAAACTGTCCTGTAGGCTCCAAGCACAATTGCTTCAAAACTAGAAAAGGAAAGACTTATGCCGAGCATGCTCGTTACTGTGAACATTTCCAAAGGTTTCAAGACTTGGACGGATATGGCCAAAAAAATGCAAGACTATGCTGGATCAGAAGGAGCTAAAATTGTTTGGGCCGCGACCAATCCAGATGAGACAGCAGTTTATGTTATGATGGATGTTCCAAACCCAGAGTTTATGCAAACTTTTGGTCTAAGAGAGGATGTCAAAAAAGCGCGCGAAGAGGCTGGGGCTGATGTTGCATCCACAACAGTTATCACACCAATAAAAGAATATTGGTTAGGCGATTAATTATTTTCCACCCAACGCAAAGTAAGCGCCCACCAGACCCGACTGTGCTAGGTACTGAGCAATCAATATGCTGTCGGCTTCAGACATCCGCTCGGGGTCGTAAATCGTTGCAATAGTACACGCGATCATCATGCCCAGCGCAGCCCAACACATACGGCGACGGTTGGTCTGGTAGGCTTCTTTGTCAGGTATTGTTTCGTTCATTTTTTGCCTCTATGGTTTTGGAAATTTTAGGAGAGTGCAGATGTCAGAAGCAGTTTGGTCGATTATTAAGTACAAACCAAAAGCAGGCTGTGAGGATGAGTTTAAGAAGGATGGCCTAACTCGTTTGGCAAAAATGATGGAAAAATACTCTGCCACTTGGAGTTTAATAGAGTTAGATACTGGTGAAATCGTACAAATCAATCGAAACCCAAGTATCGAGGCTACCTTGGAAGGCCAAATCGAAGGTATGGAATGGTTAGATAGCGTTGATCATCTTCTAGAAAAAGATGAAGAGGGCAGCCGCACCAGCGCTTATTCTGGTCTTGAACTTGATTACAATCACTCATTCCAAACCTAGCAGTAATTCAGTAAAAAAATACAGTAAGGCAAAGCCCTCAACGCTAATCGCAGCCTGTGGATGGCCACTATAGATCAAGCAATCAATCCGCTATAGCTGTCATCAAGGTCGCAGACTATGCCGAGGCCGCGAAACTACAGCAAACCTGCAAGGAATTAGAAAACATGCTGTCTGATGATTTTTTTGTGGAAGCAACCGATTCAACCGTAAATGACAGACGTGGCAAAGCCGGTCGTCTAGACATATCCAAAATGAAGTTTAGGGCAAACTAAAGCGTGGATGCTTCGGATCGGTTGGCCAACCATCAGATCCAATAGTCGTATCATATCCCAACGCTTCTTGTGACTGTATCGCACCCGAGTGACACTGCCAGCAAATAGCCTCTAGATTTGAGGCGTCAAAGAACAGTGTTTTATCTCCATGGTGCGGCACCCGGTGGTGGACTACGGCACTGCGTGGATCAGACCGGCCATTTGTTAAGGTTACGCCACATCTTTGGCAGCGATACCCGTCTCTGGTCACCAACGCCTGAGCAAAAATAATCAAAAAAACTTTCTGGAAGTTAAAAATTTCAAGGAGTTATTTTGGAAAAAATACAATGGCTATCTTGTTCATTTTGTTTGTGATTAATTCTCCCTCAATGACCGTTAGATGTTTTCCAACCAGGCAGCGATGGAAAGCAGAGTATCTTTGACGTCTTTCATCTCACCGCCATACACCAGTTTGTCGGACATGATTTACGACTGAAGCACGGCAATTAAGGTTTCATGTTTGCCGATTTTCACGTGCAACATCCAGACAAATGCGGCAACGGGAGCGGCAAGCCTTCGCACCATTGAGAAAAATCACCTTCACTTCACGCCAGATCGCGGACTGCGGGCAGTATCTGCCACTCAATTTTAGTGATACAATACTGGTACAGTTGTATCAGTTGAGATGTAACATTTGTGAACGAAAAGAGAATAATTTAAATTTATATAATGAAAACAACCCTATTTTGTAACGGTTTCACCCCTACGCCGTTACCTTGCCAAGGTAAATGTCGTGAGTTCGAATCTCATCGCCCGCTCCAAATTTCAAAACGAGTTTGGATTTAATAACTTTCTCAGCAAAAAGAGCCCGATTTGCTTGAAAACACATTATCGCCCTTGAATAAAGATTTGTTTATGGAAACCACTGCAGTATAATTGTCCATTATGATCAATCTCTGCATTGTCTCGGATCAAAAACTTTTGGAAAAAGCAAACGTATCCCGCATCACCAAGCTGTGAGCATAAAGCCGACCACTTGGCTGATCACGACTGGCATCAGCCTTTATGGCTTTCTATGAGGTCAACTCTTATACCAAGGATGACGAGTATTACCTGATTGATCATACCAGCTTTGTATATCTGGTTGGGGACGATGGTGAAGTTCTGGGGTATTATCCGGAATCTCAAAGCCCAAAAGAGCTGGCGAATGCCATGCTTGCAGACTTTCGACAACACCAATAGCATTAGGTGTATTCGCTCCAAATATTTTAAGATTATTAAATATTACCTGGGTAACGCTAGTATTCAGATGTCGGGTTATTGCAGTTTAGAACCCATAATCATGCAAGGCTTTTGACATCATTTCATTCACCGCAGCATCTCGGAACGGAAACAACTCGAGGTAATGCTCTTTTCGCACATCCGGCCGCTTTTGTTTCGTGGCGGCTGCCCAGTAGCGCGCTTTATCCCGATTGCCGTTTAGCGCATTGGCAATCACCGCAATCATGGTGATAATAAAATGCGCTTTGGGGGCGGATTGTGCGGCCTTTTCCGCCCAAAATGCCGCAGCTTCATAATTTTTGGCAAGCATATTGTGATGTGATCGGCTGGCCCGCATAGCATAGCCTAATGGATCAAGCGGGCTCAGCCTAAAAGCTGTATCAATATCTTCAAAATTCGGCGCTGACGGCTTCATAAAAATCTCTCCTAAACTTCTCAAATAATGCCCTTGTGACGTGTTTGGGTTGAGCGAAATAGTGCGGTTAAGCCAGTCAAGACTTTGCTCAACGTTGCCTTCAAGCCAGTAAGTTCGCCCCATCACCTGATTTGCGAACGGATCCATAGCGTCTAATTCAAGACTGCGCTCAGCAAATTTCCGGGCTCTTTCAGCGGCGAGTTTTGTATCATCACTATAACCTAGAAAGGCCTCTTGAAAACTGGTGAATGACAAACCCGCATGGGCGCGTACAAACCGTGTATCTTGACCTATTGCCTTTTCAAAATAACCCTTAGCCTTTGCATTGTCGTGTTTGGTAAACCGGTACATGTGCTGCAATCCAAGATGATACAGCGACCAGGCATCCATATTTTCAGACATATTAATGTTGGCAATGGTGGCCTCGTTCAAGGGGATATGTACTTCAATAGATGACACCACTTGCGAAACGATCTGTTCGCGCAACTCGTGCAGAGTATCAGGTTTAGCAACGAACCGGTTGCTCCAGATTACTGCGTGACTTTGATTATCAGAAAGCTCAACCGTGATAATCAGGGACTGGCCATTTAATTCAATCGTACCAAACACCAAATATCGAACACCAAGCACATTGCCAATGTGACTTGGATCCGAGAGGGGTCCACGAAACCGAAAAGTTGACCCGCGCGCGATCACCAATAACCACCGCAACCGTGACAAGGCCTGTATTAAATCATGCGGCAGGGCTTCTGCCAATATTGCTGTTCGCTCTTCACCTCCTAAGGGGTGAAATGGCAATACCGCCACCGAAGGCCGCTGCCCGATGCCGTCACCTGTCAGATCTTTGTCGACCTTTAACGGTATTGGCTGCGCCGCCAGCGGCGCTGTTTCACGCAGCTCTAAGGGCTGTGACGACGGCCAAATTTGTACTTCGGCGACAAAACGAAACCCGCGCCCGTGCACTGTGCGCAAAAAATGTTGTTTCCGCCCGTCGTCACCAAGCGCGCGCCGAACGGATTTGACCGCGGTTGAAAGCACTGCATCCGAAACCGCGCGGCCCTCCCAAATATAGGTGATAATTTCATCCCGTGACACCATACGGTGCTGATTTTCAAGCAAAAAACAAAGCAGCTTAAAGGCCTTTGGCTCAATTGGAATTTCGCCTATATCGGACCGTAATACAGCATTTTCTATATCTAAATTAAACGCGTCAAACGTGTATATCATAGGTTAATATAGCTATAATTCATAAATATTCCAGAGATTACTCATATATTTTTCAAGCTTGGGTTGAATATTATTGATATGAAAAAACAGGCGATAAAGCCGCCGGCATAGTCAATCACAAACTATTTTTCCGGCTATGGCGTGAATTTAAATGGAGTATTGAAATGACACCTTGGAACGTAAAAATTGATGAATTTGTTGTCTGCAATTGCGCCTATGGCTGCCCTTGCCAGTTTAGTTCCCCACCCACCTACGGAAGCTGTGAAGCAATCATCGGATTTCATATCACCGAAGGCCATTATGGCAAGACCGATCTAGCCGGCGTTAAAATGGCCTCGGTCCTACAATGGCCCGGCGCTATCCATGAAGGTGGCGGATCCCTCGAAGCCATTGTGGATGAAAAGGCAACCGACGCCCAACGCGAAGCCGTGCTTAAAATCATGACCGGCCAAGACACCGAACCGATGGCAACGATGTTTTCTGTCTATACCGCAATGAGCCCAACGATCCATGAGCCGCATTTTGCACCCATCGATTTTACCATCGATATAGAAGAAAGAACTGCCCGTTTAAATGTCCCGGGCATCATCGAAAGCCGCGGCGAACCGATCCGCAATATAGTATCAGGCGAACCGCATCGGGCGCGTATTGATCTGCCTGCAGGCTTTGAATTCGAACTGGCGGAAATGGGATCGGGCACCAGCCGATCATTTGGCGCCATCAAGCTCGATTTAAAAGACACTCACAGCCATATGGCCAAGTTACATCTGAGCAATGCAGGCCCCGTACGCCATGCCAGCTAACCAGAATTAAGGAGCGTTTTATGTTTATCGAAACGATCCGCCACGACCGCGTGGTGGTGGCCTTGGGGCTTATCGGAGTGGCGGCCGTTTCTTGGCTGTATCTGCTTGCGGGCGCAGGCATGGATATGGAGCCCATGCAGCACGGCGTAATGACCATGCATCCCCAAATCCCCGATTGGAACATCAGTTATCTGTTGGTTATGTTCGCCTTGTGGTGGGTGATGATGATCGCGATGATGCTGCCCAGCGCTGCACCGATGATTTTGCTGTTTGCAGCTGCCAATACGAAAGCCGCGAGGTCCCGATCTGCCAAAGTACCGACATCTATCTTTGCGGCAGGTTACCTTTTGGTCTGGGGCGGATTTTCCCTGTTGGCTACTTTACTGCAATGGGGGCTAAGCAGCGCGTGTTTGCTTGATACAATGATGCAAACAAACAGCAATCTGTTGGCTGCAGGTCTTTTAATCGCTGCAGGGGCCTATCAGTTCAGCCCCTTGAAAACTGCCTGCCTGCGTCACTGCCGCGGACCGGTGCAATTTATCAGCCAGTATTGGCAACCCGGACGGATTGGGGCCTTTAAAATGGGGCTTATCCACGGAACCTTCTGTCTTGGGTGCTGTTGGTTTTTGATGGCGCTTCTGTTTTACGGCGGGGTGATGAAGCTGCTTTGGATTGGCGGTCTTGCGCTTTTTGTTTTGATCGAAAATCGCGCCGCGGGCTGACATTATAGGCAAACTGATGGGCGCTGTGCTTTTGATTTGGGGCATTTCATTACTCTGGCCGCTCATCGGTACTGCTGTTTGAAATTTGAAAAAAGAAAGGAGGTTTTTCGGTTTAAGAATATCGAGGCATCAACAAAAAAGGTTAAAACCTTAAAGATTCTCAATCATCTAAACTAAAATGGAGATATTTTTATGAAACGCATTCAGATACTTAGCGTAGCACTCGCTTTGGGGATTTGTGCTGTGACTGGCGCCAACGCAGATGCACACAAGCCGGAACATCCTATCCTAACCCCACTCGAGCCAGAAGCGATGGAGGGAAAGTATACGGAGCTGTTAGCCTATGAAGACCAGTTTCAAAAGAACACTGGATTTGACCTGAAAACCTATCAGTCGATCAGCCTTGCAGCGGCGGCTGGCATGAAATGCGAATACTGTATCCTCTATCATACTGCGGTTGCCAAAAAGGCAGGTGCCAGCGATGAAGAAATCAAATCCGTGGCCATGATGTCGGGTTTGATCGCCATCAACAGCACCATGTTATATGCCAATCAATTCGATATTGAGCTCTTAAGAAAAGCAATGTCGCAATAAGCGGCGCGTGCAACTGAGGCGCAGCAGGCTGTTGTGCTTCAGACCAAACACCCGCGAAAGAAGTTGAAAAAATCTTTATCAGAAGCCTTTTCCCAAACCATTAAGCGTATTTTTAAGGCGGGGCGAGACCGGCGTTTCGTATCCGGTTTCCCAGTTTTTGGGTTTGGTGTTGGTTTTGATATAGGGCATGGCGAAATAAAATCCGGCGGCAAAGCCCGCAATGATAACGATCGCTACTATACCCTGCTTCATTTACCCGTCACCGATCACTGCTTTACATAAGGCTTGGCATTATTTTTACCCATTGCGGCGCCAAAAGCCAAGCGCTGTGTATTTCTAATCTGCTTGGCCGGTGTTTAGCTCGACATAGCGCTGCATCCAATCAAGCCACTCTTGCGTTGTGGTGCGGGCCGGCAGTCACAGCCAATGCCCTAAGAAGCGGAAATTTTAGCCATAGCCATGACAGACAATCACCAGAAATGGCATACGGATCGGCAACTATTAAAAGGCCTTAAACGTCAGCGTTGTCAAAGAACGCTCGATATTCGGAATATCTAGAAGGTTATCATTAACAAACTTGCCCACATCGTCATTTTCATCCACATAAAGCTTCAGCAATAGATCGTAATTTCCGCTGGTTGAATACAGCTCAGAGTGTAATTCACGCAGCACGATTTCATTGGCGACCTCATATGTGGTGCCCGGTTTGCAGCGCAGTTGTATAAAGACGCAAGTGCTCATTAGATCCTCAGCTTTCATCCATGTTTGCTCTGTTATGCCCTGCCAAAGCAGGCCTGACAAGCGGTGTGCGCACGCAAGGACTTGGCGAGCGCGGCTTCGCGCTCTATAAGGACGTCGAAACACAGCGATGGACAGATAAGATGCGCACAGCCCAGCTCGACCGCAGCACGTCGGAAACCAAGATCAGCGTAAAGCTGAATTTGGACGGAACCGGCGTATACGACAACCAGACCGGGATCGGCTTTTTTGACCATATGCTGGATCAGCTGTCGCGCCATTCGCTGATTGATATGACCGTTCGCGCAGAAGGCGACACACATATTGATGATCACCACACTGTGGAAGATACCGGCATTGCGATCGGCCAGGCGCTCGTCGCGGCTTTAGGCGATAAAAAAGGCATCTCCCGTTACGGCAGTTGCAATCTGCCCATGGATGATGCGCAAATCGCCTGCGCGCTCGATCTGTCCGCGCGCCCCTATCTGATTTGGAATGTCAATTTCACCAGCGCAAAGATTGGTGGTTTTGACAGCGAATTGGTGCGTGAGTTTTTTCAAGCTCTGAACACCCATGGCGGCATAACCCTGCATATTGATCAGCTGCACGGGATCAATAGCCACCACATTGCCGAAGCAACGTTTAAAGCCGTTGCCCGCGCTTTGCGGATGGCAGTGGCGCCCGATGCGCGTTTGGCCGGGGCCCTGCCCTCGACCAAAGGGGCGCTCTAGCGGGTCATGGAAACAGCCATTATCGATTACGAAAGCGGCAATCTGCATTCCGCGCGCAAAGCCTTTGAGCGAATCGCTGCTGAAACCAACGCCGGTTCGGTCGTTGTAACCAGCGATCCTGATGTTGTCGCCCGCGCTGATCGCATTGTTTTGCCCGGCGATGGGGCTTTTCCAGCCTGCCGCGATGCGTTGCTCGCCTCTGATGTCTATGCCGCGATGACGGAAGCGGCAGTGGCGCGCGCGCGGCCCTTTTTGGGGATTTGTGTTGGTATGCAGCTGATGGCTGAACGCGGCGAAGAATATCGCGACACCCCAGGTCTGGGATGGGTTCGCGGATCGGTTCGTCGCATCCAACCGCAAGATACGCATTTAAAAATTCCACATATGGGATGGAACAATCTGGTCATTGATACCGTTCACCCGTTACTAGACGGGATCGAAACCGGGGATCATGCCTATTTCGTGCATTCCTACCAGATGGAAATGGATGATCCCAAGCAGCGCCTTGCACATGTTGATTATGGCGGCAACATCACCGCTATTGTCGGACAGGGCACTATGGTCGGCACCCAGTTCCATCCGGAAAAAAGTGCCGCGACCGGTCTTAGGCTGATCGCCAATTTCTTGCGCTGGACACCTTAGGCGCGGATTACTTTACCCGCATCCATGTGCCACCATCACGGCAAATAACAAACACACAGCCCGATACTTTCAACATGTCGCCTTCAAGCACAAGTTTAGAGGCATAGGTTTTATCCCGGTCTGGCGCCCAGATTTTGCCGCCCCCATATTTGCCACTGCCTTTGGCTTTCATATTCCAAATAATACTTTTACCAATATTTTCGCTTTCAACTGACTTTCCCGCCGCATCAAAAGACTTCACCAAAATTCCGCAAATCGTACCATCGCAGTCTTGAACATTAATATGTCCAAAATTCCCATTGTCATCCGGGATGGTTTGCCAGAGCCCGTAAATTGGATCCGCCGCTGCAAAAGATGTGGACAAAAACAACCCCAAAACCGCAAAAGTCAAACGTTTCATATCGTGTCCTCCATTGATTGCTTAAATGATGGCTTTATTTGGGTGATTTTAGCAAGGCTCTAGTTGCGTTACGTTGCATTTTATATCAGGGCATGGCACATGGCGCATACGTTTTCGCCTGTCGTTTTTTAAGAAAGACCCAATATGATCCTTTATCCGGCAATTGACCTTAAAGATGGCAATGCGGTGCGGCTATTGCGCGGTGATATGGATAAATCAACCGTTTTCAACACAGACCCAGCCGCACAAGCCATGGCCTTTGTTGCACAAGGATGTGAATGGCTGCATTTGGTCGATCTGAATGGCGCATTTGAAGGTGAACCGGTCAATGCAGCCCCGGTCGAGGCCATCTTGGAACAAACCAACGTCCCCGCGCAGCTTGGCGGCGGCATCCGGGATATGGCAACCATTGAACGCTGGCTCAGAAAAGGTCTGGCGCGGGTGATTTTGGGAACGGTTGCTGTGGAAAATCCGGGCCTTGTGCGCGCCGCAGCAAAGGCTTTCCCCGGGCAAATTGCCGTAGGAATTGATGCACGCGATGGGCGCGTTGCGACCAAAGGCTGGGCCGAAGAGACCAATGTACTTGTAACCGATCTTGCCCGCTCGTTCGAAGATGCAGGCGTTGCGGCTATCATTTACACCGACATTAACCGCGATGGGGCGATGCAGGGGCCGAACATAAAAGCCACTGCCGCACTGGCCCAAGCTGTTTCAATCCCGGTTATTGCATCAGGCGGCGTATCATCGCTTGCAGATTTAATCGCACTGCGCGATTGCGGGGCGGCGCTTGATGGTGCAATTTCCGGCCGCGCGCTTTATGATGGGGCAATCGATTTTGCCCAAGCATTGGAGGCACTCAGTGCTTAAAACCCGCATCATTCCCTGCCTTGATGTGGCGGATGGCCGGGTGGTCAAAGGGGTGAACTTTGTGGGCCTGCGTGATGCCGGTGATCCGGTTGATGCAGCGCGGGCCTATGATGCGGCGGGGGCCGATGAGCTGTGCTTTCTTGATATCAATGCCACCCATGAAAACCGCGGAACGATGTTTGATATGGTGCAGCGCACCGCTGAGCAATGCTATATCCCCCTGACGGTGGGCGGCGGTGTCCGTAGCCCGCAAGATGTGCGTGCGCTTCTATTGGCAGGGGCGGATAAAGTTAGCTTTAATTCCGCTGCTGTGGCCAATCCCGATGTGGTGGCCGAAGCGGCAAATCAGTTTGGAAGTCAGTGCATTGTGTGCGCCATTGATGCCAAAACTGTTGCCCCCGGAAAATGGGAGTTGTTTACCCATGGCGGCCGCAAACCCACAGGCATTGATGCTGTCGAGTTTGCAAAGATGATTGCCGCCAAAGGCGCAGGCGAGATTTTGCTAACCTCGATGGACCGTGATGGCACCAAGGCCGGTTTTAATCTGCCCATGACCCGCGCGATTGCAGATGCGGTGAATGTGCCAGTGATCGCATCGGGGGGCGTTGGCACATTGGATCATCTTGTTGAGGGCGTCACCAAGGGTGGTGCTTCGGCAGTTCTTGCCGCTTCGATCTTTCATTTTGGCGAATTCACCATTGCCGAGGCCAAAGCCCATATGGCGGCGGCCGGCATTCCGATGAGGTTACTATCATGACCCTAGACGAGCTATTTTCCACCATTGAGGCCCGCGCAAGCGCTGATCCGTCAGAAAGTTGGACCGCCAAACTCTTGGCGCATGGTCCAGAAAAATGCGCCAAAAAATTCGGCGAAGAATCTGCCGAAGCCATTATCGAAGCGGTCAAAGGCGACCGCGCGGGCTTGACCGCTGAAGCCGCTGATGTGCTTTACCACTTGCTGGTAATGCTAAAATCACGCGATGTGGCGCTTGCCGATGTGATGGCTGAATTGGACCGGCGTCAGGCCCAATCAGGCCTGGCGGAAAAGGCCGCGCGCAAAACATGATAAGGCATATCGTTTTTTTCAGTGCAAAAAACCAAAAAGATATTGATAAAATCGGCGATGGTTTGCGCATTTTGAAAGATAATCCTCACGTTCAAACATTTGAAGTTCAACGCAATCTTGCTACAGATACAATTGAACAAGAACCTGTAGACTGGGTTGTGTATGGTGAGTTTAAAGATGCAGACGCCTTGGATGCATTCAAGCGACATCCCACATACCAGCGTGCCATAGAAATTGTGCGCCCTCTGCGTAATCTTCGTTTGGCCGCCGATTTTCAAACTGCGCCATAAAATACATGGCCGCAAGACAGGCGCGCCAAAGCTAGAGCCCTACGATAAATCTTGGCTTGAGTTGCATTTTTTGATTGCAAAACGATAATTTCTGGCGATGGTGTTGCTGTTTACAACACCTAACAAAGACTGGGTATCGCATGGCCACAATCGTCAACAGCTGGAATGAATGGGATCCTTTGAAACATGTGATTGTCGGCCGCGCCGATGATTGCCATATTCCGCCCGAAGAACCAGCGCTGGATGCCAAGGTACCCGAAGATAGCGATATGCGCGGACAGTGGGGTCGCCGGCCCCAAGAAACCATCGACCGCGCCAATGAGCTGCTTGATAATTTTGCAAATATGTTGGAAAAACGGGGGGTTACGGTGGATCGGCCCACGCCGACTGATTTTTCAAAACCGGCTACAACACCCGATTTTCACACCGACAGCCAGTTTGGCTGCATGCCGCCGCGCGATGTTTTGCTGACCGTTGGGTCCGAAATTCTTGAGGCAACAATGTCGTATCGGTGTCGCTGGTTTGAATATCTGTGCTACCGGCCATTGATGGAGCGTTACTGGGAGGAAGACCCAAATTTCCGTCATGAAGCAGCGCCCAAGCCACGTCTGACGGATGAAGATTACCACCCCGATTACCTTTCAGATAAAATTGGGGTTGAGAAGCGCCTCAAGTGGGCGGCTGAGAAGTTTTTTGTCACCACCGAACAAGAACCGCTGTTTGATGCGGCCGATGTGCTGCGCTTTGGCCGTGATCTGGTGGTGCAGCACGGCTTTACCACCAACCTCAAAGGTATTGAATGGCTGCGCCGGCATTTTCCTGATCACCGTGTGCACACGGTGAATTTCCCCGGCGATCCCTATCCGATCCATATTGACGCAACCTTTACACCGCTGCGCCCGGGGCTCATCCTGAACAACCCTCAGCGGCGCCTGCCAGATGAGCAGCGCGGCATGTTTGAGAAAAATGACTGGCAAATCGTAGATGCGGCGCAACCGGCGCATAACGCGCCGCCGCCCCTGTGCTATTCATCAACATGGCTGAGCATGAATGTTCTGGTGCTGGATCCCAAAACAGTTTGCGTTGAAAAATCCGAAGTGTATCAAGCCGAACAGATGGACAAGCTTGGTCTGGAGGTGGTTGAGGTCGAGCTGCGCGACGCCTATGCCTTTGGCGGCGGGCTGCATTGCTGCACCGCAGACGTTTACCGCGAAGGCACATGCGAAGATTATTTTCCAGTAAAATAAAAGTTTGTCACGGCAAGCAGCAGCAGGGTTAAAACAGACGGGATGAAATAACCCCGGTGTTGACGCCATATTTACGCAGTTCGCCAAAAAGCCGCTGACGCTCCATTTTGGGGCAAAGATTTTGAATTACATCAATGCCCCGCGCTTCGGCTTTGGCAGCAGCGGCAGAGTGTTCAACACCGATTTGCATCCAGATGGTTTTCAAATTTGCAAAGCAGGCCAATGCTTCGTCTACAATGGCTGGCACTGCTTCTGATCTACGGAAAATATCAATCATATCAACTGGTTCTTTGATATCTGACAGCTGTGCATACACTTTTTCCCCAAATAATATTTTACCTGCATGTCCGGGATTGACCGGGATCACACGGTAGCCTTTGAACCCAAGATAACGGGCCACAAAATAACTTGGTCGGATTGGATTGGGGCTCACACCGACCGCTGCGATCACTTTGGTTCGGGTTAAAATATCGTGCAAATAGCGATGGGAATATGTGTTTGACACGCGCAGCCTCTTTTCTTTGGTTCTGACTTACTGCATAGTCATGAAATATTCAAAGCTTTCCGACTAGGTGAGGGTATGACGCATTCAATCAGCCCGTATTTGACCACCAAAGAACTTGCTCAACTGCTGCGCCTTGGTGAACGTAAGGTTTACGATCTTGCGTCTAGTGAACAAATACCCTCGATGCGCGCAGGGGGAAAACTGCTGTTTGAGCGCAGCGCTATTGAGGTCTGGCTCAAACAAACCCATTCTGGTCCGACCCTTGAGGCAGCGATTGACTTGCCTGCGATTATCGCCGGCAGCCATGATCCGCTGCTCGACTGGGCTCTTCGGCAATCAGGCAGCGGGCTTGCAGGCTATTTTGATGGCAGCGAAGACGGGTTGATACGTGTGCGCTCTAAAGATGCTGCGCTCTGCGCATTGCATATTTATGAAGATCAGGGCTGGAATACCAACCGCGTGTCGGCGGAATTTAACGAACTTCCTATGGTTTTGGTTGAGTTTTGCAAACGGGAACGTGGTTTGATCATATCACAGGGAAATCCCCGTGATATTAAAGGTTTAGATGATCTAAAGCGCCGTCGGCTGGCGCGCCGTCAAGAGGGGGCTGCCGGTCAGAAACTGCTTGAAAAACTGTTGTCAGATGCGGGGGTCAGTGCTGATATGGCCTTTGCTGGGCAAAGTATTGCACGCTCTGAAAGTGATCTCGCCCTTGAAGTGAAATCCGGACGCGCCGAGGCTGCCTTTGGGTTAAAATCTGAGGCGGCAGCGCAAAACCTTGACTTTATACCGGTCATGACAGAGCGGTTTGATCTTTTGGTCTGGCGCAAAGCCTGGTTTGATCCCGCGTTTCAAAAGTTTTTAGCATTCTGCGAAAGCGACGCGTTCAAAGATCAGGCCGTATCGCTGTCTGGCCATGATCTGACCGGTTTTGGGCATATTCATTTCAACGCTTCGCATTAGGAAAAAATAGCGCTTTTCCATCCAAATTATAGCCACCAATAGCGGCTTGTCCCTGCGGGCCGGTAATCCAGTTCACAAAGGCCTTGGCCCCGGCGGCATTTACCCGTGGATGGCGCGCTGGATTAACTGCTATCACCGCGTATTGATTGAATAATCTGGCATCCCCTTCGATCAGAACCTCTAGGTTTCCACGATTTGCAAAGCTTAACCATGTGGCACGATCTGTCATCACATAGGCGCCAATTGACGTTGCCATATTCAGCGTTGCCCCCATACCCGAACCGGTTTCACGATACCACAAGCCTGAAGCAGACCTCAGATCGACATCGGTGGCATGCCAAAGCCGCAATTCTGCCCGGTGTGTCCCGCTGTCATCCCCGCGCGACACAAATAGGGATTTGCTTTGGGCAATTTTCAAAAACGCCGCGACAGCATCTCTGCCTCCTGAGATGCGCGCAGGGTCGGATGGCGGTCCGGCAATAATGAAATCATTATACATCACATCAAATCGGGCCACGCCCCACCCTTGGGCAACAAATTCTTTTTCAGCATCTTTGGCATGCACCAACAAGACATCCCCATCCCCGTTTTGAGCATTTCTCAGCGCCTGGCCGGTCCCAACAGAGACAACCCGCGCCTGAACCCCTGTTTCTTGGGTGAATTGCGGTAAAATCGCTTCTAACAATCCTGAATTACGGGTCGAAGTGGTCGACTGAATAACGATGTAATCAGCAGCAACCGCTTTGCCGCACCACAGGATCATAATAAAACAACAAAATACGACATAAGCGCGGTATTTATTCATTTTTCGCATCATATTTGATCCTGTGCTTGCGCAAGCAGCGGCTCACCCGCAAGAAAGGCATCAACCAACGGGTGCCACGTGGGTCGAAAAAACCGTTCACGCAGTGCTTGAGCAACGATTTGGCCTTGGTGCATAAGGATAAATTCGCCCCCCAAGCGCCGCGCCTGCGCCTGATCATGGGTAACCATGATCACCTTTACACCTGATGCGACAGCCGATTTGATAAGGTGCTCGATTTGCACCGATGCGCGCGGGTCTAAATTGGCGCAGGGCTCATCAAGGAAAATCAGCTTTGGATCACAAGCAAGCGCGCGCACCATGGCCAATCTTTGTTGTTCACCGCCCGAAAGTCTACGCGCCGGCGCGTCAGCTAGATCGCCTAAACCTGCCCGCTCAAGCCAGTGGCCCGCGATATCACGCGACTGATTACGGTCTGTTCCTCGGGCGCGAAGTGCAAAAGCAACATTTTCCATAACACTGCGGCGCAGTAAAACCGGGCGCTGGAACACCATCGCCTGATGGTGTTGCTGGCCAAGGTTTGCCGGAAAACTGATGCGTCCGCCCTGCGGCAAGGTCAGCCCGTGCAAGACCCGCAGCAAAAGGCTTTTGCCAGCCCCGTTAGGGCCCAAAATCATCGTTGGCATTTCAGAATCAAACTCGGCCTGTTGAATTTTCAGACGCAGCTTACCGCCAACCACCAGTCGCAAGTCTTGCAGATTAATCCCTGTTTTAGACATGCATCGCCTCTTGCCTGCGGCCCCCTATGATTGCCACCACCGCATTCACCCCAAGCGCCATCAAAACCAATATAACGCCCAATGCCAAGGCCAAGCTCAGATTGCCCTTGGAGGTTTCAAGTGCAATCGCGGTCGTCATGACACGGGTCACGTGGTTGATATTGCCGCCCACAATCATCACCGCGCCAACCTCTGCAATGGCGCGGCCAAACCCTGCCAATCCAGCGGTCATCAAAGCATAGCGTGCCTCCCATAAAAGGACCGGCACCATCTGCCAAGGACTGAGCCCGAAGGAATTCAATTGGTCACGGTACTCTTCATACAGCAGAGCAATGCTCTGACGGCAGAGCGCCGCCACCACAGGCGTTACCAAAATGGTCTGAGCGATAATCATCGCCGTTGGTGAATACAGCAATCCAAGCACCCCAAATGGCCCTGTGTTTGAAAGCAGCAGATAGACCACCAATCCAACCACAACCGGTGGCATCCCCATCAGTGCGTTGATCAGAACAATCGCAACTTGCCGACCGGGAAATTTCCCCACCGCCAGCGCCGCACCAAGGGGAAATCCCATCACTGCGGCGCAAATCACGGCCAAGATGGACACCTGCAAAGACAGTCCGACAATTGCCCATAACGCAGCATCCCCAGACAGGATTAAATAGAAAGCTTGGGTGAATTGGCTTGCAAAATCTTGCATTTTATTGCATTTATTCCAATAATTGAATTTTTTTCATATAATCACAAATATTTGAAAATGTCTACTTTAGTCTTTGTTTTCTCCGTTAATTTCGGGTTTTACACGTTCACTTATGGCAACAGAGGGATGGATCCACTCAGTCGGTCCAACAGTGATGACCCGCCTGCGGCGCAAAATAAGAAGCTTGGAAAATCCGTTCCAGCGTCCGATGGATGGCGCGTTTGGATCAATGGGAAACCGCGTTGCCCAATCGATTGGAAGCGGCAAATCGCAGGCCTCTGCCCGCTCCAGCATCCACACAAGAGGGATGTTCGACAAGGGCCGCGCCGGTGCATATCCTCTGAGATGTCCACCCACATCCCCATGGGTTCCGCGAAACCAAACCTGTTCAAGATGAGCCGGATGATCGGGATCAGCACGCCATTTTTCCGGTCGGTATGCAAGCCGCGTTTCATCCTTGGCCAAAGCATGAAACCCGGCTTTTACCGACCGGCAAAGATGATGATTATGAAACCCGTAGCGGTCCGGCATCCAGCGCCAGAAAATTGGCACCGGCAACCCAAGCGCGCGCACGGTGTCCCAGACGCCGATCATTTCTATACTGACCTGTCGATGGCAGTAGGCGGTGCGAAATTTGGCCGGAGTTTCTGGCGCCGGCGGATTTTTATAGGCGCGCCAAGCCTGTTCGATATGGCGCGGGGTCGCATGCTGGGCTTTTAGCAAGCCGACCTTGTCAATCAGGCCCGATAGCGAGCGCACGGCAAAAGCTCCACGCGAATAGCCAAAAAGGAAAACTGCGTCGCCGGGTCGATAGCGAGTGGCCAAAGCGCCGTAGGTATCACGGATTTGTTGATCCAGACCGCCGCCAAACATAATACTTCTTATCGACCGCCAGCTGTGCCATTGCAGACCCGGACGATAATAAATATTTACCGATGGCCCCATTTCCGCCAGAAGCTTGGCAAGCAAGCCTGCATTGCTTTCATAACCGGGCTCAACCGAAGACAGCGTGCCATCCAAGACAATCACATGAGTTTTTTTCCCGCGCGGAGAGCGGCGGCCCAGGGGGCTGGGATCAGGAGCTGCCCGAAAGCGTCCCAAAACAGTCTTAATTCTATTCTGCAGCCAAGTCATGAGTATTTAAAAGGGTCCAAACCCGCAGCGGCGTAAAGGGCATATCAGCTTGTGTTACGCCCTGATCCCATAGCGCGTCTTGAACAGCATTGGCCACGGCGGCAAGCGCCCCGACAGTTCCTGCTTCCCCACAGCCTTTAATGCCCAAAACATTGGCTGTCGAGGGCAACGGCTGTGTTTCAAATTGAAAAAACGGTACATCGCGCGCCCGTGGAAGCGCGTAATCCATCAAACTTCCGGTTAATAGCTGTCCGTCCGGGTCATACACAACATGTTCGCACAGCGCCTGACCAACACCTTGGGTGACGCCGCCATGCACCTGACCTTCGACCAGCATCGGGTTTAGCACATGGCCAAAGTCATCCACCACCACATAGCTTATCAACTCAACCTGACCGGTGTCCGGATCGACCTCGATCTCGGCTACATGCGCGCCATTGGGAAACGACTGCGCATTCAGTTTCGCTGTTGCCTGATGCGACAGCAAATCATCGCGGCCGTCGATGCGGGCCATTTCCGCCAGCTCAAGCATAGTGGGTGTTAAATTTGATCCTGCAACGCGGAACTGTTCATCATCAAAGGTAATCTCATGCGGCTCAACGCCGGACTTGTCCGCTAAATAGTTGCTAAAGGCCTCAATCATGGTTGTGACGGCCGCCAAGGTGGCGTTGTTTTGCGCGGTCGCCGAACGCGACCCACCGGTACCCCCACCCTTGGCAATCCGGTCACTATCGCCTTGGATCACCTTGATCAGATGCGCTGGAATTCCGGTTTGATCGGCCAGAAATTGGGCAAACGCGGTTTCATGCCCCTGCCCGTTGGACTGTGTCCCGACAAGAATTTCAACAGTTCCATCCGATTGAAACAGCACCTTGGCGGTTTCGCTTGGATCACCAAGGATGCTTTCGATATAATAACATAGGCCAAGACCGCGCAGCCGGCCTTTGGCTTGGCTGTTTGATTTTCGCACAGAAAAGCCACGCCTGTCCGCTGCCTGTTCAGCCGATGTCAATACATTTGAAAAATCACCCACATCATAAAGCGCGCCTGTCACCGTTTGATACGGAAACGCATCTGGCGCAATAAAGTTTTTGCGGCGCAGTTCCCAACCGTCTATTTTCAACGCGCGCGCCGCCCGATCCATCACCCGCTCAAGCACATAAATGGCTTCGGGCCGGCCGGCGCCGCGAAAGGCATCCACTTGCGTCGTATTGGTATAAATACCTTTAACCGATAAAAAGGCGGTTGGTATATCATAGGGCCCGGTCAGCACTTTGGCAAAAAGTTCGGTTTGGATTGGTTGCGCGGATTGTGAATTATAAGCCCCAAGATTGCATAATGTGCTAACCCGGTAGCCAATAATTTTGTGATCAACATCGAACGCCAGCTCGCCGATTGAAACCAGATCGCGACCGCTATTATCACTTACCATGGCTTCGCTGCGCTCTGACATCCAGCGCACAGGCCGGCCCAGCTGCCGAGCGGCATGGGCACAGATAAAGGTTTCTGGATAATCCATCGCCTTCATGCCAAATCCGCCACCCACATCGGGGTTGGTGACGCGAATTTCGGCATCCGGCAAATTAAGTATCTTGGCCAACCGCGATTTGGTTCCCCAAACACCTTGGCCATTGACGCAAAGATGTAGCCGGCCGTCTTTCCATTCGGCAAAACATCCACGCGGCTCTAATGAACAGGCAATGATCCGGTTGTCGGCAATGCTTAACCGGATATGATGGGCGGCTTTATCAAAAGCTTTGGCTGTTGCCAGCTGATCCCCGGCACACCAGTCAAATGCGCGATTTAAAGGCGCTTCTTCATGGATTAAAGGGCCACCTTCTTGCAGCGCAAGATGAGTATCAAGCTCTTGATAATCAAGGCCTATTAATTCTGCAGCATCGCTGGCCTGTGCCAAGGTTTCGGCAATCACCACTGCCACAGCTTCGCCAAGAAACCGAACCCGATCTTCAGCCAGCAATGGCCGTCGCGGCGCAGCTGCTTTGGTGCCATCCTGATTTTCCAGCACCGCGGCATCCATGCCGGCGACGATGCCCGCCGCCCTTAAATCTTCAGCTGTTATAACCGCTTTGACACCCGCACTTGCACGGGCATCCGCAACATCAAGCTCCGTAATATCGCCATGGGCCACAGTGGATCTAAAAACAAACGCAAACAGAGCGCCGTCAGGGGCGATATCATCCACATACTGCCCTTTCCCGGTCAAAAATCTGTGATCTTCGGTCCGCGAAACGGATTGGCTTTTGCCAAACTTTTCCACTGCTTTGCCCCACCCTGCTTTTGCAATGCAACCTAACCCGACACTTGAAAATGTCTAGAGGTGCTCTTTAGGGCAGTGCAAAAAATCTGTTTTGCACATCCGTAGCCATTAAAACGGCTGGTCAGCACCGCGCTATAGGCGCCCGTTCCCTGGATCAGGACAAAATCACCCTCGGCAATATCGGCGGGCAAAGCCAGCAGATCAGATAATCGATCTAGGCTATCACAGGTTGGACCAAATATGACACGCGGTGCCGGTTTGCCGCGCCGCTCGGCGCCTTTGGGATTGAAAACGGCAATATGCCGAGGGTGAACCGGCGGCATATCGCGCCATTCTCCCAGCGCGCCATATATTCCATCATTGAGCACAACCGCACCATTTGGCCGCATATTCTTGACCCGCAATACCAGCGCAAAGGCATCGGCCACCAGCCCGCGACCGGGCTCGCATACCAGCATTGGATTATGATCAGAAAAATATCGTTCTTTAGCGGCTTTAATCCGGTTGAAAATAACCTTTAAATCCAACGACTTGGCACCACGATCACCGGGAAAGCCTCCTCCGACATTAAGCGTTTGAAGCCGAACGCCAGCGTCTTGCGCAATTTTTGAAGCTGCTTTCATATAACTTTCCCATGCACCCGGCGACAGGCATTGCGTGCCCGGATGAAATGTGATTGCCGGCCTCAATCCCCGCGCAACCACTGCCTTTAACAAAGGCACCGCTTGGGCCGGTTCGGCGCCAAATTTCTCACCAAAATTATAAAGCCCGCCCGCCACCGAAAGTTTTATGCGCACCGCAATTT
>CABXKH010000037.1 GCA_902512685.1 Paracoccaceae bacterium | reverse complement strand
GAGCCGTAGTTGGCTGCCACCGTGTTGGCGCCATCCATAATCTAAAAAAACACAATCAATGGGGCGCCTGCATTGTTGCTTTCAACAAAAGCCTTGGCTGATCTTGGGATTCCTTTTGAAAATCTAATTTGGAATTCCATCCTCTCCATTTAGATCGGATAAAAGCCTGCGCTGTTGCACCGGCCAGCGTAGTACCTGGACCCAGAATGATGAACACGTCTGGCATAAATTCACGCGCCGCCGTGCGAATAGCTGCCGTAAAGTCGTAAGTTTCAACAACCTGATGTCCAAACGTGTAGTTATATAGCGCGCTAGTATCTGTCGAATTGGGATACCAAATTGCACCGCGACCATCAATTAGCGGAATGGTTGGTTGCACAAATAGCTGTTCTGAAAGCGCGTCAAAGCCAAGTTTAGAGATAGGTCTTTGCAAATGGGTATGAAAACCTGCATGATTTTGTAGGCGCATCGGGAAACGCCCCTGTAAAGCTGGGACTGATCTTTCAAATGCGGTCAAACCTGCTTCGTTTCCAGCAAGAACCAACATGCCACCAAGATCAATCGATAAGCCCAGAAAATGATCTGGGCGGGCGTTGATTGTGGCTACTTCACACATCAGACTATCTCGTCTGCCAGGAATTTCTTGCCAATTATCATCTAGAAACGGATAGATCAGTTGGCCACCAATCATGTGATCTTGCATGAGCTTTCCCATGGTGTTGACTATTTGCATGCCACCCATGGGGTCAATTGCGCCCGCACAAGCCAGCGCGATGTACCAGCCCATGGAATTGCCAGTTATGCCAACAATATCAAAACGATCAGGATCAATGGAAGCAAAATCAGAATGGGCGCAGGCATAGATCAGCGGTGAAGCATTGTCCCCACGTGTGTGGATGGGGCCAGAAAACCGTTCAGCCGTATCAAGTTTGCTAATTGTTTTTTGGCCAAGCATGGCGCGATAAGCATCAAATTGTTCAAGATTTGGGGCATTCGGATGTTGCCGCTTCAGATAACCAAGTTCGTTTTTGTTGTAAGTGCCCCGACCAGGCGCAATGACAACTGCGGTTTGTTTCATGACGCATTCCAGAGCTTCTTAGCAGCAGCGACGATACTGTCACGACTTGGCATTGTGGCGGCATATGCTGGACCCGTTGCGATAAAGCTATCTTCCGCGGCAAGGCGTGCGGCAGGTAGATCGATGCGTTCTGTAAGCATCGACAACAAGGCTTCGGATTGACCTCCTGTTCTACGACATTCATCTACGACCAAAACTTTTTGCGCACCGTCAATTGCGGACAGGATACCATCCATAGGCAGAGGGGCAATCCACCGGATGTCGATAATCCTTGTTTCAATTCCTTGTTCTTCTAAAACCTTGGCTGCTTGTTGTGACAAGTAATGACCATTGCCGTAGGTGATAATAGCCAAAGGGCCTTTGCCTGTTACGCCGACTTCACCCAGTGAAATGATTTGATCCAGCGCGGGGTAGATTTGCATCCACCCGTTGTCTTTTTCATCGTGCAAGTCACGCATTGGATATAGCGCGATGGGTTCAACAAACACCACAACACGCTGTTCTTCGCGCGCTAGTCGTAAACATTCACGCAGCATTTTGACAGCATCAGCACCGTTAGACGGACAAGCGATAATCACACCGGGTATATCGCGCAAGACGGCAAGTGAGTTATCGTTGTGGAAATGCCCACCGAACCCCTTTTGATAACCCAGTCCGGCGATTCGCAGCACCATAGGGTTTGTGAATTGTCCATTGGAAAAGAAAGAAAGAGTTGCCGCTTCACCACGAATTTGATCTTCGGCGTTGTGGAGATAGGCCAGAAACTGAATTTCAGGCATCGGAATAAACCCGTTGTGCCCCAGACCGATAGCCAACCCGAGGATGGATTGTTCATCGAGCAAAGTGTCGATCATCCGATCCTGACCAAAGCGATCGCACAGTTTTTGGGTCACACCGTACACACCCCCTTTTCGTCCCACGTCTTCGCCCATCATCACAATTTCCGGGTATTTAAGCATAAGATCGGTCAGTGCCCAGTTAATCAACCGCGACATAGGTTGGGGATTTTCCATTTGTCGTACATCACTATCAAATACGGACTTTCGCACCCCCGCAGAAGGGCCGTTGGTGGGTTTGCATTCTCGTTTAGGTGGCACGATAGAGGCCATGACCTCCTGCGATGCAGATAGCCTTTGTTGCTTGATCACCTCTTCAGCTACGCGAGTGCATTGCTCTTCAATCTCGGTATAGATTGAGAGCACCTCGTCAGTCGCCAGTATGCCACTTTCCGTTAATAACCGCGCCGAATGCAATAGCGGATCATTCTTTTCCCATTCTTCAAATATGGTTTTTGCCAGATAAGATTGTTGCAAATCTGCGCCTGCATGACCGTAAAGGCGCACAAGGGGCAGATGCAAAAAAGCTGGTTTCTTACGTTTGCGAACATATTCCGCAGCCTCTTGTGCTACTCGAAAAGTATCAAATAGATCAAGGCCGTTGGCTTTGAAATATTTCAGACCTGGTTTGTTGGCAAAGTTGGCCGCAATCCAACCCTGAGGTGTGCGCGTGGAAATGCCAATGCCGTTGTCTTCGCAAACAAACAAAAGGGGTAGTGGAACAGATTGATAGGATGTCCAGCAGGCCGTGTTAATTGCCCCCTGCGCCGTGGAATGGTTAGCGGAGGCATCACCAAATGAACAAATGACAATGCTATCGTCCTTCAAAACCTTGTGTTCAGGCGGATGTCGTTTGGCCAACGCAATGGAATACGCCGCACCAACCGCTTTAGGAAGGTGGCTGCCAATTGTGGATGTTTGGGGCGGTATGTTCATGGCCTTGGATCCAAGTACCTTGTGCCGCCCGCCAGACATAGGATCAGATTTCGCGGTGGAGAAGCTGAGTAGCATATCCCAAGCAGGCGTTGTTCCGGGCACCATTGCAGAACGGCGCGTTTGAAACGCCCCATCCCGGTAATGCAGAAAAGCCATATCATCTGGCCGTAATGCAGAAGCAACTGCAGCCATGCCCTCATGCCCAGAAGAGCCAATGGTGTAGAACCCTTGTCCAACGGCCTGCATTTTGCGCGACCGTCGATCAAGATTTCGGCTTAGGCATTGGGCGCGAAAAATCGCAACGGCCTCGGAGTCAGACAAAGGGCCGGACGGTCCATCACCACTGGGAAATTCGCCTGCGGCCACTCGGGCGACAAATGCCTCATGAACGATATCTGCGCGATCCATAAAGTTGTCCCTCTAGATGCCTAATAGAAAGCCTGCAAACCAGTTTGTGCACGGCCCAAGATTAGCGCATGAACATCATGGGTTCCTTCGTATGTGTTAACTGTTTCCAGATTTACCATATGGCGGATCACCTGGAATTCCTCGGAAATTCCATTGCCGCCATGCATGTCACGAGCATGACGGGCGATTTCTAATGCTTTGCCACAGTTATTACGCTTCATCATGCTGATCATTTCTGGCGCAGCCTTTGCCTTGTCCATCAGGCGGCCGATGCGCAAGCTGCCTTGCAAGCCAAGTGTGATTTCAGTTTGCATATTGGCAAGTTTCAGTTGAAAAAGTTGCGTTTGGGCAAGTGGTTTGTTAAATTGTTTCCGATCCAATCCGTATTGGCGCGATGCGTGCCAGCAAAATTCAGCTGCGCCAAGCACGCCCCATGATATACCATAACGTGCGCGGTTTAAGCACCCAAACGGCCCCTTAAGACCTTCGACATTCGGAAGCAGCGCGTCTTCGCCGACTTCTACATTGTCCATCACGATTTCGCCGGTGATTGAGGCGCGCAATGAAAGTTTTCCACTAATTTTAGGCGCCGACAGACCTTTCATTTCTTTATCCAGTACAAAGCCCCGGATTTGACCGCCATGGGCTTTGGATTTGGCCCAAACTACAAAAACATCTGCGATCGGGCTGTTCGAAATCCACATTTTAGAACCGTTAAGAATATAACCGCCCTGGACCTTTTCAGCTCGGGTTTTCATGCCGCCTGGATCACTGCCTGCATCTGGTTCTGTCAGCCCAAAGCAACCAATGAATTCGCCACTGGCCAACTTGGGTAAATATTTATGGCGCTGCTCTTCACAACCATAGGCGTATATCGGATACATCACCAATGAAGATTGCACAGACATCATTGAACGGTACCCAGAATCAACACGCTCAATTTCGCGCGCAACCAGCCCATAGGTGACATAGGACGCGCCCAACCCTCCATACTCTTTTGGAACAGTTATACCCAGCAGTCCCATTTCGCCCATTTCGCGAAAGATGTCTGCATCGGTGGTTTCATTGGCAAAGGCATCGATTGCTCGGGGTTGTAATTTTTCTTGTGCATAGGCTCGAACGGCGTCCCGTATCATGCGTTCGTCTTCGCTCAGTTGATTTTCCAGAAGGAACGGATCTTCCCATTCAAAATGAGATAGTTCAGGGGTGTCTTTAGGTTTTAGTGACATAAGAATATCCTTTATGAAAGTGCGGCCACGGCGTTAGCGATACGCGCGCAACCTTCTTTGAGATCCGCCATCGCATAGGCGTATGACAATCGAAAATGGCCTGACAAACCAAAGGCACGCCCAGGAACAAGCGCAACACCAGCATTAGCTAATATGTATGTGCAGAATTCGGCGTCAGTGGTGATTTCGGTTCCATCTGGCGTTTTTAGGCCAAAGGTTTTCTCACAGGAGGGGAAAACATAAAACGCACCGCCTGGGGTGAGGCAATCAAGGCGGCGTGTTTTGTTCAATGCAGCAACCACATAGTCTCGGCGGTCTTTGAAAGATGCGAGGCGTTCGCTCAGAACATCTTGTGGTCCTGTGAGCGCAGCAAGTGCGGCGGCCTGCGAAATTGAGGATGCTCCAGAAGTTGATTGCCCCTGCACACCAACCATTGTAGCGATAAGTTCACGTGGGCCAATGCCCCAGCCCAACCGCCAACCAGTCATAGCATAGGCTTTGGACACGCCATTTACAATTAGCATGCGGCCCAAAAGGTCGGGCGCAATTTCACGGAATGATGTGAAAGTATCATAGGAGATATGTTGGTAGATTTCATCTGCCAATATCCAAACATGCGGGTTTGCACGCAAAACATCAGCAAGAGCAGACAGTTCATGTGCTGTATATAATGCGCCAGATGGGTTGCCAGGCGAATTCAGCAATAACCATTTTGTTTTCGGCGTAATTGCGGCAGACAGCTGTGCTGGGGACAGTTTGAACTCTGTTTCGCCAGTGCATGCGACTGGCACCAATGTTGCCTGACAAAACGCTACGATGTCGGCGTATGATGTCCAATAAGGCGCAGGAACAATAATTTCGTCTCCTTGATTAAGCGTGGCTAGGCAAGCATTCGCTAGCACCTGTTTTGCTCCTGTACAGACGATTACTTCGGATTGGTCTGGTTTTGCGCTTGGATCAGAAGCCGTGTGTTCTATAATGGTCTTCCGCAAGGCCGATATGCCCTGCGTTGGGGGGTAAGTTGTTTGCCCTGCAAGCATAGCAGAGTGCGCGGCTTCGATGATATTTTCTGGTGTTGGAAAGTCGGGTTCGCCTGTACCAAAACTAAGGATGTCTTCACCTTTAGCTTTGCGGGCTTGCACCGCTTCTGAAATCCGAACGATTTCGGATAGCTTAACAGCTGCAGCGCGGTCAGATCGGGCGAACACTGGTGTTTTTGGCTTTATGATCATTACAATTCACAATTATTTATATTGATGTGACGTGGATATATTCTTTAATATAGGATATCACGGGCAAATTTTACGAAATTTTGGAATTAGATCATGTTAGAATGGAATGAAGTTTCAATCCCGAGGAGGTTCCTACCTCCGTTTGCGTGGCTTGCCTCGTTTGAAGCAGTTGCAAGGCGTGGATCTGTCACAGCGGCAGCTCAGGAACTGAGCCTGACCCAAGGCGCGGTCAGCCGTCATCTACAAAAGCTGGAGCAACAAATCGGTGTGCAGCTATTTGAACGGGACAAACAGCGGCTACATGTAACCGGGGCTGGAAAAACTTATTCTGAGGAGGTGCGTCTGGGCATCAACTTGATTACCAATGCTGGGGTTAAATTACGTACAAACCCAAATGGGGGAGCGTTGAATTTGGCCGTGCTGCCAGCATTTGGAACACATTGGCTGGCGCCACGTTTGGCGGATTTCATAGCAAAATGTCCAGGCGTAACAGTGAACCTTTCCACGCGAACCCGCCCCTTTGACTTCTCAAACGAGAATTTTCATGCAGCTATTCATTTTGGATTGGATGACTGGCCAAACGTAAACAGCTTACGCTTAATGGAAGAAGAAGTAGTTGCCGTTGCGGCCCCCTTGATTTTAGGCCCGAGGGCAGCGGACAATTTAAAAGAAATTCAAAAAATGCCGCTTCTGCATTTGCAAACGCGGCCAAGCGCATGGAACCGTTGGTTTGCGCAACAGGGGTTAGATATTGATAACGTCACGGGCATTCAGTTCGATCAGTTTGCGACTATGATACAGGCAGTTGTGTCTGGACTAGGCGCGGCGATTGTGCCTAAATATTTAGTCGAAAACGAACTTATGCAAGGGAAATTGGTGGGACTGGGTGGGTCTGCAACCTCTGTGATTGGGTCGTATTTTCTGGTTTGGCCAGAACGCAGCGCCCACCATCCGCCCGTGCTAGCGTTCCAAAAATGGATAAAATCCATTGTCACGGAAAGTGCGATAATTTAATTGCCCTAGGTCGCCAGTTTATTCCTTGCTAGTTTCCACTAAGGACGCCAAGGAGCGCGACTGCTTAGGTTATTAGCAGAAATCAGCTTTTGAGTCAGCTTCATAAACAAGGCGTACTCTTCATCAGTCAATGGGTCTATTAGCCGAATTTGTGCCTTTACCATTCCTGGTTGAACTTTTTCTACAAGCTTTATTCCATCATGAGTAATTTTGGCTAGTTTGGTACGTTTGTCTTTTGGATTATCAGGCCGTTCAAGCAAAGCGCGTTTGGCCAGCCGCCGAATTACGTCCGCAGCTGTGTTTCTGTCCACGCCGATCATCGCAGCAATCGTAACCTGGTCGCGTACTTCGCCATCTACAAGGACAGTAAGTACACCGAATTGGACAGGCGTTAGATCGTGCTTACCACATTCGTCCAAAAATAAGGCCACGTGAATTTGATGTAGCCGTCGGATAAGGTGTCCCGGTCGATCTGCTAAATTTTGAAAAAACGAATCGTCAACTGTCATATTGGCTCTAATCTGAATCTCGTACTGCACTGAAGTTGTTTTATCAGAGCAGAGTAACTTCTACCACCAGTTTAAGGGCAATATTCAGCGAATATCTACCGCATAAAACCGGTTAATGTTTGGACAATTCTAAAAAAACTCTTTTTAGTTTTGACTCTCTCACTTTACGGAGTACACTACGTAAAGTGTTAAATTCGAATTCTGGAGAAAATTTTATGAGTTGGTCAGTTGGTGTGGACGTTGGTGGTACATTCACAGATTTCTATGCAGCAAACGACAAAACTGGAAAGCTTCACGTATATAAGACGTCGTCGACACCTTCTAACCCTGCTGAAGCTATTTTAAGTGGACTAGATGCAATGTGTGATAAGTTCGATATTCCAAAGGATGAAATCGAACGGGTGTCTCACGGCACAACGGTTGGCACCAATGCGCTAATACAGCGCACGGGTAGCCATGTCGCATTGGTGACAACAAAAGGGTTTCGTGATCTATTAGAAATTGGCCGCCAAACGCGCCCGCACATGTACGACTTGCAACGGGATCATCCTACGCCACTCGTAGATCGGGAATACCGCATCGAACTTAATGAACGTATTGACGCACAAGGTGAAATCGTTCGCGCTCCGAGTGCCGAGGATATCGATGCGGCTGTTGATGAAGTGATTGCTTCGGCTGCAGGCGCCTGCGCCATTGGGTTTGTGTTTTCGTTCAGAAATGACAGCCATGAACAAGCGTTTGCAAAGGCGTTGCGCAAACGTGCACCAGATATTGCAGTTTCGGTGTCCTCCGAAGTACAGCCAGAATTTCGCGAATATGAACGACTGTCCACAACAGTTCTGAACGCCTATTTGCAGCCTGTTATGTTGCACTATCTGGAAACCTTGGAGGCGGGGATCGCAGAACGTGCGCCCAATGCCAGCCTTGGGATCAACCAATCAAGTGGTGGATTGATGTCGGTTCAGCGGTCAAGGGAATTCCCAGTGCGGACCGCTCTGTCTGGTCCTGCTGCAGGCGCAGTTGGCGCGGCCCATGCGGCACGTCAAACAGGACGCCGCAATATCATTACGCTCGATATGGGTGGCACCAGTGCCGATGTGGCGTTGATCCGTGACTATAGCGTTGATCTGGCGTTCGATCGTGATGTAGCTGGCTTTCCTATTCGGATGCCGTGCGTTGATGTGGAAACTGTTGGTGCGGGTGGTGGCTCGATTGCGTGGTTTGATCGTGATGGTCTGTTGAAGGCCGGGCCAAAATCCGCAGGGGCGTATCCCGGACCTGCGTGTTACGGCAATGGCGGTGACGAACCGACAACAACGGATGCGAACCTATTGCTAGGTCGTTTGTCTTCACGCGGTTTGCTGGATGGTGAAATGGGGCTTGATCCAGAGTTGTCCCGTGCAGTTTATAAGCCGATTGCGGATCAGTTGGGTTTTACCCCCGAAAAGACCGCACAGGGGATGCTGGGTATCGTAATTGCCAATATGGTGCGAACGATCCGGACCATTTCTGTTGAGCGTGGCCATGATCCGCGTGACTTTGTGCTGATGCCATTTGGTGGCGCTGGGCCGCTGCACGCCCGTGATGTGGCTGTAAGCCTCGGCATGAAAGAAATGGTTGTGCCCGCCGCACCCGGTATCGTTTGTGCTCAGGGTCTGCTGGTGTCAGATTTGAAAGAAGATTTTGTTGTCAGCCGCCGTATTGCATTGGATGACACTGGGATCGGTGTTTTGGCGCAAACATTGGCAGACTTGCACACCAAGGCCGTGGATTGGTTTGCCGAGGAGAAAGCCCCTGAAACTGGTCGTCGTGTTCAATTGATTGTGGATGCGCGGTATGTGGGTCAAAACTTTGAACTTGCAGTTCCCGTGGCCGCAGGTGCGCAGTTATCTGTAAATGATGTACCAAATGCCCAAACGGTGACCAAAGCATTCTGTGATGCGCATGATCAAGCCTATGGCTACGCCAGCGAAACTGATCCCGTTGAAATCGTGAATGTTCGCTTGTCGGCACGTGCAAAGTTGCACACATTCGAGGACAAACCAGCCTTAGATAGTGAAATAGATGAACCACAAGTGCGCGACACGCGCTTGGTGTATTACGATACCGAAACTCCTGTTGAATCGCGTATTTACGACCGTGCGGAAATGCGCCCGGGCCAACGGGTCACTGGCCCAGCGGTTCTGGAGCAAATGGACACGACCACACCAGTTTACCCTGGTGATGTTGCCGAAATGACGCCCGATGGGCATTTGATTATCACCATCAAGCCGGAGGACGTCGCATGAGCGAGCACACAGTAGAACTCGATCCGATCCGTCTCGAAATTATCGCCAATGGTCTGCGTTCAATTGCGGATGAATGCTTTGTGGCGTTGATGCGGTCTTCGTATTCGACCAACATCAAGGAGCGCAAAGACCATTCCATTGCGATTGTGGACAAAGCCGGCCGTTTGGTTGTTCAGGCGGAACTGACCCTGCCCATTCACATCGCCTCGATGGGGGGATTGATGAAATGTGTGTTGGAAAAATTTGGCGACGATATCAATGAAGGCGATATTTTTGTGGCCAACGATCCACACACGGCGGGCGGCACACACTTGCCTGATATCAACTACGCAATGCCGATCTTTATTGCCGGCGAGATCGTAGCTTTTGTGTGCAACATCGCCCACCACGCCGATATCGGTGGTATGGTTCCGGGTTCTATGGCGGGTGGCATGTCTGAGATTTATCAGGAAGGGCTGCGTATTCCCGTTGTCCGCCTGTTTAACAAAGGTATTTTGCAACAAGATATCATGGATATCATGTTGTTGAACGTTCGAGTTCCCGAAGAACGCCAGGGCGATCACAACGCACAAATTGCGTCGTGTCGATTGGGCGAACGACGGTTCAAAGAAGTTATCGGCGTTCATGGATTGCCAAGCGTTCTGACAGCGTTTGATGAGATTATCGACCGTACAAACCAGCGGATGAAAGACACTATCGCGCAGATACCTGATGGAGTTTATGAATTCAAAGACTACATGGATTCAGATGGTCTCTCGACCTACGACATTCCGATTTGCCTGAAACTGACGGTTAAAGGCGAACGTATCCATCTGGATTTTGCGGGTACCAGCCCACAGGTTAGAGGTAACATCAACACGACATTAAATGCAGTACAGGCCAGTGTGAATTATGCGTTGATCGGGGCATTAGACAGCGAAATGCCATCCAACCAAGGTGTGTTGGACGCGGTTGATATTACATGTGAACCTGGCACGATTTTGAACTGTGTCTTCCCAGCCCCCGTAGCGGCGCGTGCGCATGCCTGCCAACGGGTGATTGATATTGTTCTGGGCGCCTTGTCCAAAGCGATCCCAGACAAGGTGATTGCAGCGGCGAACGGAGCCAATACAACGGCTGTTTTTTCGGGCGTTGATCCTCGCACTGGTAAACCGTACCTGTACTTTGAAACCATCGGAGGTGGTATGGGTGCACGGGCGACCAAAGACGGCAAAGATGGCGTTCAGGTTGGCATAACCAACACATCAAACCTACCAGTGGAATCCATTGAACAAGAATACCCGCTGCGGGTCGAAGAATACGGCTTTGTCGAAAACTCTGGCGGCGCGGGTGAATTTCGTGGGGGCATGGGATTGCGCCGCGTGTTAACGCCTGTGGACCATGAATGTGTGTTCAACGGCGCGGGCGAACGGTTCCGGTATCAACCTTGGGGGTTGTTTGGCGGCGAAGTAGGCGCGTCTGGCCAATTCCAGATCGAAGACGCAGACGGCATACGCCGCTTGGACGACAAACCGAATGAGGTTGAAGTCAAACTGGGCACGCGCATAACAGTGGAAACACCGGGCGCGGGTGGCTATGGCAAACCTGCTGAGCGGAATGCAGAAGCTGTAAAACGAGACCAAGAGAGCGGAAAATATTCGCCAGAATTCATAAAAGAAAACTATCCAACAACCAACTTCGGGGAGCAATAACATGCGTGTCTACTCTATGGTACGGCCCAAGAAACTGTCGGAAATGCCAGAAGCAATGGCACGGGCAGAACGGCTTGGCTATGATGGCACGACCTTGCTGGAACTGACTGTTCCGCCAACCTTGTCGGCTGCGGCTGGAGCGATGCTAACCAAAGATATCAAGATGATGTCTGGCGTTTTTGTTGCCTTTCCCCGTAGCCCGATGGCAACCGCCTATGATGCGTGGTCGTTGAATGAATTGTCGGGTGGGCGTTTCCAGCTTGGCATTGGCAGTCAGATCAAGGCCCACCTAACGCGCCGCTTTGGTATGGAGTATTTGCCGGTGATCCGTCGGATGAAAGACTACATCAACGCTTTGAACGCGATTTGGGATTGTTGGCAGGATGGAACTAAACTGGATTACAATGGCGTGTATTACAAACACAACCTCATGATACCGTATTACAACCCTGGCCCATTAACGACCGGCAAGCCGGAAATCCATTTGGCCGCGATCAACAAATTAATGTGTCGGTTGTGCGGTGAGGTTGCAAACGGCCATTTGCCCGGTGATCCGATCACATGGAAATGGCACGAGGAAGTCATGTTGCCCAACCTTGAGATCGGTTTGGAACGTTCTGGTCGCACGCTCAAAGACCTCGATCTGGGTGGCTATGGCTTCATCGGCTGTGCGACAAATACCGAGGGGCTGGATCGCGTTGCCAATGGTTTGAAGGAGCGGGTTGCATTATATGCATCGACGCCAGAATATGCAGAAATGTTGTCAATGTTCGGTTGGTCAGTTGCGCAAGAGGATTTTGCCAACTTGTCTCGTCAGGGTAAATGGGCTGAAATGGGCAACTTAGTTTCAGACGATATGTTAGAAGCCTATTCGGTGATCACAACACCCGCCGACCTGCCTTCTGCGCTGGCAAAACGTTATGGCGGAAAAGTAGATCGAATTCAAATCGATGAAACATGGTTTGATGGTTTGACTGATAACCAAGTTGAAACACTGGTAACTGAAATTAAGAAAATACCCAGCCATGCTGACGGTTGAACCCTTTCTTCAAAACGCCGACACCAGAGACTTTGCTGCTGAAGAATGGGGTCGACTGTGCGCCCGTGATCCGTCAGCTTTGGCGGTTGCCGAAATTGACCGTGAAATCACTGTTGGTGAGCTGATCAAACAGGCTCGTGTGCGGGCGGGACAGTTTATTGCACAAGGCGTGGAGCCAGGATCTCGGGTGATTGTTGCGCGCCCGAACGTGATCGAATTTGTGGTGGATTATCTCGCGGTTCGTCTTTGTGGTGCTGTATTGGTCAACCTTCCTTGGGCCGCAGGGACAAGCATCACGGAATTGGCAGAAATTCTGGACGCCAAAGTGGTTGTGCTGACTGAACATCTTGTTGGCGACAATCCTTTGTTTGATCAACTGGGTGAACGCCGCTTTCGCGAAGCAGAAACCGCACCGATTGGTCCAGAACGTCCTGTTGTGAGGAGCGGAGAAAAATTGGCATGGTTGGCCTGCACGTCTGGCACCACAGGTACGCCCAAGGCGGCGATGCATACGAGCGCCACGTGGCAGCGCCAAACCGAAGTATTTGCCCAACATTTTGGGCTGACCAAAGACGACCCGATTTTGGTGTCCTCGCCTGTCGGTCACGCAGTTTCATTGTTGTTCGGTGTGCGGTTCTCCTTGTTGCTGGATTCACCGATGATTTTGGTGTCTCGTTGGAAAATCGACACGGCGGTGGATTTGATTGAGCGGTATAAGTGTACCTTCACAGTTGCGCCGACGCCGTTCCTGATTGATATGGTTTCCTTTGCTGAAAAAAACGGCAACGAACGAGTGAAATCGCTGAAATTCTTCCCATCTGCTGGTGCGCCTGTGCCACGCACATTGGTGCGTCGTGGCTTGGATGCTTTGCCCGGGTGTCAGGTTTGGTCCTATTTTGGAACGTCGGAAGCGGGCGCGGTAACGGCCTGCCCGTTGGACGCTGATTTGGAGAATCGTCTAGAGACAGATGGAATAGCGATGCCCGGCACAACAACCCGTGTCATTGATAATGAGCTGCAATTGCACTGCCCTGAACAAATGATGACAGGGTATTGGAGCGGCGATCCGAATGGGCGGCTGCATGATGATGGCTGGTATCAAACTGGCGATGCTTGCGAACAGCGTGAAGATGGCTATATCAAGATGGTAGGACGTGCGCAGGATATCATTCTGCGTGGCGGAGAGAACATCTCACCGTTAGAGATCGAAAACACGTTGCTGAGCCATACTAGCGTCGAAGATGTTGCCATTATTGGCTATCCTGATGAGCGTCTGGGCTCTCGATTGGCGGCGGTAGTTGTTCAAGCGGGTGATGTGACGCTGGACGGTTTGCGTGATCATTGCAAAGGTGTTGGGCTGGATAAGGCAAAGTGGCCGGAATTCATGACATGCATCGACAAAATTCCACTGTCCGCAATTGGCAAAGTCCAACGCGGCGTGTTGGAAGATTACGTTTGGGATGAAGTCAAGAAAACCGCACAGAAAGGTGTTTCCTAATATGGGAATGCGTCACAACAATCTTACGATTGATGATATACAGGAACGGATCAACCGCTCCAAATACCATCAATTGTTCCAACCCAAAGTGCTGGAACTGGACAACGAAATAGCAAGGCTAAAGCTGCGGGTATCAATGCGTGATGAGTTTGAACGCCAGCCAGAAACAAATCAGTGGCATGGTGGCGTAATGGGGTCCTTGGTGGATATCACTGGATGCTATGCGTTGATGCTGGTCGCTGGTGGCCCGATGCTTACGCTGAATTTCAGCACGGATTTCCTGCGCCTTGCAGTGTCAGACCATCTGTATGCCATTGCAACCGTGCGGCGCATTGGGAGCACAGTTGGATTTGTAGATGTTGAAATCGAAGATGATGTAGGGGTGACAGTTGTAACAGGTCGTGCCTGTTATGCCATTCGCGCAGACAAAACAGAGGTATAAGCCTGAGAGGTGAAGACATGACTGAATATTCAGAAAGTATGAACATTGCGATCATCGGTGGTACCGGCGCATTGGGCGCTGGGTTGGCACTGCGTTGGGCGCGAGCTGGCCACAGCGTGGCCATCGGGTCGCGCGATGGCGGGCGTGCCACTGAAAGAGCCGCCGAGTTGTCCGCGCAAGCAGGTACGACAATTGCAGGACATGACAATGCAACGGCTGCAGCCGGTGGCGATCTGATCGTTATGGCAGTGCCTTACGCCAGCCACGCGGCGACGTTGAACAGCATCAAACCGCATCTAGAAGGTAAAATTTACGTTGATGTTACCGTTCCATTGATGCCCCCAAAAGTGCGCACAGTTCAACTGCCAGAGGGCGGTTCGGTCGCCAAGAATGTGCAAAAAGAACTGGGCGAAACTGTTCGTGTTGTTTCTGCGTTTCAGAACGTAGCAGCGGCCCATTTGAATGATCTGGATCACAGCATTGATTGCGACGTATTTGTTTGTGGTAACGATAAGCCTGCGCGCGGAACGGTTATCAAGCTGGCCCAAGACGCGGATATGAAAGCGTGGCACGCAGGACGGATTGACAATTCCGCCGTAGCTGAAGCATTGACCTCTGTTTTGATCTTCATCAATGGAGCCTACAAAATCGACGGCGCGGGCATCAGAATCATTGGCGAACCACAGCTTAACGACGACTAAGTCAACGAAGGAATTCGCGTGTCAAACCAGATTACCCTTACGGCGCTACAGGATCTCCCGCTTGTAAAATCGGGGGATGATCTTTGCAGTTTGATAACAGACGGTTTGACACGTTTGCCACTGGTGCTGTGTGATGGCGACATCATTGTTGTGGCGCAGAAAATAATTTCCAAAGCCGAAGGGCGTACAGTAAATTTGAACACTGTCTCTCCCAGCGCGCGGGCGATGGAATTGGCGGGTGAAACGCAAAAAGATGCCCGTGTCGTTGAGTTGATCCTAAGCGAAAGCAAATCCATCGTTCGCAAGAAAACAGGCGTGATGATTGTTGAACATAATCGCGGCTGGATCATGGCAAACGCGGGAATTGATGCGTCGAATGTCCAGTCTGACGGTGGTGAAGAAAACGTTCTATTACTGCCACTGGATCCAGAACAAAGCGCAACAAACCTGCGCGATGCGTTGATGCAGCGGCACGGTTGCGATGTCGCTGTGGTTATTTCTGACAGTTTCGGACGGCCCTGGCGGTTAGGCACAACGGGTGTCGCAATTGGCGCCTCTGGGTTGCCGAGCCTGTGGGACAGACGCGGCGAAGTTGATTTGTTTGGACGCGAACTGATTGTCACACAACAGGCCATCGCAGACGAAGTCGCTACGGCCGCATCATTATTGCAGGGGCAAACCGCCGAAGGGCGACCTGTGGTGCATATGCGGGGGCTGGACTTTAGAGGCCATGCCTCGGCGCATCATCGCCCTGCCTCTGATCTGATCCGTGACATCGCCGAGGATATGTTCCGATGAGCGGTGCAGTTGTAACCTTGTCTGGTGGCGTCGGCGGTGCCAAACTGGTGCTGGGTATGTCCTATGTTGTTGCAGGCAGAGAACTGGTCGTTGCTTGCAATACTGGCGATGATTTCACGCATCTTGGTCTGCGAGTATGCCCCGATATCGATTCCGTTCTATATGCGCTGTCTGGCCTGTCTGATCAGACGCGGGGGTGGGGAAGAAAAGACGAATCCTGGACCTTTATGTCCGCAATGAAGGATTTGCAGGGACCGGAGTGGTTCAATGTGGGTGACGGGGATTTGGCCATGCATGTTTTGCGCACAGATATGTTGGCACAGAATAAAACGATGGCGGAAGTGACCGGTAATTTAGCGCTGCGGATGGGTATCGAGGCGGATATTCTGCCGATGAGCGATGATCCCGTTGCGACTATTGTTCATACAGACGCAGGTGATTTGGCATTTCAGCATTATTTTGTGCGCGAGCAATGCGGACCGCGTGTCGCTGGGTTCTCTTTTGATGGAACTGAAAATGCGAAACCGCAGTCGCAGATTGTGGACACGCTGCAATCTGACCCAGAAGCTATTATCATCGCGCCGTCGAACCCTTACGTCAGTGTTGATCCCATTTTGCAGCTGAAAGGAATGAAGGCGGCGCTGAAAAATGCAGGCGCTCCTATTGTGGCCGTCTCGCCGATCATTGGTGGGAAAGCCATCAAAGGGCCAGCGGCCAAGATGATGCAAGAGTTGGGCAAAGACGTTTCGGTGCTTGGCATTGCAGCTCACTATCAAGATCTGATCGACGGCCTGGTGATTGATGTTCAGGACGCAGAATTGGCGCCGCAAATTCGCGAGATGGGAATAAAGACCCATTTAATGCAAACTATAATGACTGATTTGAGCGGGCGGATTGAATTGGCAAAAGCTACGCTAAATTTTGCACAAGAGTGCCGAACATGATTGATGTTGTAATACCAGTTAAAGACCTGACAAAGGCCAAGCAACGTTTGCAAAGCGTTTTAACTACAAATGAGCGCGCTATTCTTGTTTTAGCAATGTTACGCGATCTGCTAACCACCCTCAACAAATGCGCCTTGGGTAATATCTGGCTTGTAGCGCACGATGATGCCGTCTTGGATCTAGGGTCAGAATTTGGCACTAAGAATATCCGCGAAAGCGTATCGAAGGGATACAACCACGGTGTTTCCAAGGGATTAAATGCTATCGAACCTCATCGTTCCGTTATCGTTCTTCCGGCTGATCTGCCATTGGCACAACCACAGGATATTTCGAGATTTATTCGGGCAGGAATTGGAAACGGTCCACGCTTTGCCATTGTGCCGGATCGACAAAATAGGGGAACAAATGGGCTCTATATGTCTTCACCCGATCTGATAAAGCCAAATTTTGGCGAGAGCAGTTTTTTAAATTACAAGAAGGCATCCGCTAAAATCGGGATTTCTGCCACGGTTGTTTCCATTGACACAATGGCGATAGATGTAGACGGCGCCGAGGACTTGTTGAGAGTGGTGCGATCAGGTTTATGCAATGTAACAGTTGATTTTCTAGCATCCAGTTCATTTGGCCAGGAGCTGCAAAACCTGCAAAAGTGGGAGGCCGCATGACTTTCAGTTCAAAAAAGTGGACATTGGGCAAGTGTATATCCGCAGTCGAAGCAAAACAGTTACAAGATGTACCACTACCTTACTTGATGGCACGGGCAACCAAAATTCGTGATGAGAACCATGGGCGGTTGGTTAGTTATTCACGTAAAGTATTCATTCCGTTGACAGAACTATGCCGCGATGTTTGCCATTACTGCACTTTTGCCAAAGCCCCTAAAAAGATTGATGCGCCATTCCTTAGCTCAAAAAAGGTGCTTGAAATCGCGCGCGCTGGTCGTGCTGCTGGGTGCAAAGAAGCTTTGTTCACGCTTGGTGATAAACCGGAACTGCGTTATGCTGTTGCACGTGATGCGCTGGCTGAAATGGGCTATGGCACCACGCTGGAATATCTGCGTGCTATGGCAGAGTTGGTGATCCACAAGACAGGTCTTTTGCCTCATCTAAATCCTGGCGTGATGACGCTTGATGAATTGGCTATGTTACGTGAAGTTTCTGCTTCCATGGGTATTATGCTTGAGTCCAACTCAACACGCTTGATGGAACGGGGTGGATGCCATTTTGGTTCCCCAGATAAAGACCCTGCTGTTCGGTTAGAGACAATCCGTCAAGCAGGCACGTTGAAAATTCCTTTCACGAGTGGCATTTTGATTGGTATTGGCGAAACCCGCGCAGAGCGAATTGACAGCCTACTTGCTTTGCGCGAATTACACCAAGAATTTGGACATATTCAGGAAATTATCATACAGAATTTCCGTGCAAAACCGAAAACAAAAATGGCTAAAAAGCCTGAACCTGATTTAGCAGATTTGCAATGGACCATTGCCGTTGCAAGAATCATATTTGGTTCCAAAATGTCAATACAGGCGCCGCCAAACCTATCAGATGGCGGAGCGGGCTTAATCGAGGCGGGGATCAATGATTGGGGCGGTGTTTCACCTGTTACCCCCGATCATGTAAACCCAGAGGCCCCTTGGCCCCATTTGGATCAACTTGCTGAGGATACCGCAAGATGCAGTAAGATTTTGGTGGAAAGAATGGGAATTTACCCAAGCTATGCACATCAAAATACCGTTTGGCTGGATAAAAAAATGCGCAAACCGGTGCTTGATCTGATGGATGCTGATGGATTGGCACGCATGGATAACTGGGTGCCCGGGGATGCATCGCAAAAGTTACCCGAATTAGCAAGCTCGCCTGCGGTAATCCTAGATAAAGGCCTATTACGAATTTTGTCAAATGCGGATAAGGGTGAATCTTTATCCGAGACCGATGTTGGCCGCCTGCTGACTGCACGGAATTGTGAAGTGTATGAGGTCATGCAAGCCGCAGATGAGGTGCGCAAACGGGTCAATGGCGAAACGGTTAGTTATGTCGTGACACGCAACATCAACTATACCAATATTTGCTATTATAAATGTAAGTTCTGTGCCTTTTCCAAAGGGAAGATGAACGAGAACCTACGCGGACGTCCCTATAATTTGGGCGCTGATGTTCTGGTGCAGCGGGCCCGCGAAGCTTGGGATCGAGGCGCAGTTGAAGTGTGTTTGCAGGGTGGTATTCACCCTGAATATACGGGGCAAACTTATCTTGATATCCTGCGTGCAATCAAAACAGATTTGCCTGACATGCACGTCCATGCCTTTTCGCCATTAGAAGTGCATCAAGGGGCGACCACTTTGGGCGTATCTGTTTATGATTTTTTGGGTATGTTAATCGACGAAGGCTTAGGCAGCTTACCTGGCACTGCGGCAGAAATCCTCGATGATGAGGTGCGCCGAGATTTATGCCATGACAAGATCAACACAGCGGAATGGTTTGAAGTTGTGAGTGCGGCCCATGAACAAGGACTAAAGACTACGGCTACCATCATGTTTGGCCATATCGAACGCCCGGTGCATTGGGCAAGACATCTTTTGCGGGTTCGGGAACAGCAGATAAGGACGGGTGGATTTACTGAGTTCGTGCCGTTGCCCTTTGTACATATGGAGTCGCCGATTTATCTGAAGAGCGGATCTCGAAGGGGGCCAACTTGGCGCGAATCTGTGCTGGTTCATTCCGTTGCACGGTTAGTATTAAACCCAGTCATCCCAAACATTCAGGCATCTTGGGTCAAGCTTGGCCCAAAGGGAGTCGCTGCTTGCCTATCCGCGGGTGTTAACGACATAGGAGGAACATTGATGGATGAGACCATCACTCGTTCCGCTGGGGCTGCATATGGACAGGAAATGGCACCCTCAACGATGGAAGAACTTGTGTTAAGTGAAGGCCGTTTGCCGCGACAACGGACAACGCTTTACCAAGATGCTTCAAAGGATCGGCGGTTGGCGTCATTTGCATAACTTTTCAACATCCCGCACAACAAAGTGCCTCTAAAGCTGGTGACAATTTACTGCGGTTTAGTTTGGGTCTTAACCAACCAGATTAGGCAGCCAAGTCGCAATCGCAGGGAAGGCAATGATGAGTGCAATGCCGAGCAAGAACAGGCCGACAAACGGCCATGTTGCGCGGTAAACTTGGCTGATACTCATGTCTGGAACCACAGCTTTGAACGCAAATAATGTATAGCCAAAGGGCGGCGTAATCGCGCCCAGAGTGATGTTGACGAGGAACAAGAGCCAAAACCAAACAGGATCAAATTCCAGTGCTGTAACCACGGGTTGATATATTGGGATTGTCAATAGGATCACAGCGATTGTGTCGATGAACATGCACAAGATAAACGGAACTGCTAGCATTATAATCAACATTACAATTGGGGAGTATCCAAGATTCGCAACCAGATTAACTAGCTCACTTGTCGCACCTGTGAAGGCGAGCAACTGTGTAAACATTTTGGACATTGCCATGATCGCTAGGATCATTGCAGATACCGTGATTGCAGCCATAAGCGAGTCCCAGATCATCTGGATTGAGAGTTTCCGGTAGATTGCAGCAGTAAGCAATGAGCCAATTACACCTGTAGCAGCGGATTCAGATGGCGTTGCAATACCCAGCATAATGAAGCCCATAACCGAAAAGATCACGATCAAGAACGGCATTGTACGCAAGATAGCAATAAGTCTTTCAACCGTGGTAACCTCGGCTCGTTCACTCGCCACGTTGCCAGGTGCCAGCGCCGGATTCATCCCGATCCTCGCAAAGACATAAGCCAAGAAAATTCCACCAATAAAGAGACCGGGAACAACGCCCGCAATCAGCAGTTTTGCAATTGATACATCAGCAAGCGATCCGACTATAATCGCAAGCAGGCTGGGAGGAATAATCGGTGCAAGGCTCGCGCCGCCAATGATAAGGCCTGCCGCGATGCTACGGTCGTAGCCACGGTCGTGCATCCCCGGCATGATGGCGCGCCCTAACATCGCTGCAACCGCCATGGCAACACCAGAGAGAGCCCCAAACACCGCTGACAAGACGACGACCAAAACATATTGTCGACCTCGGACTTTACCAACTAGCTTGTCGATTGAATCAAACAAAATGTCCATTGTTCCAGATCGAAACAGCAATTCGCCCATCAAGATGAACAAAGGAATCGTGGCCAATGAGGTTGTTGTCGCTGTATCGAGTACCGAATTTGCAAACATAGGAAAGCCTGCAGTACCGATAACAAAATACACACCAATTAAAATTGCTGCAAGAAAGGCAAGGAAAATTGGTGCGCCCGATAAAAACAGAGCGAAGAGGATTATCATACCAAAAATAAGTGTGGTGTACCATTCCATTAATCGGCTCGCCCGCTTACTTCAAAACCGCCAACGCGGTGTTTAGGTGATAGGTATAGGAGCAGGTAAACTGCACTCAAAGAGAGCCCAAAGGTAATAAAAGAAGACACCCACCATTGTGGAATTGGCACTATAGCAAGTGTATGTATATCTCGCGTATATTGGCGAACATTTTCCTGAAAACTGACACAGGCAGCAAAGGAAAGGCAGAGAAAACCCAAAATGTTGACGATAATATGAGTGGCATTAGCAATGGATTTGGGAGCGATATCGACCAAAATCGTAACAGCAACATGGGCTTTGTCTTTTGTAACACGTGGCAATGCAAGAAACGCCGATGCGCATAGTGCATATGCTACGAAATCGCTGGCCCATGCTGTTGGGGATTGAAAAACATACCTAGAAGCAACTTCGTAGATGTAGGAACAAACAATCATAGCGAGACCGGAGGCGGCTAATGCTGACGCTGCCAAGGTCAAAGCGTCGACCACCCTTGCAATAATTGCGACAATCGCTGACATTTCGACCCCGTTTATATTCGCTCTTGAGCAAAAACCATTTGAAAACGCCCGGCTCTCCTCGGAAGAGCCGAGCACAAGATTGTCTAATATTACATGCCTTTTGAAGCAACAAAGTCGCGAAAGGCTTCGCCGGTTGCGCCAGATGCTTCAACGGCCACTTCCATAGCACGCTCTGCGAACAATGCATTTGCTTCTTCTAGCGTGTACCCAATGGAGGTTTTCTTTGCTCCAGCAGCCATCATTGCTGCATTTTCTTCTTCCAGAAGCGCATTGAAGACACCAATTGAGTTTTGCTCTAGCTTATGGCCAGCTTCCAGAAGTGCTTCTTGTTGGGTTTCATCTAAACCGTTCCATTTGTCCAAGTTCATCATGATCAAATATGAAACCGTCCCAAATGCTGGCTCTGCTAGATAGGGTGTTACTTCGTGGAACTTATAACCCACTGCGCCGACTGAAGGCCATACCAAACCGTCAATCACACCTTTTTCAGCAGCCGAGTACAACTCACCAAACGGAATAACCACCGCGGTGCCGCCAAGCGCGCCTACAATTTTGTTGTAAGAAGGAAGTGCGCGGATTTTAGTACCGTTAAGTTTGTTTGTTTCATCCATTGGGTTTTTTAGAAAGAAACGAAACCCTGTTGTTGCTGTTGGAATTGATAGAACTTTGAGATTTTGTGTTTCCTGATAGTGAGTATCAACCCAATCCCAAACTCCAGATGTACGGCGTTTTTCGATGTCGCCATTTACTGCGTCGATCGCTGCGCCAATGCCTGTGTCACCGGTATGATACAAGCCATGCGTGTAAATGAGATCAAATACACCCGCTGACACTGGTTGAATCTGTTTGCCACCCGGCACAACTTCTGGTCCGCTAGGTGTAATATTGATATCACCGCCAGAGATTTCTTTAACCAGGTCAATGTATCCGTAAGCCATATTGGCTGTGCCAGAGTGGTTGCCACCCCAAGCTGTCAACATCTTCATCTCCTCTGCAATGCTTGCAGATGCAGATATTGCCAATCCCAATGTAGCTGCAACTAGTGATTTTGAAATGCTATTCATTTTATCAGTCTCCCATTTTTTCTCTTCATTGACTACCGTGTCTCACCCCGTTCCGCTGGTGAGGTCAGCAGTATTGCTTCAAAGGTACGTAGTACACATCTTACTTTTTAATTATGTAGTATACGTCGTATTCTGTCGAATCATATTTTAAATATTTTTTAACTTATTGTTATTAATTATTTTATTTTAAAAATCTCGATCGGTTCTGGTTAAAATAAAAATCTTTTGACCGATAATTCGGTTTTATATGTGCCTTTAGGCATACTACTAAATTTTTGGAAATACCCGTTTGGCTCATACGAAGACATTACAATTTCTTGCTTCCTAGCCTTATTTCGGCATCAGTGATATCATTTATGTTTGACTTCAATCATGATATTCTAGTGCAATGTTACGGTTTTTGGTAGACAATTACGGCCATTGCTTGATAACTAACGTAGTATACTACGTGTTTTCTGTTGCCTCCATTATTTGCTGGGAATGAGTGATGAACGAAGAATTCAAGACGTTGTCCAACATAATGGACAATCGCTATAGCTGCCGAGCTTACCTTTCAAAAGAAGTGACAAATGAAAACATTAACCAAATTGTCAGCACGGCATCGAAAGTCCCAACATGGTGCAATGCACAACCATGGAGCGTTTTGGTCACCAAAGGCAATCAAACTAAAGCCTTTTCAAAAGCTTTGGTTGATGCGGTAAAATCTGGACCAATGAACCCAGATTTTGATTGGCCAAAGCAATACACAGGTGAATATCAAGCTCGCAGACGCGTTTGCGGTTACCAGCTATACGAATCACTAGGAATCGCGCGAGAAGATCGCAAAAGCCGTGCGGAACAGATGATGCAGAATTTCAAATTTTTCGGTGCTCCACATGTTGCGATCATAACAACAGAATCTGATCTAGGCCCCTATGGGGCAATGGATTGTGGTGGGTTCATAGCATTGTTCGCATTGGCTGCGCGCGCGCTAGGGGTAGCATCAGTTGTTCAAGCTTCTGTAACTGGTTATGCACCAATCATTCGAAGTCATTTTAGAATTCCGGAAAATAGGCTTATTCAAACAGCAATTACGTTTGGATATGAAAATAAAGATCATCCCGCTAACGGTTTTCGCACACAGCGAGCGGCAATCGAAGATGTTGTGGACATTATTACGTGATGAAATAAGCTGATGCATATGGCCTATAACGAACTGGTTTTTGAGGGATAGGGTTGCAGCTCTGTCAAACTAACAAACTTAGAAATCATTAACAACGGTCCTCTCAGACTAACTAGCCTAAACATCCAGCCCGCCCTGCTCTTTCCACTG
>CABXKH010000036.1 GCA_902512685.1 Paracoccaceae bacterium | reverse complement strand
AGCACCCCTTATTGAGGTGTCTTTTTGGAAAAGCGGTCCTTAGCCACGAAAAGAAACTTTTTGATCTCGCTTGCAAATTGTAACCCAAACCGGTACCACCAGTACCGGACAGATTCATAGCTTACATCCCGCCGCGTTCATGAAGAAGGTCTTCCACATTTCTCAATGAAAGTGGAAATCTCACATAAAGCATGACTGCAAGCTGGATGATCTCAGGACTGGTTTTGAAATAGCGGAAAGATACAGGATTGGGCATGTCACAGAAGTTAATTTCCAAGATGCTGTCAGGCAAGGTGGTTTATTCTGACAAAGCCAGATTTATTCTGACAGGGCCCGTATGCAGGATTGAAAAATGGTTATGATTCAATCCCAGCTTTTCGAGATATTTCAAGAAGTTTTTCAAAAATATCTGGCGCACCAACAATGACCTCACCCCCATGATCGATCATAGCATTAGCTGAGTGTAATTGAATATTACCACCAGCCTCAGCAACAAGTAATTGACCAGCCAAGCAATCCCACGCGTTCATAAATTGTTCGATATAGCCCAATAACCGACCAGAAGCTACATAGGCAAGTGAAAGGGCACCGGACGCGTTTCGTTGGAAAACACCTCCTTCATCTAATATCTGGCTAAGGACGCTTATAGTCCATTTTTTAGACGCATACTTAGAAAACCCAACACCAATACTGCCCTCTTCCAACACACCTACGCCGAGCGAGGGTAACCGCTTTCCATTCATAAATGCGCCCTGATCTACAATAGCCGAAAACATTTCACTTCGGCATACATCCAGAATTATTCCTATTACGACTTTATTTTCATAAACACCTGCTAAAACAACTGCCCATGTAGGAATACCATTAATAAAATTAGCTGTTCCATCAATAGGATCAATTACCCAAGTGAAACCGGACTTGCTTGGCTTACTTTTTCCTTCTTCTCCCACGATCCCATCATCAGGGAAACGGAAACTTAACTTTTCTCTAACAAAAACCTCTATAGCTTTATCGGCTTGACTAACAAAATCTTGATGGCCTTTTTGATCAACCTGCAGGCTGGATATGTTATGAAAATGCCGCAAAGCCAAGGTGCCGGCTTCTGTCACAATTTTCTGGGCAATATTCGATCGTTCAACCCAAATCATTTAATCTTTCACTATTAGATCGTTATTTATTTACACTGCGTGTTTAGTTAGATGTCCGGCATTGCCAAGGACTGTGATTATTTTGAAATGATGCATGTTTTGAAATATACAAAATTCAATTGGTCCAAACTCTACATTTTTGTAACTGTGCAAATGGTTATGAAAAAGGCGGTCAGCATACCGCATCGCGGTATTTGCTTCACTATCGTTAAACCATTGTTTCAAATAGCCCAAACTGATGTGAAAATCATATGTATCAATGTCTTTGCGATAAAGGCCGGTTAGATCCTGAAGTTGGTATCGGACCTCTCTTAAAGTGCGAGCGTCCATATCGGTGGCAGGTACCATTCGAACAGTACCGGGCATTGACATTCCGAGTGGCTGCATACAAATTTTGTTTGATTGTTCCCAGGCGGACACCTGAGTGTCAAATTCTTGCGTGATTTCATCTAAATTTGCGGATGAAGAAATCTCGCGTGGCCAACCATCCACTCCCAAAGGTGATCCACTAATCCCACAAAATATAGTCATGTGAAAACTATTTTGGGGTAAAAAAGTATAATTGCCGGCTAAAGGAGACTTTTTAAGTCCATCTTGAAGAGTGCATAAAGAAACAAAGAAATCTGATTTTTGGTCAACATGGCAAACAAAGGTATTTCCAGGATGATGCATAACGTTCCCAGATGGATCAAACTTTCCACCCTGCCCTGGCATCGTAATACCCTTTGGATATTCCAGATCAGCCTTTTGACCAGATAGGTACCGCAAAGTATCTTCCCGATCACTATCCGCAGTACTTTTATTAGAAGCATCAAACAACATAATTTTTACCAGTTTAGCTTGAGGAGCCGGTGGCATGACCGGCTCCGCACTTTGTTATAGCAGAGCTTATCGCTCAAGAATTACATTGTCGATAAAGGCCTCTTCAACTTTACTGCGAAATGGCTGTTTACCCCATGATTGTCGAAAAGCACGTTGTTCATTTGGAACTAAAGCAGCACTGTCATCTGCAGCAGCATTCATCGGCGCAGTTCCAAAATCTCGGTTGAACATTGTCTGTGTGTCAGGGGATGTAAGCCAGTTAACAAAGACCATTGCCGCTGCGGGATGAGGTGCATTTTTAGGAATAGCAACGCCATTTCCGCCACCGTTCATACCCATTTCTGGAATGTAAAATTTGATTTCTTTTCGTACTTCACCACGGTTTTGAAGGCCGGCAAGGTGATCTTCCCAAGCTGGAGCCATCCACAGTTCTTTATCACTAACTCTGTTAATGTTGTCGACGTTAGAGGCTGTGATTATATAATTTTCCGCGTATTTATTAAAGAAATCAAAACCCGGCTGGAGGGCAGATAGTCGCGCATCAGAAACTTCCCCGTTCGTGAAATCAACTCCTGCAACATTGCGCAGTACGTTTTGATAAAAGGAAGGGCCCGAACCGCCTTTTTCATAATTGAAACCGAATTTGTTCGGATGATCCGTCCAAAACTTGGCAAAATCTTCAACCGACTGCGGTAGGTCTGCCGAACTCACTTTTGCAGGATCGTAAGCAATTCCAGATTGATTTCCCCAGAAAGCTAGCACATGGTCACCGCCATCAACGCCTGCAAGTTTTGAAACCCGGCCATCATCCTTGGGAAGGTTGTTCAAGCTATTGAAAAGAGTACTCAATTCAACAGTTTCAAAGCTGTCGTAACCCCAGGCGAAAACATCGATATCGCCAGTTTTCCGATCTTTCTCTGCTAGCATTTTTTGCGAATTACCCGCGTTATCGCCATCCGGAATTCTCACTGCAATGCCATATTCATCCTCAAATGAACTGATTGCTCGTCTGAAATCATCTTGTAGGTACCATACGTACCAGGTCACATTACCTTCTTCCTTAGCTTGAGCTACGATTTCATTCCAGCTCATGTCTGACAGATCACTTGCATGTACGGGAGCTATAAAGGCCCCCAGTGCGGCAGCAGCCGCAAGTATTTTCTTAAACATTTTCTTTCTCCTTTGTTAAGTTAGTTAATCCCAGCTACCCTTTGCCCGACGATAACGTAGGGTTGGCAGATCGCATAAGCCGCTCCAAAATCAACATTAAAAACACGTTTGGAACGACTAGGATGAGTGAAAGCACAGCAGCATTTGGACGAACAAAATCCTGCCCAAGTGCGGAATACAAAAGAGTAGGTATTGTCACTATATCTGGTGAGCCGATTATAAAAGCGATAGCGAATTCTTCAATTGATTGAATAAAGACGATCAACAAAGTGGCTGAAATCCCTGGCTTTAACGCTGGCAAATATGCAACACGAAACCTCGCCCAGGCGCTGGCGCCTAAATCGCGGGCTGCATCAATATGATCTTGGCGAACAGTTTCAAAGCTAACTGTCAATATACGAATTGCATACGGTAGAAATAAAATCGAATGCGCGAAAACGATTGCGCCAAAACGCCAAGTATTAAGACCTAGCTGAAAAAGCAGAGCGGAAAAGAAAATGGCCGTGATAAACGGAGGAACGACCAATGGTAGGAGGCATAATAGCTTAGCGAATTCGCGGCCCGGAAAATCGAAGCGCCCCAAAGCGAAGGCTGTGGGTAGTGCGAGGCATAGCCCTAACAGGGCTGCACTGGGCGCAAGTGTGTAGGATGAAATCAGTGCATATCGTAGAGATGAATTTTCCCACATATCTACCCAACGATAAAAAGACATGACTGGAGGCAATAGCTTATCAGCTGTCCAGGGCTCTGCTGGATCTACAAGCGACCAAAGGACCGCCATGGTAAAGGGAATTGCTAGCCATATAAAAGCTACCGTCACAACCATTGTAATGAGAAGCGAATTTAGACGCTCATAGGTCATCTTAAACCTCCCCGCATAATAACACGCGAAGTGAATGCAAGAAGTGCAGAACCAAGAAGTGCAATAGTCATCAAAGACACGCCAACGACGGCTGCAGAATGCCAATCTCCACGAGATTTAAAACTGACCATCAACTGGGCCATCGATTGACGGTTTGTGGGCCCTACGGTCGTTTGGAAAGTAAAATCTGCTAGCGCGCCAATAAAAATTATTACCATCGCAGCCTGCATTCCAGATATGCTTAGAGGTGCGATAATTTTGCAAAACCTAGCCCAAGGGCCAGCTCCTAAATCGCGTGATGCATCTAAAATATCATCAGAAATACTTTGTACAGCGCCGGTCAGTAGTAACAACGCAAATGGCATATTTTTCCACACCTGAAGAAGTAGAACCCCAAATGCATTTGGGTCGTTTTGAAGGCGCCGGGGCTCGCTCCAAATACCAATTCCTTGCATGAACTGATTAAGCAAGCCGTTATAAGATATCACATTAATATATAAAAAAGCGGCAACTAGGCCATGAACTAAAAGTGGAGCTTTCAAAAGCGCACCTAAGCCGATTGATCCTGGAAATGGTTTGCGTAGCCAAATTGCTAATGGATAAGCAAGCGCAACCGATAAAACCGCACTCCAAAAACCAACATAAATCGAATACCGCACTGCTCGAGAAAATAGTTTTCTATCAAAAACGTCAGACCAAAACTCCAAACTAAATGCGCTTTGCCCCAGCAATGCGTAATAACCAAACGATTGTGCTACAGCAACGTACACAACTGAGCCAATCAAGACCAGTATCAAGCCAAGACCTGGCACAAGAAGCGCAAAGATAGGAACCCAATCGCGTAGAGTCATTTATCGACCTCAAGCACTACCACATCATCAGGCGACAGCGAAAAATTAATGACTTCTCCAACACGTAATTTGTCATTATTGGTCCGGATACGAAAAATTATGTCATTCTGTTCCAAAATGAGATCAGTAAATTGACCCTGAAAAGCGCGGTGTACTATTGTTCCGCAATGAGGCCCTTCCCCTATCTTGGCGCGCTCTGGTCTCCAACTTAGTTCGACATTATCAACGTTATCTTTTACTAAATGAGAAGTTTTGATTGGACCCATTGACGTCTCTATTATGATAGGGCCTTTCTCGGTTTGACTGCTGACCCTACCGCTGATTAGGTTTGCACCACCGATAAAGTCAGCAACGAATGGCGTTCTAGGCTTTGAATACAAATCTTCTGGAGTGTCTACCTGGACAATTTTGCCGCCATTTAGAACTACGATCCGGTCTGACATTGCTAAAGCCTCAGATTGATCGTGAGTCACGTAAATTGCTGTTAAACTATAATCTCGTTGAATTCGGCTAATTTCAACACGAACCTGATCTCGGAGCTTTGCATCTAAGTTAGAAAGGGGCTCATCAAATAAAATGACGCTTGGACGCATGACCAAAGCGCGACCTAGAGAGACACGTTGCTGTTGCCCTCCTGACAATTGGTTGGGTAGTTTTTCCAGCTGAGTTTCGAGTTCCAGTTTAGCTGCAACTTCGCTGATCCGTACTTCTCTTTGATCTCGAGAAACTCGTTTTTGCTTCAATCCAAATTCTAAATTTTGAAGGACTGTAAGATGAGGAAACAATGCGTAAGATTGAAAGCATAATGCAGTATCACGGCGCTCAGGTGGAACATGGGTAACGTCTTCGCCGCCGATAGTAATTGTTCCTGTAGACGGCTCAAGAAACCCTGAAATAATTTTTAAAAGAGTTGTTTTTCCGCATCCAGAAGGCCCAAGCAATGTAAGAAATTCACCTTGGTTAACCTCAAGTGAAAACTCAGATAATGCTTGAAAACCATCAAAGGACTTAGATAAGCCCCTGATCCCAATTGCTGCCAACAGATCCTCCCAAAATCAGCCTCAGCCTTATTACTCATCTAGAGTAATAATAAAATTACTCAGGTCAAGTAATATTATTTCTTGTGTCATAAATTTTTATTTGCAAGTAATTAGACCCAAACTCAGAGCTAACAAAATTAGAAATAAATGAAAAAATTCGCGACGATGAAAGAAAAAGAGCGCCCAACAGGTAGTGAGCGTGTAGTCTTGTCAACCGTGTTACGAAATATGCCGATTGCAAGAGCTGATATTACTAAGCTCACAAGTCTTTCGCAACAATCAGTGCATAGAATTGTAGAAAACCTTGTTGAGCGCAATCTTCTAAGGCTAGACGAACCACATATTTCCGGTCGCGGCAAACCTAGCCCACGCATAAGAATTGAAACGGAAAAATATATTTCTATCGGTATTTCAATTGGAACCGAAGAAGCCAAAGTATGCGCCATGGATCTTTCAGGTCATCCTCTTCATCAAGACATTCTAAAAGTCGATCCCAGCGAACCAAGTAAACTTATAACTGCCTTTGAAACCCAAATATTGAAATGGCTGAAAGAAGAGTTATCGCAAAATCAAATATTGGGATTAGGAATTGCTATGCAGGGACATAGAGTTGATCGCCAAGGAATATTTGTTGCACCAAAGCCATTAGCTAAGTGGGCAAACTATCCATTAGCTGAAAAATTCAATAACTACTTTGGACTGCCAGTGTTTGCTGAAAACAATGCAACCTGTAGTGCAACTGCAGAATTTTACTTGGGCGCAAGGGATGGCTCAGACCCCCATTGCCTTGCTTATCTATCGTTTAATTATGGGTACGGTGCTGGCTTATTTGTAAAGCGAGATGCATTCTTGGGCGGTCATGGAAACGCAGGTGAAATCAGTGCGATTTTTACGCCTGAGCAAGCAAGTAAACGCCCAGCGCTTGGAGAGTTGGTAAAAAGATTTAACGAGTCATCAAATAGCATTTCAAACATTAGAACCTTTATAGAGAGTATTGAGCCATCTAACACTGTCATCTCTAATTGGCTCGAAGAGGTCAAACCTCAGCTGTGCTTATCAATTAGGGCACTTAAAGCAGTGGCTGATCCAAACGAAATTGTTTTTGGAGGCGAAGCTCCCATTTATCTAAGGGAAATGCTCGTTAAAACTGCGGTCGAAGCCTTCAAAGGCCAATTGTCACCGAACCCAATCTTAAGGGTGAGCGATATTCCATTTGATCCAGCTCATATTGGCGCTGCACTTCTCCCCTTGCATAAGTTAGTTTATTGAGCATTAAAGGTTGGTGGTGTCAGACAAATCGGCTCAAGCATCACAAGGGTGTTACCAGACATACGAGATAAGGTATCGAAGACTTTCATTTTTAATATCTGCTATCTTCAAAACCCACCCTCGGCAAATTACTGCCTGAGGTTTAGCGGAAATTATCGCTGATATGAGAGGTGATGTGGGGCATCAGTCGCAAAGCGCTGTTGTAAATCCCTGATCTTGCGCAGGAATATCGATGGAAATACCGGTAACAGAGATAGTGAGGATATGGTGGCGGTTTATTCAGACAGAGCCCATTAGACCGCTAGTGGGGCAAGCCAAGGCTGCCCATCGGCTTCGTGACTGTCGACCACTGCCTCGACAAATGCCAAACCTTTCAGACCATCGCAAACCGATGGCAGATTCTGTCCTATCACACTCGGATTCCTACCGCTCCGGCGAGCCCAAATCGCTTCGGCAAATCCGGAATAGAGGTTGGCAAAGGCCTCCAAATATCCTTCCGGGTGCCCAGGGGGTGTGCGAGTACGGGCAATGGCATCTGCAGAGAGATTATCTGCCCCACGCTTAATCACTTTTACTGGATAGCCGAGCAGAGCGAAGCTCAGTTCGTTTGGCTGTTCCTGAAACCAACCAATAGCGCCTTTCTCACCAAAAACTCTAAGCCGTACACCATTGGAATGCCCAAGTGCCACTTGTGATGACCAAAGCAGTCCACGTGCTCCACCTTTGTAGCGCATCATAACATGAGCATTATCATCGAGGGCCCGGCCATCGACAAACGTGGCCAGGTCAGCGGTAAGGCTTTCGACCTTCAATCCAGTCACGAAACCTGCAAGGTGGTAGGCGTGGGTCCCGATATCGCCGATGGAACCGCCTCGGCCGTTCTTTTTCGGGTCAGTGCGCCAGGCAGCCTGGGCATTGCCCTCTTGTTCAATGGCCGTCGCCATCCACTCAAGCGGGTATTCGACCTGGACGGTGCGAACCTTGCCGATTTCGCCTTTGGCAATGCGGACCCGTGCTTCATGCACCATCGGGTAACCCGAATACGTATACGTCACACCAACGAAACGCCCCAACTCTCGTACTTGCTTTTCAAGAGCGACAGCATCTCCTAGCGTTGCCGTCAAGGGTTTTTCACAAATAACATCAAAACCGGCCTCGATCAGCGCTTTTGCAATCGGGTAATGAGTAAAATTTGGCGTACAGATCGCCACAGCATCTACGCGATCTGTGCGGTCTTTTTCACCTGCAATCAATGCGCTATAATCACCATAGGCGCGGTCACTGCCCATTCCCAAGGAAAGGGCAAACGCACGACCTTTTTCTGGATCAACATCAAAGGCCCCTGCCACCAAATCCCAAGCGCCATCAAGCCGCGACGCAATCCGATGGATGTTTCCAATGTATGCCCCTTCGCCTCCACCAATCATCCCAAGGCGCAAATTACGTTGAAAGCTCATCTTTAATTCTCCAGTCCTAGCATTGCGCGGTTTGCGGATCGATCTGCCCCAGATTTCACAAAATCGTCAAAGGCACGATCAGAAACTTTGATGATGTGGTCCGAAATAAATTTTGCGCCTTCGCTGGCACCGTCTTCGGGATTCTTGATAAAGCATTCCCACTCTAACGTTGCCCATCCGTTAAACCCATAGGTCGACAGCTTTGTAAAAATGGCACCAAAATCAACTTGACCGTCTCCGGGGCTTCTGAACCGTCCTGCCCGTTTGGACCAAGGCATGAAACCACCATATGCGCCAGATTTTCCGTCAGGCCTAAATTCTGCATCTTTGACATGAAATGCCTTGATACGATCATGATAATGATCAATGAACGCCAGATAATTCAAAGCCTGCAGTACAAAATGGCTTGGATCATACATAATATTTGCGCGCGGATGGTGATCAATTTTTTCCAGAAAATATTCCCACGAATGGCCATCGTGCAGATCTTCGCATGGGTGAATTTCAAAACACGCATCGACACCATGCGCATCAAAATCATCCAGAATAGGTTTCCAACGCGCCGCCAATTCGGTAAAGGCCTCGTCAATCAAACCTTCGGGCCATTGTGGATAGGGATAAAGATAGGGCCACAAGAGCGACCCAGAAAAGGTTGTGTGTGTTGCGATACCAAAACGTTTGGATGCGCGCGCCGCAAAGCGAAGCTGTTCTTCGGCCCAAGCGCGTCTGGCTGTTGGATTTCCGCGCACATGTTCTGGCGCAAAACTGTCCATGATTTGATCATGCGCAGGATGAACCGCCACAAGCTGGCCCGTAATATGCGATGCAAATTCTGTCAGCGTAAGATCGTGATCGGCCAACAGACCCCTGATTTCATCGGAGTATGTTTCGCTATCTGCCGCCAATTTCATATCAATCAACCGCGTATCCCACGTTGGGATTTGAACGCCTTTGAACCCTTTTGCTTGGGCCCATTTTGCCAACCCATTCAACGAGTTGTAAGGCACATCGTCGGCGGCAAATTGGGCCAAAAAAACAGCGGGTCCATTGATAGTGTTCATCGTCATAGTGTCAGTGCCCCAGAAGGTGTAGGGGCATCATCATATGCACCCCAAATTGATTGATCAAAGTTTACGATTGATCCCGTCAAAATTCCACTGTCGTCTGACGCCATCCAAAGGACAGCTTTGGCGACTTCGATCGGGTCAAGAATGCGACCAAAGGGTTTCCCCGCTGCGGCACGGTCGATAAAATCGGGATCGCCCGTTTCAGATTCTATCAATTTGCGTTCATGATCTGAATTCATCCACCCAATTGACAATTGATTGACGTGAATTTTGTTTCGCATTAGTGAAAATGCCACATTACGCGTTAGCGTGGCCAACGCACCTTTGGATGCAGAATACGGGCACAAAAACGGCTGTCCTGCGTGTTCAGACATCGATCCGATGTTGATAATTCTGCCTTCGATCCCTTGTCGGATCATAATTTTTGCCGCATCTTGCATCAGAAAAAAAGGCGCTCGGGCGTTCACCGCAAACATCTGATCAAATAATTCGGGTGTCGTGTTCAATATCGTCCCCCGATCCGTCAAGCCTGCGGCATTTACCAAAATATCTACCTTGCCAAATGTTGCATCAACCTCGGCCATGATTTTTTGGACATCATCAATGTTGCCTAAATTGGCAGATATCATTTTCACATCTATGCCAAATCGCGTCGAAATCTCGTTAGCGACAAGTTGGCCTTTTTCCATCCCTCGGCCAACGATAGCTAATCCAGCTGCCCCAGCCTGCGCAAAAAGGCGCGCTACAGCTGCACCAAGCCCCTGTGTGCCGCCCGTAATAACAGCGATCTTTCCATCAATGCGGTTCATACTATATCCTCATATTGTACCGTTTGTTTCTATTTTTCGTTTGAACGGATCACCTTTTGGCGTGCAGGGTGATCCGCCATACGTGTTAAGGCTTGATTATACACCCCGACGCTGTTTTGTCCGAAACGCTTCTTGTCCCGAGCGCGCTTGGCGAATGCTGTCACGTTCGTTGACTTCTGGAACACCTACATACCAATCCGCGCCGCCAGAGGTCCATGTATAGGCGTCTGACTGAATAACCAGAACAGTAGTTTTATCAGTGCTTTGCGCCCATTCTAAGTTAGTCTCAAGGTCGGCCAAGCTTTCGCAGAAACGCGCCTCAGCGCCCATTGCCCGCGCATGTGACACGAAATCAACATGAAGCGGCGCGTCTTTGTTCAACACACGGCTGTCTTTTAACAAATTGTTGAAACCAGGCACGCCCATGCCCGTTTGCAATCGGTTAATGACGCCAAAGCCCCCGTTGTCACAAACGATAACGATCATTTTGTGCCCTGAGAGTGCGGTTGAATAGATGTCCGAGTTCATCATCATATATGACCCATCACCAACCAAGACGATTGGAACGCCAGTTTGTTCACCATTGGCCTTTGTTTTTGCCATTGCGTGGCCCCAACCACCCGCAATTTCATAGCCCATACATGAAAAGCCAAACTCCAAATCATAGGTATTCGGTGCTTTGACCCGCCAATTTTTCGCAGTCTCACCAGGCAGTCCACCTGCTGCGGTAACCATTGTATCTTCTGGCCGAGCCATTTTATTCACAACGCCAATGACCTGAGCATAGGATGGCACTTTGGCATTTGTGGGCGCTTGGCCCTCGTCAAGTGCGCGATTCCAATTTGCATAAAGCTCTTGTGCGCGGTGCATCTGGACAGGATCACAGGTCCAATCCCCAAGTTCTGCGTCAATCTCGTTTAAACATTCAAGCGCGTCCCCGACGACAGGAACGGCAAAATGTTTTGACGCATCAAACCGCGCAGCGTTGATATTCAAAAATTTTGTATCTTTCGCAAATGTGGTCCACGATCCAGTGGTGAAATCCTGCATCCTTGTGCCAACCGCGATCACGACATCGGCTGTTTCCGCCAATTCTTTTGCTGCATCTGTACCTTCGATACCCATCGCACCAACATAGACAGGATGATCATGTACCACAGCCCCTTTGCCTGCAATGGTTTCTGCTATTGGAATGCCTCGACGCATCGCAAAGTCGGCCAAAACTTCATTCGCCCCAGAATAGCGAACCCCACCCCCAGAAATGATCAACGGCGCCTTAGCTGTTTTTAGCAGAGCAACCGCGTCTGTTATTTCAGTGCGAGACGGGCGAGGTCGTGGGATTGTCCAAACCCGTTCTTGGAAGAAGCTTTCTGGGTAATCATAGGCAATTTCTTGGATGTCTTGTGGCAAACCAATAAAAGCGGGACCACAACTTGCAGGGTCTAACATCGTCGTAATAGCATGCGGCAACGACGACAATATTTGTGCTGGATGCATTATACGATCCCAATAGCGTGTCACACAACGAAACCCATCGTTTACTGTGGTCGACGGGCTACCAAAATGTTCAACTTGTTGCAGCACTGGATCAGGCAAACGGTTCGCAAATATGTCCCCCGCCAGCAAGAGTAAAGGCACGCGATTCGCGTGCGCGGTTCCTGCAGCTGTGATCATATTTGTGGCACCAGGGCCGATAGATGACGTCGCAATCATGATTTGACGGCGCAATTTGGCCTTAGCAAATCCGACGGCAGCCAATGCCATTGATTGTTCATTTTGACCACGCCACGTTGGCATAGTGTCTTGCACTTGCTCCAAAGCTTCAGAGAGGCACGTTACGTTGCCGTGACCAAAGATACCGAACACCCCGGCAAAGAGCTGAACCCGTTCACCATCTATTTCGGTAAACTGACTACATAGATAACGCACAAGCGCTTGCGCCATCGTCAAACAGACTGTTTTGTCATTCATTTTGGCATCCTCCCGAATTTGGGTTCTTCTATTTTAGAAATGTATATTGACATTTGTACACATTTGCAATGATCATTGCTGAAAATGCTATGGAGAAATCGATGTTGAAAATTGCTGTCCTTGGTTGCGGCCGAATTGGTCGGATGCATGCCGAAAATATTTACGCACATCCCCGCGCTGAGCTTGCTGGTGTTTTTGACGTGGTCGATGCTGCGGCACAGGATGTTGCCGAAAAACTAGGCGTTCCAAAATTCGAAAGCGCACAGGCCGTGTTTGACTCCGCGCAGGTTGATGCAGCTCTAGTCGCAACGTCAACGCCAACTCATGCCGATTTTATCGAAGCTGCGGTTGCTGCAGGCAAACCCTGTCTTTGCGAAAAGCCAATTGATCTTTCCATTGCGCGGGTAAAAAATTGCGCCGCCAAAATTGCAGGTACAGACGTGCCGATTATGTTGGGATTTGTGCGCCGCTTTGACAAAGGACACGCAGGCGTTTGGCATGCCATCGATCGTGGCGAGATTGGCGACGTTCACCAAGTTACGATCACGTCTCGTGATCCTGATATTGCCCCAGACGCCTATATCGAAGTATCGGGCGGAATTTTTCGCGACATGACGATCCATGATTTTGACATGGCACGGTTTATCATGGGCGAAGAATTTGAAAAGGTTTCTGCAATTGGATCGCGGTTGATTTCCCCGAATTTGATGACGCATTGCAACGATTATGACACCGTGATGGTGACGATGACCACCCGTTCAGGGAAACAATGCGTTATTTCGAATTCGCGCCGCGCAGTCTATGGCTATGACCAACGTGTAGAAGCATTCGGCACAAAGGGCATGGCAATTTCAGAAAACCACGCCGAAAATAATACGCGCACTTATAGTGAAACCTTCACGGATAAAAAAGCGCCCCTTTTGAATTTTTTCATTGAACGGTATGCGCAGGCTTTTGCATCAGAAATAGATGCATTTGTCGATGCAGTTGAAACGTCAACACCCCCCCCGGTTGGGTTTGACGATGGGCACAAGGCGCTGCTGCTGGCCGAAGCGGCAATCATGTCTATCACTCATGGTCGTCCCATCAATCTTAGCGAGGTGGAATAACTATGTATCAGAATTTTGGATGTTTTATCGGTGGCGAATGGCGTACAGGTTCGGAAACCTTAGATGTCTTTTCGCCAGTCACAGAAAAACCGTTAGGTACGATTGCGGCCGCTGGGGTGGACGACACACATGCCGCTCTTGACGCTGCGGTGCTTGCGCTTGCCCCGCTGCGCACAAACGGCGGGTTCGCGCGCGCCGAGGCTTTGCACAAAATCGCAGATGCAATGATTGCACGGACAAATGAAGCCGCGCAGATGATTTCGACAGAAACAGGCAAGCCTTTGGCACAGTCAAAACGCGAATGGGGGCTCGCCTGTGATCAATTCCGTTGGTATGCCGAAGAAGCACGGCGAATTTACGGCAAAATCGTCGAAAACCGCGTTCCTGGTGGTCGTTTCGAAATCACACATGAACCGATTGGCATCGTGGGTGCCTTTACCGCATGGAATTTTCCAGCCGCCCTCCCCGCCCGCAAGCTTGCACCTGCGCTGGCTGCGGGTTGCCCGGTGGTCTTGCGATCCTCATCGCAGACCCCGGGAGTGGCGATGATTATTGTCGATTGCTGTCGTGCGGGGGATCTCCCCACTGGTGCGGTGAATTTGGTCGTCGGGTCCACAAACAACACCTATGCACCATTAATGGCAGATGCACGCGTTCGCAAAGTGTCTTTGACTGGTTCAACGAGGGTTGGACAGCAAATGATACGGGACTCGGCGCAGACGGTAAAGAAAGTGTCGATGGAACTTGGCGGCAATGCCCCCTACATTCTATTTGAGGATGCAGACCTAGAAACGGCATTGGACGCAACTGTTGCAACAAAATTTGCAAACTGTGGTCAGGTCTGTGTGACGCCAGATCGTTTCTTTATTCATGAATCTTTGCACGACGCATTCGTCGAAGGATTCGTAAAGCGCGCGAACGCCATCATACTAGGCGATGGACTGGATGAGCGTGTCACAATGGGACCGTTGATAAATTCTGCGCGACTTTCCGAAATCGAAAGCATTGTCCAAGATGCACAGCGCGCAGGTGCAACGGTCGCAACAGGTGGTAAACGCGCAGCAAATTTTAATACAGGTCACTTTTTTGAACCCACAGTTTTGACAGGGGTCAGCGATGTAATGAAAGTCTTTGCAGAGGAAAATTTTGGACCAATCGCCGCCATTACCACCTTCCGAGAAGAAGATGAGGTTTTCACACGCGCCAACGCATCGAACATGGGTTTATCGGCATATGCATTTACACAGTCGTCAGATCGCGCACGTCGTACGGTTGCTGCGCTAAAATCTGGCATGGTCGGGATCAATTCGTTTGCATTAGCAGCCAGCGAAGCACCGTTTGGCGGAACGAATTATTCAGGCATGGGTCGCGAAGGTGGTCGTGAGGGTATCGAAGATTATCTGGACACAAAACTGGCGCAAGTCGTGTTCTAAGCGACACGAGGGAGGAACAAATGATAAAAAACAAGCTAAAGCAAATTTGGGCAGACAACCAACCCGTTCTACATGGATGGTTGTCGGTTGGGAATCCATTTACGGCCGAAATCATGGCTGCCCAAAGGTATGATGCGGTGTCGATTGATTGGCAACACGGCGCATTGGACTATTCAGACCTATTACCCATGTTCCAAGCGATGAAGGCCAGTGGAACGGTCATCGGTGCACGCGTGCCATCGCTTGACCCCGCCGCAATTATGAAAGCCCTTGATGCGGGTGCAATGCAGATCATTTGTCCAATGATTAATACCGCAAAACAGGCCGCTGAATTCGTCAGCTATTTGCGATACCCTCCCATCGGCGTTCGAAGCTTTGGACCCACCCGCGCCGTCTATGCCCAAGGTACAAATATCCACGTTGAAGCGAACCAAGAAATTATTGGCTGGGCAATGGTCGAAACAAAAGAGGCCATGGCAAATCTTAATGAGATCGCTGCGACACCGGGGCTTGATGGAATATATGTCGGTCCCGCGGATCTAACGTTTTCTTTGTTTGATGGAAAATTCGCACCTGGTTTTGATCGTGAAGAGCCCGAAATGATTGAGGTATTGAAAGCCATTGTAAACAACTGCCACCAAAACGGCATCAAAGCCGCACTGCATTGTGGGACCGCTGAATATGCCGCAAAGGCAATTGGGTGGGGATACGACATGACAACTGTTTCTGGGGATTCACGTTTACTTGCGTCAGCAGCGGCCGCTTCGGTTGCTACCTTTCGCGAAGCCGTGTCACAAACTGCCGTTGACGCATCGCCTATCAAGGGCGGCTATTGATGGTCAATGTCATAGTCGCAGGAAAACTTCATCCATCTGGTCGCGCATTGCTCAATTCGGCGTCATCTCTGAACGTACGCTTTATTGATGAGATTAGCGAAGAAAGCTATGTCCCGTTTATTCATGAAGCGGACGCGCTATTGCTCCGCACACAACCGATGACGCTCCCAACAATCACCAAGGCAAAAAACCTCAAAATCGTTTCGCGCCACGGTGTCGGATATGATGCCGTGGATCTTGATGCGCTCAATGAACGTGGGATTGCGCTGGCTGTGTGTGGGGATGTTAACTCCTATTCTGTTGCTGAACATGCTTGTATGATGATCCTTGCCGCGTTTAAAAGAGCGATTAAAGGTGATGCATCGGTTCGGCGCGGACCATGGGGATGGCGCAATTCACTGGAAAGCCAAGACCTACGAGGACGTAATCTATTGATCATGGGGTACGGACGCATAGGCCGACACACTGCTGAAATGATGCGCGGATTTCACATGAACATTCGCGCATTTGATCCCTTTTTGAAAACACAAGGAAGGCCAGCGGGGGATGTAGAACCTGTAAAAAACCTTGTTGATGCACTGGCATGGGCGGATGTGATAACGGTGAGCGCACCCAAGTCGGATAAGCCAATGTTAGCGCAAGCTGAGTTTGACAAGATGAAAGATGGTGTGATCATCGTAAATACGTCACGTGGTGGCATCGTCGATGAAGCCGCGTTGGTATCAGCCCTTAAATCAGGCAAAGTCGGCGCCGCTGGGCTTGATGTATTTGAAACTGAACCTTTGGCAAAAAGCAGTCCGCTGAAGGAATTCGATCAAGTCATCCTATCCCCGCACATTGCAGGCGTTACCGAGGGCGCATCCGAACGCATGGCAATCGGTTCGGCACAGAACATCATCGACTTTTTTGATAATGCGATCGACCCATCCTTGCTCGTGAATTGGCAGTCACTTGCACATGTCTAAATCTGCTTTAAATGTAGGATTAATTGGATCTGGATTTATGGGAATGGCCCATACATTCGGATACGCAACTGCGGGCAAAGTTTTTGACTTACCCTATGTCTTTAGACTGAAGACACTTGCCGATGTAACTGATGACGTGGCGCGCTTAGCCGCGGCACAGTTTGGTTTCGCCAAGTCAACGTCTCGGTGGAGAGATATTATCGAAGATGATGATATCCAAATTGTCAACATTACCGCCCCGAATGCGCTACACAAAGAAATGGCGCTTGCCGCATTAGCGGCGGGGAAACATGTCTATTGCGAAAAACCCCTTGCACCGCTTGTGCCCGATGCGCTTGAGATGGCAAATGCTGCAGAGCCGGCAAATTTGATAACTCAAGTTGGGTTTAACTATTTATGCAACCCAATGATACAGTTTGCACGTGATATGATTATGGCGGGCGAATTGGGCGAAATTCGCGGGTAACGTGGAATCCATTGCGAAGACTACATGACAGACGCTCAAGGTATTTGGACCTTTCGTCATGACCCTGCAGGCGGTGGTGCGCTTGCAGATATTGGATCGCATGCTTTGGCGACAGCCGAATTTCTATGCGGCCCTATTGAACAGGTTATGGGCGATTGCGTAACCGTCATCCCAGAACGCCCGAATAGTCAAGGTGGCACACGATCAGTGGCGGTTGACGATATAGGGCGTGCCTTTTTACGATTTTCTAATGGTGCCACTGGCTCGATCGAGGGCAATTGGATCGCGACAGGGCGCAAAATGCAGCATGATTTTGAAATATTTGGTTCCAAAGGCGCACTGGCGTTCAGCCAAGAACGGTTTAATGAACTGCACTATTTTTCGAACTCTGATCAAAAAGGACGTCAGGGTTTTCGACGTATAGAAGCAGGCCCAGACCACCCCCCTTATGGCCTTTTTTGCGTGGCTTCAGGTCATCAGATTGGATTTAATGATCTAAAGGCGATTGAAGTTGCAGGCTTTGCCAAAGCGATTGCAGGTTTACACTCCGAACCATTCAATTTCCGTGCGGGATTGCGGATACAAACCTTGGTGGAAACCATTCAAGCCTCTTCAAGACAGAAAACATGGTTATTCGTACCTACGGGATAAGACGCATCTTACCTGTGAAATGTTGCGCGCCATATTAGAGCGCAACAATCGTTGCAAAATTTGCTCAAATGCTTTAGCTTCGAAAAACCGCATCAAACTACCATTCCAGAGGGTGAAGGGACCGCTTCATGACATCGAAACAAGCTTTTGCCCCAGAAAACTATGAAGATTTGATCCGCCTTATCCACGAACGTCACGATGATATGAGCAAAACCTATCAGCGTATTGCTGAATTTTTAACTCAGAACCCGAATGAAGTCGCGGTCAAGTCTGTGAATTCAATTGCATCGAGCTGCGGTATTCATGCGTCTAGTTTCGTTCGCTTTGCGCAATATTTAGGATATAAGGGTTTCAAAGAACTTCAGGTCCTTTTTCAAATTCGGCTGTCTACTGCAGCACCCGGATTTGAAGCGCGTAAAAAAGCTCTCGAAGGGGAGCTATCCGTCAGAGAAGATCGTTCCGAGCTTGAGTTTCTCAAGGAACTTGTCGTGCGAGACATCGCATCTCTGCAAGATTTGCTGGATAAAATCAATGGCCAAGACCTTGCGAAAGCGGCGCAAATGATCGAGGCCGCAGATACTATTTATCTGCTTGGTCAGTTGCGAGCGGAGCCTGTTGTGAATTTATTGCGATATATTTTGACTATGCTTGGTCGTCCTTGTGTTTTGCTTGACGCAAGTGGCGGATTGGCAACGCACATGGCGCGCAATATCAAACAAACGGATTTGATTTTGGCTGTTTCGTTTAGATTTTACGCGAACGAAGTGGTGAACATTGTGGAAGAGGTATCCAAGAAGGGCGTCCCCATTATTTCAATTTCTGACAGCACATTATCACCCCTGATGAAGCCCTCAAAGATTCTTTTTGCGGTACCAGAACATGAATATACGTTTTCCCGTTCACTCGCCGCACCGATGTGTCTTGCCCAAGCACTGATGGTTTCAGTGGCTTCGCGCGTTCAACATAACAGAAAAGACCCACGTATTCCCACGGTTACAAGCCGTTAAGGCATCAATTTTATAGATTGCAATAAAGCGGATACGCAAAGCTGCAACAAATATTGCATAAAATAAAAATTGACAAGAAATGATTTATAGTGGAAGTTCTTGCTAAGACGGCGCGCAACAGCAACCTGTCTAATTGAAACCTTTGGGAGGAAAACAATGAAAAAAACTTTCTTACTAGCATCAGCTGTAACAGCAATGATTGCATCAGACGTGGTCGCTAAGGATCTGACTGTTTGCGTGAGCTGGTCGAATTTCCGCGAAGAGCGCTGGAAGACCGACGAAGCTGCCATCAAGGGCGCTCTGGACGCCGCTGGCGCCGAATACATCTCGGCCGACGCTCAGACTTCGGCCACCAAGCAGCTGGCTGACATCGAGGGCATGATCACGCAGGGCTGCAGCTCTCTGATCATCCTGGCGCAGGACTCGGCCTCGATCGGCCCGGCACTGGACGCAGCTGAAGACGCTGACATCCCGGTTGTCGGCTATGACCGCATGATCGACGACCCGCGTGCATTCTACCTGACTTTCGACAACGTCGAAGTTGGCCGCATGCAGGCCCGCGCCGTTCTGGCCGCGCAGCCTTCCGGTCGTTATGTCATGATCAAGGGCTCGCCGGTTGACCCGAATGCGGACTTCTTGCGTGGTGGTCAACAAGAAGTTCTGCAGGCGGCGCTTGACGCTGGCGACATCGAAATCGTTGCCGAAGCCTACACCGACGACTGGCAGCCGGCCAACGCTCAGCGGAACATGGAACAGATCCTGACCCAGACCGACAACGGCGTTGATGCTGTCGTGGCATCGAACGACGGGACTGCTGGTGGTGTTGTTGCGGCTCTGACCGCTCAGGGCATGGCTGGTATCCCGGTTTCCGGTCAGGACGGCGACATGGCTGCGCTGAACCGCGTTGCGCTTGGCACACAGACCGTTTCGGTTTGGAAGGACAGCCGCGCACTTGGCAAGGCAGCGGGTGAAATTGCGGTTGCGTTGGCTCAGGGCGCGGCAAAGGCCGACGTTGACGGATCCGCGATCTTCAACTCGCCCGGCGGCAACGATCTGAACTCGGTTCTGCTGGCGCCGATCCCGATCACCCAGGACAAGCTGAGCATCGTACTGGATGCCGGCTGGATCTCCAAGGACACGCTCTGCGCAGGTGTCTCTGGTGTGGCTGTTTGCGAGTAATAGCGTAATCGCGTAAACTAACAATTGGCGGTGACCGGAAAGCTTCCGGTCGCCGCCACGCAAACATTCGGATGCGGGAAAATGCATACACGGCGAGGGCGCGACCAATGAGCGACATCAAAGATAATTCGGCAGCATCGTCGGACATGGAGCCGACGTTGACCAAGCGCAGCCTTCTCGACACGCTTGAAATTGACGTTCGCCTGCTTGGCATGCTCGCGGCTTTCTTGGCCATCGTTGTCATTTTCACGATCTGGACAGGCGGTGTCTTCATTCGTCCCAGAAATATCTTCAACATCACAGTTCAGACCGTTCCGGTGGCAATCATGGCCTGCGGCATGGTCTTTGTGATCGTCATGCGGCACATTGATCTTTCCGTCGGTTCGCTGCTGGCGACGTGTTCTGCCGTCATGGCGATGATGCAAGCCTATTGGCTGCCTTCGCTTTTCGGTTTGGAATATGGCAACCCCTTCATTTTGATCTTGACTATCCTAATCGGCTTAACGGTCGGAACGACCATGGGCGCCGCGACCGGCTGGCTGGTCGGCTATCAACTGATCCCGTCCTTTATCGTGACCTTGGGCGGCCTTTTCATCTGGCGAAACGTCAACTGGTTCGCAACGAATGGTCAATCGGTTTCGCTACGCGACCCCAATCTGCTGATGTTCGGTGGAACCGAAGGCGTTCTTGGCGCCACGGCCAGCTATAGCGTCGGCATCGCGGCGTCCATCGCTGCAGTCTACGTCATCTTTGCCTCGCGCAAAAACAAACTGAGCCACGGCTTCGTGGTCAAACCGATGTGGGCGGAAGGCGCGCTAACCGCAATTATCGTGGGTACGATCATGCTGTTCGTACATTGGCTGTCGCTCTACGAAATTCCGAAGGGAAAACTTCGGCGCATGTTTGAAGCGCGTGGGGAAGTTGTCCCTGAGGGCTATACGGCGGTGCACGGTCTTCCAATCTCGGTCTTGATCCTGATCCTCGTGGCAGTTGTAATGACCGTGGTTGCAAGCAAGACGCGGTTTGGACGCTACATTTTTGCAACTGGCGGCAACCCGGATTCGGCCGACCTCTCGGGAATCAATACAAGGTGGCTGACGGTCAAAGTCTTCGCTCTCATGGGTTTCCTTTGCGCCTTGGCCGCACTCATTGCCCAGGCCCGACTCCAAAGCCATGGCAACGACATCGGCATGTTGGAAGAGCTTCGCGTGATCGCTGCCGCAGTTATTGGCGGAACCGCTCTGGCAGGCGGCGTGGGGACGATCTATGGCGCGGTGCTCGGGGCGCTGATTATGCAATCTCTGCAATCAGGCATGGCCATGGTCGGGGTTGATACGCCTTTTCAGAACATTGTCGTTGGGTTGGTCCTGATCACGGCGGTCTGGGTCGACATTATCTATCGCAAGCGGATGGGGATCACGAAATGAGCAACGAGGGAAAAACACCGCTTGTCGAAATGCGCGATATCTCCATCGCCTTCGGCGGCATCAAGGCTGTGGATCATGTCACAGTGGATCTCTACCCTGGCGAAGTTGTGGGTTTGCTGGGCCATAATGGTGCTGGTAAGACGACCTTGATCAAGTGCTTGTCCGGTGCCTACCACAAGGACGCGGGCGAGATTCACGTGAACGGCGAGAGGGCCGAGATCAACAATCCGCGCGACGCCCGGGACTACAACATCGAGACGATCTACCAGACGCTCGCATTGTCAGACAACCTCGATGCCGCCTCCAACCTTTTCCTTGGGCGCGAACTGATGCGCAACGGACTTGTGGACGATGCGAAGATGGAGGCCGAGACCCGCAAAATCATGGGTCGCCTCAATCCCAACTTCAAGAAGTTCAACGATCCGGTCAGCGCGCTTTCCGGTGGCCAAAGGCAATCGGTGGCGATCGCGCGTGCGGTCTATTTCGATGCCAAGATCCTGATCATGGACGAACCGACGGCAGCTTTGGGCCCCCACGAAACCCAGATGGTGGCTGACCTGATTCAGGAACTGAAGGCGCAGGGTATCGGGATCTTCCTGATTGACCATGATATCCACAATGTCATGCAGCTTTGCGACCGGGCCAACGTCATGAAGAATGGCAAACTCGTTGGCACTGTGAACGTCAACGAAGTCACGGATGACGACATTCTTGGCATGATCATCCTTGGCAAAAAGCCGGAACACCTGGCGGCGTGATGTCGGGCTCGCGCCGGACCAGCGAGTTGGCCGGTCCGTTCTGCGCGGGCCTCGCCAGGCGTTTCGTGTCGACCATTGTCGCGGCGTCCGGCCTTGCGTGCTCAGGCGTGGCTGCGTCCGCTGACAAATCCGAACTTGTTTTCATGGATCGCTCCAAAGCCCTGCCCGTGGAGCACGTCTATGGCGGTGGCTGGGATTTCTTCGTCGGTGGTGGCGTCGCGGTATTTGACTGCAATGGTGACGGGTTTCCCGAGATTTTTGCGGCCGGGGGTGAACACCCGTCCCACCTATTCCTGAATACCTCGTCAAAAGGCGGCGAAATCACGTTCGTACTTGCGCCACTTGAGCCAATTGAGAGGGCAACCGGGGCCTATCCACTGGATGTAGACGGCGACGGCATAATCGACCTTGTCGTAATGCGGCACGGACCGAACATTTTGCTTCAGGGCAAGCCCGACTGCGCATTCGCGCCTGCCCCGGATAGCTGGGGCTATGAGCCCGGGAATGAATGGACGACGTCGTTCACCGCAACGTTCGAGAGTGGACAATCCTGGCCAACGCTGGTGTTCGGCAACTACGTCGACAGGACCAATCCTAATGGGCCTTTTGAGGCTTGTGACCGAAACTTTGTCCTCCGGCCCGAAGGCAATAGTTTTGCTGGCCGCACGCCTTTGGAGCCCGGATTCTGCGCGCTTTCGATGCTTATCTCAGACTGGAAACGTAACGGTGAACCCGATCTGAGGATATCCAACGACAGGCAATATTATGTTCGGGACGGGCGTGAACAGATGTGGCGGCTTGATCCCCTGGAAGAATACGGCGCCGAGGACGGCTGGCCAGACATGAAACTCTGGGGGATGGGGATCGGCAGTCGGGATATCACCGGCGACGGTTTGCCCGAAGTCGTTCTGACCTCTATGGGTGATCAACCTCTTCAGATAAACCAAGGCAACGGGGTGATGACCAACGCGCCCTATTCCATCGGGACCTACGCCACGACGCCCTACGTCGGCGACGACGGCAGGCCCTCAACCGGATGGCACGCCGAATTTGGCGATATGAACAACGATGGCCTGGATGATCTCTTCATTGCAAAGGGCAACGTTGATCAGATGCCATCTAACCCGATATTCGATCCGAACAACCTTTTGGTTCAGCAGGCAGATGGAATATTTCTCGAAATGGGCGGCACCACCGGGGTCGGTACGATCGAACGGGCGCGTGGGGCAGCGCTTGCCGATCTGAACCGGGACGGATTGCTGGATATCGTCGTCGTCAATCGTCGCGCGCCACTTGAGGTCTGGCAGAACACGAGCAACTCGGTTGGAGGCTGGGTGTCGGTCGAAATGAGCGCACCCGCGCCAAACACTCGCGCCGTAGGAGCAATAATCGAGATCCGCACCGAATATGGAAGTACCCAGACACGTGAAATTACTGTCGGCGGTGGGCATGCCTCAGGGTCGGCGACCCCGGCCCATTTTGGCCTGGGCGATTTCGAGTCCGCTGAGATCCGAGTGACTTGGCCTGACAACACCGAATCCGATTGGGTTCCGCTCAAGACGAACGCGCTCTATTCGGTGATGCCCACTGCGGGCTCGAAACTGAAGCTGGAGCCGAAGTAGAGTCATGAGGCTGGTCTCCCTTCTTGTCCTGACCTTGGCGTCTATAGCTGTCCTAGCGCAGGAACTACCGCGCCCATTGACCGACGCCGATTTTCCCGTAGTTCGAATGGATGAAATTGAACTCGGTCAGCTGCTCTTTTGGGATGCCGAACTGTCCGGCAACCGCAATATTTCCTGCGCGACCTGCCATCACCCGCGTTTCGGGTCTTCCGATGGCGTTTCATTGGGAATCGGGGAGGGCGGCGTCGGCCTGGGCCCCGAGCGCCGGGCCGACCCGGATAACCAACCGGAACAACGAATTCCACGAAACGCGCCGGCCCTTTGGAACGTTGGTGCATCCGGGTTCACGGTTCTTTTTGCCGATGGCCGGATCGAACTTGATGAAGATCGTCCGTCAGGGTTTCGAACACCCCTGCAGGACGAAATGGTTCAAGGGTTCGCGTCGCTCCTATCCGCGCAGACGATGTTCCCCGTTTTGTCGCCTGACGAAATGGCCGGCCACTACAGCGAAAATCAAATCTCAACCCTCGTCCGATCCGGGCGTCTGACCGGGCCAGATGGCGCATGGGCCACCATCGCCGCGCGCATTGCCGCTATTCCAGAGTATGACGCCCAATTCCAGGCCGTTTATCCCGAAATCGCAAACGGCAAGAAAATTGGTTTCACCGATATCTCAAACGCCATCGCGGCCTACATGGCTTTCGATTTCCGGTCTGATAGCGCGCCATTTGATCGGCACCTGCGCGGTGACGGAGACCTGAGCCTGGAGGCAATGGCGGGGTTGGAATTGTTCTACGGCGCTGCCGGGTGTTCGTCCTGTCATTCCGGGCCACTGTTTACGGATATGCAGTTTCACGCCATGGGCGATCCACAAATCGGTCCCGGCAAGGCCGAGCGTTTTGAGCGCCACCAACGGGACACCGGACGCATGCGGGTGACTAACGACCCCGCCGATGCATTTGCATTCCGAACGCCGTCTTTGCGAAATGTTACGCTCACCGCGCCCTACGGACATGCCGGGGCATATTCGGACCTTAGAACCTATCTCGAACACCACGCGCGCCGTGGCGCAGAATTGAGCGCATACTCCCTGGAACACGCGACCTTGCCGGAACTTGCAGTGACGAATCCAGACCTTTCCCCAAGTGCCGAGGCGGCCGACTTTCCGGCCATATTGCAGGTTTCGCAGGATGGGCTGGCGCCAATCAACCGGACTTTGGAAACGCGTCAGTTGGATGATTTGGTGGCCTTCCTGAAGGTTCTAGAAGATCCCGCAGCTGTCGCAGGCGGTATGTTGGGGATACCAGAGTCT
>CABXKH010000035.1 GCA_902512685.1 Paracoccaceae bacterium | reverse complement strand
GCGCGCGAGCGGCCAGAGACGCAGTTATTTGTGCAGCTTTTGGTGTCTTTGCCGCTGCTTTTTGTAGCCTCGCTGTTTTTCGGTGATCTAATGCGTGATCCGATGCCGATCCATTGGGCCGGATTGGCATTTCAATCGGTTGTGGTGGCTTGTTTTGGATTTTTGTTCTGGTTTTGGCTGGTCAGCGTTTACAAAGCCTCGGGCGTTGCCTCGTTTAGTTTTTTGTCGCCGGTCTTTAGTGTTGCTTTGGGATGGCTTATCTTAAACGAGCAGATCAGCAGCAGTATTATTGGTGGTTTAATCCTTGTGGCTGCCGGGCTTATGTTGATTAACCGAAAGTGATTTTGAACGACATGGCGGTCTATTGAGCCTTGAGCCCGGGATTATTTGAGTATTTTAACAAAGAAAAAGGTATAGGGGTGACAGATTTTCCCGAAGTTTATTTTCTGCGCCATGGGCAGACAGAATGGAATTTGCAAGGTCGGTTTCAGGGCCAAAAGGACAGCCCCTTGACCGCGCTTGGGAGGGTTCAGGCAGAAGATCAGGGGCGGCTGTTGCGCGCGTTGATTGCAGATTGGCGCGCAGTGGATGTGTGGGTCAGCCCTTTGGGCCGCACGCGCAAGACGGCGGAGATTGCGCTACGCAATGTGCCGGCGATGCCCGAAATTGTGCCCGAACTGGCTGAGATCAATGTTGGCGGCAGGCAAGGTCTGCGGCGCGCCGAAATAGAAAAGCTGGAGCCACGGCTTGCCACTGGCAGCCAAAGCGAGCGGTTTGAGGTAGCCCCGGGGGTGAAAGCTATGACGCGTTCAGCGCCCGTATACGGCAGGTTTTAGAGGCTGCGCAGCGGCCAACGGTGATTGTGGCGCATGGGATTGTCGGCCGTGTGCTGCGCGGGCTCTGGCTGGGGCTTGAGCGTAGCCAGTTGGCCGGGCTTCCGGGCGGGCAGGGCTGTATATTTCATCTCAAAGAAGGGCGCGAAGAGGTGCTTTGGCCAAGCTGATCAGGTGCCGCAAAAAGTCGCCTCAATCTCTTCCTCGGCGCTTGGCGGGCGGCGTAGATCTGCAAATTCAGGTGCATCGCTATAGGGCGCTTTGATGGCCGACAAAAGGCGGTGAAACGGAGCATAATCGCCGTTGGTGGCAGCCGAGATCATTTCCTCGATGCGGTGGTTGCGCGGAATGATCGAAGGATTGGATCTTGCCATCACGCTCTCGGCATCTGGCTCTTGGTCAAGCCGGTGTTGCCAGCGTTCTTGCCAGTGGTCGAATTTGTCCGGTTCAAGAAACTGATCACGGGCCACAACGGTGCCAAGCGCGCGAAAGCTGTTGGTGAAATCGGCCTGACCATCCGCCATCAGCGCAAGCAGGTCCCCAATTAGCGCATTGTCACCTGCCTTGGGGGCGGAAATTCCAATTTTGGCGGCAAACACCGCCCGCTGGTACCGATCGATCTGTTTTGGCATGGCGTGCACGGCGGCGGTGAATGTAGAAATTCCTGCATCGGTATCCGGCATCAATGGCATCAGAGCGGTGGCCAGTTGCGCCATATTCCAAACGATAATATTGGGCTGGTTTCCGTAAGCATAACGGCCGGCGTAATCGATTGAGGAATAAACCCGCATCGGATGATAGCGATCGAGAAAAGCGCAGGGGCCATAATCAATGGTTTGGCCGGCAATCTGGCAGTTATCTGTGTTCATCACCCCATGGATAAAACCAACGCCCATCCATTGAGCAATTAGCTTTGCCTGGGCTTCAATGACCGCTTTCAGCAAACCCAAAGCACCATCTGCTTGGGGGTAATGGCGGGCAATTGTATACTCCAGCAGCGTCTTGAGGCCGTCAATATCGCGCTGCGCTGCAAAAAACTGAAAGGTGCCCACGCGGATATGGCTGTCGGCCACACGGGTTAAAACTGCGCCGGGCAGGGCGGTTTCGCGCAGAACAGGCGCGCCGGTTGCAACCGCGGCCAGAGCCCGTGTGGTTGCAATGCCCATATGGTGCATGGCCTCGGAGACCAGATATTCGCGCAGCACGGGCCCAAGCCAAGCGCGGCCATCGCCGCCGCGCGAATAGGGGGTGCGCCCCGAACCTTTGAGCTGAATATCGCGGCGTTTTTGATCTTGGCCAAGGGTTTCGCCCAACAGCAGCGCTCGCCCATCACCCAGATAGGGATTGTACTGGCCAAACTGATGGCCGGAATAGACCTGGGCAATGGGCAATGCCGCTTTTGGCATGGTGTTGCCTGAAAAAACCGCTTCCAATTCGGCATCACTGCCGCCGGTTATGCCCATATCTCTGGCCAGTTGTCGGTTGAAGGCAATCAGCGAAGGGGCAGGCACCGGCTCAGGATCGAGTCGGGTGTAAAACCGCGCAGGCAGCTGATTGTAGCTATTGTCAAACGGGATCACGAGCGGGTCTTGGGTCATAACATTCTCATGCAGCTGCCCTTGGCTATATAGGCGAGGTGTTTCAACTTTCCAAAAAGCATGCTTTGTTTTTCAGCCGCCGCAATGTTTAGAACCGCGATAGGCGGTCAGTAAGCAGGTTAAAAAAACCATTGGCATCAAGATCGCCGATATAGGTGGCGTTGGCCGGGCGGTCCGTGACCCGCCACCAGTCAGCAACACTCATACCGCGGGTCAGCTCAGAGCGGGTTTCAATTTCGACATTGATATAGCGGCCGGAAAACAGCTCGGGCTGGATCAGATAGGCGGTCACGCAAGGATCATGCAGTGGCGCCCCAGCGCTGCCGTATTTTTCTTTGTCAAAGCGTTCAAAAAAATCAGTCATCTCTGCAACGGCGTTTCCAACCTGAGTGCCCAGGGCGCGAAAAGCGTCATTTCGGGATTTCGTAACCAGCGCCTTATGCGTCACATCAAGCGGCATAACGGTGATATCAATTCCGGATCTAAATACGATATCAGCCGCTTCCGGATCGACATAGATATTGAACTCGGCTGTTGGTGTGATGTTACCAACCTCAAAATATGCGCCGCCCATCAAAACAATGGCGGCTATTTTTTTGGCGATATCGGGGGCTTTTGTCAGCGCTGTTGCTATATTGGTCAGCGGTCCGAGCGGGCAGAGCGTGATCGTGCCGCTAGGGTGCTCGCGCAGTGTTTGAATAATAAAGTCAACCGCATGTAGGTCTTGTAAAGGCATTTGAGGGTCGGGCAGCACCGGCCCGTCAAGACCAGTTTTACCATGCACATGCTCGGCTGTGACCAAGGTGCGTCCGATAGGGCAGTCACATCCGGAAAATACCGGAACATCTGTTCGCCCGGCCAGTTCACATATGATACGGGCGTTTTTTTGGGTGAGGTCAAGCGGCACATTACCGGCAACCGCTGTAATGCCAAGCACGTCTATTTCATCGGGGGAGGCCAAAGCCAGTAAAATTGCCACGGCGTCATCTTGTCCGGGGTCTGTATCGATGATGATTTTTTTTGCGGGCATTATTTACGACCTTATTGGAAAGTTTCATGTTTTGCATGGGATGCATGCTGGATCAACCCTTTGATTTAAGGGCATCTGCCAAAAGCCAAGGCTTTCTTTTGGATGGATAGACCTGCCAAAAAGGGACAGAGCCACAAAAGAATTATCCCGACGAGCATTAAATTAACTCGATTAAAATAATCGGAATTGACAAATCCTACAATATAACTCAGAAACCGACCCAACTACGCAAACCGACTCAAAAACACGGAGAAATATCCCTATGAAAATATCCAAATCAAAAGTCCGCGTTATTGCATTGGCGACTGGTATTTTGTCGTCCAGCGCCTTGGCTACAGCGGCATTTAGTGAAAACACATACGGCCCCTTTCCCGTCACTGTGAAAGGCTATAGCGGAAGCAAAACAAATTCAGTTTCCTATACAGGTCAAATCGCCCGTCATGTTTTGCATGACAGCCTAAAAAAGCTGGCCGGCAAAGGCGATGGCGGTGGCAATGCAGCCGCGCTGCAAGCCGAAATGATGTCCTATTTTGGTGGCTCTGACAAAAACAAAGCGATCATTGCGCCTGTTGACAAGGGTGATTTCAACATCAAGCAAGAAACTGTTAATGAAATTTCATCCGGCAAAAACCTGTCAGGCAAGTCCTACAAAGGGGCGGTAACAGCATGGCCAGGTCAAATGACCGGCGGCGAAGTTCTTGCCTCTATGATCGCACATGCAGCTAAAACAAATGGCGGTTTTGATCCAAGCACCGGGTATAACTTTCCTCAGCTGATTTCAAAGTTCGCAATGGGCGCAGTATTTTATAATCAAGCGGTTGATAACTATCTTGATGAAAAGCTGGCGGCCGACAACAAGCCAAACAGCAAGCCTTATAAAGATGGGGCGCATTACACTGGTAAAGAGCATGTTTGGGACGAAGCCTTTGGATATTGGGGCGCAGCAGCGCATAGCCTTAATTTAAGTGCCAGCGAAAACTATGAAGTCGCCAAAATGAAAAATCTGTCTGCGGCAGATGCCAATGGCGATGGTCTTATTGATCTAAAATCTGAGATGACCTTTGCACATGCCTATTATGCATCGAGCTTTGATAAAGGTGGCAACACCAATTACATGAGCACTGTCACGCAGGCGTTTATTGACGGCCGCGCATTGATTACCTCTGCCAATGGCGAAAACCTGACAGATGCTCAGCGGGCGCAACTGGTTGCCTATGCAGATGTGATCGGTAGCAATTGGGAAAAAGTGATTGCCGAGGCCGTCTTTAAATATGCAGGCTCTGTATACAAAGACATAACCAAGCTAGAGGGCTTGATGGCTGAAAATGGCGATACGACGAAAGCCTTTGCTACTTATGGTAAGCATTGGGGCGAGTTGAAAGGCTTCTCAATGGCGCTTCAGGTTGGCAAGAAAAACCTTGGCGAAACAGCTGTTAAAATGAACCGCCTTATCGGTTATGGTCCGGTTTTGATGAATGCCTCACAAGTCACTGGCGTGGATTCGCAAGGCAACTTCATAAAAGACGAAGCGCAGTCTTGGGGTGAGTACAAGTTGCATATGCTCAAACTTCAAAGCATGTTAGCTGACCAATTTGGCTTGGCTGCAAAAGTGAACGACCAAACAGCAAATATGGCTGATCTGGCCGATAAGCTTGGCTCAGCCGATAGCGCCGAGAACGACTAATTCGGCTCTGGAAAATTGGCTCCGGCAGGGATAGTCTCTGCCGGAGTTATCCGTCAAAATAAGGTACCATGGCTGTGCAGGTTTTCGACTTTGGCATAAGCTTATTCGAGCATTTATTTGACCCAAAAAAACGGCTGTTCATAGGATATCTGATCGCTGCTTTGGGCATTGCCTTTTTTTGGCTGCTGATTTCTAAAAAATTAACAATACGCCTTGCTTTGAGAAAAATATTTGATCGCAAAGTTTTTTTCTCAACCTCGTCGCGCGCGGACTTCAAGGTGTTTTTGATCAACCGCGCCTTTACATTATTTATCTCGCCTTTGCTGCTCACCCAGTTGGTCGTAGCAACGTTTATTTTTAATCTTCTGTTGAAAGTTGACTGGGGCACATGGTCGTTTGCGCTTGCGCCGTCAAAGGCGGTTGTGGTGGCCTCATTTACTTTTTGTGTCTTTGTGCTGGATGATTTTACCAAATACATCGTGCACAGGTGGATGCACAAATGGCCTCTGCTGTGGTCACTGCATAAAGTGCACCATTCTGCATCACATTTAACGCCGATCACCATCTACCGCACGCATCCGCTGGAAGGAATTTTATTTTCACTGCGCAGTGCCTTCACGCAGGGGATATCAATAGCGGTGTTCTTTTATCTGTTTGGTAATCAGGTGGATTTGTTCACGGTCTTGGGCGCCAATGTGTTGGTTTTTGTCTTTAATGTTGCCGGGTCAAACTTGCGCCATTCGCATATTGGTATTCAATACTGGCGCTGGCTTGAATATATCCTGATCTCGCCTGCCCAGCACCAGCTGCACCATTCCATTGCCACAGAGCATTACGATAAGAATTTCGGTGCCACGCTGGCCTTGTGGGATTGGCTTTTTGGATCGCTTCATCATTCTATTGAAACCGAAGGTTTGGCGCTTGGGGTTGAAGATGATACCAGTGAGGCAGCACATGGGCTCTATGCGCTTTATGTTTTGCCGTTGGTCGAGATGGCCAATTATTTGACGAAAAAAACAAAAGAGTTAAAAGCTGCCATTTGGCGGGTTGCTCATAGGTTGCGCTGGCGTGCTAAGCCGGGGCTAAAAAATAGGATTAAATCATCATCATGACATCACTCCGAAAAAACAATCTAATCTTCATCTTTTGCGCCTGCGCTATGCTGTTTTCCAATGTGGCTGCTGCAACTGAATTGAATATTTATTCGCATCGGCAACCCTTTTTGATTGATCCATTCCTCAAAGCGTTTACGGAAAAAACGGGTATTAAGACCAATGTGCTTTATTCGACCAAAGGCTTGGCACAACGGCTTAAGGCCGAAGGTGAAAACAGCCCTGCAGATGTCATCCTAACGGTGGATATTGGCCGGCTTTATATCTATCAGGATCTAGGTCTGCTGAGCCAAGTCCAATCTGATATTTTGCAATCCAATATACCAGCCCATCTTCGCAGCACTGATAATACATGGTTTGGGCTTTCAAAAAGAGCGCGCATCGTTGTGACGTCGAAAGGTCGTGTGGCCGTTGGGGACATTAAAAACATCGAGGATTTGGCTGATCCCAAATGGGAAGGGCGGATTTGCGTGCGCCCCGGAAGCCATGTTTATAACCGGGCGTTGATGGCGTCTATGATCGCATCGCATGGCGCTGAGGCTGCAGAGCAGTGGGCCGAAGGACTTGTCGCCAATTTAGCACGCCGCCCACAAGGCAATGATCGTGCGCAGGTCAAGGCTGTTTATGAGGGCCAATGCGATGTGGCCATTATCAACAATTACTATTTCGGAAAGTTGAAATATTCCGAAGATGAAAACCAGCGCCAATGGGCTCAGGCGCTTCATCTTGTGTTTCCAAACCAAGGCGCGGATGAGCGCGGCGCGCATGTGAATATCTCTGGCGGCGGGATTGCAAAACACTCAAAAAATAAAGAGGCGGCTCAAGCTCTACTCGAATTTCTGACCGAACCGGTTGCGCAGCAGCTTTACGGGGCGATCAACTTTGAGTATCCAGTGAATCCTAACGTACCTGCCTCTGACGAGCTGCAAAGCTGGGGGGCATTCAAAGAGGATAAATTGCCCATTTTGAAAATTGCCCAACTGTCGCGGGAAGCGCAGAAAATTATTGATCGCGTCGGTTGGTAGGTGTTGCTCGCGCTTCGCCGATCTTTCGATATATGGAGCGCAAGCGTTTTTATTCTTGCAGTGGCGATTTTTTGCCCGATCCTGTCCCTAATCTATCTTAGTTTTGGGGACAGCGAGGGGCTGTGGACCCATCTGCTTGAATCGGTTTTGGCCCGCTATGTTTCAACCACAGTGGCGCTGATGCTCGGGGTGTCCTGTTTGACGTTGCTGTTCGGTGTGACAACAGCATGGATCGTGGCGGCCTATCAATTTAGGTTTTCCAAGCTTTTGGATATGGTGATTTTGCTGCCAATTGCCTGTCCGGCCTATTTGGTGGCCTATGCTTACACCGACTTTTTTGAATACGCCGGACCGGTTCAGGGCGCGCTGCGTGATATGATGGGATGGAAAACCGCTCGCGATTATTACTTTCCTGAAATTCGATCGCTGGGCGGGGCGATTTTTGTTCTTTCTTCGGTGCTTTATCCCTATGTCTATCTTTTATCGCGCACAGCGTTTCGCCAAATCCCAGCCAGTTTTTACGAAGTTGCGGCGATTTCAAACCGTAATGTTTTTTGGAATATTTGCCTGCCTTTGGCGCGCCCTGCCATTGTAGCCGGCCTTGCGCTGGTTTGTATGGAAGTTGTCTCGGATTTTGGGACGGTTGAATTCTTTTCCCTGGAAACACTGACGTTAGGCATATTTAACGTCTGGATCGGGATGAATAATATCACTGCGGCGGCGCAAATTTCTACATTCACGTTTATCTTTATCATATTGCTTTTATTAACAGAAATGTATTCGAGATCACGCAAGCGTTTTAATGATACAAGCAGAAAGCAAACCGTTGCCAAACCCAAAATCGTAACCGGTTTTAAAGCGGTATTGCTGTATGTTGTCTGTTTGACCCCGGTGATTTTCGGGTTTGTTACACCAGCAGCTATTTTGCTTTGGAACGTCGTGAAATCAGCTGATATGGCCGCATTCTTAGCCGTGGCTGATGTGTTGAAAAATAGTCTTTTCATTTCCACTTTAGGAGCGGGGCTAATAATGGGCAGCGCCATTCTTGTGGCCAGTGCTGCAAAATTCAATGGCGGCAGGATCATTCAGGTTGTCGGTAACCTCTCTGCAACAGGATATGCCTTTCCTGGCACGATGTTGGCAATTGGGGTGCTGGTGTTTTTAGGGTTTGTTGACCGCGGAATAAATGCTGTGAGTTGGGGGTTTGGCAATTTGCACCTCAGCGGGACTATCTTGGCGTTGCTCTTTGCCTATCTGGTGCGCTTTCAGGCGGTCGGTTATGGGGCGGTTGCTTCGGGGTTGACCAAAATTCCACCTAATTTGATTTCATGCAGCCGCTCGCTGGGAATGACATCCCACTCTACGATGCGCCGGATCACCATTCCATTGATCCGAAATTCAATCATTGCGGGGGGCGTTTTGGTCTTTGTGGACATCATGAAAGAACTGCCGATGACATTGCTGCTTCGGCCGTTTGATTTTGAAACCCTCGCAACTTATTCCTATCAGTTTGCCCATGACGAACTGATGGATCAGGCATCATTGCCAGCGCTGATGATCGTTGTTGTGGGGCTGATCCCGGTGGTGTTTTTAAACAAACTGCTACGTGCTTACGACTAAGTGCGGTGTGCTTGGTTGACTTTGTCAATGCGTTTGGCGTCATCCCACAGGGCATCCATTTCCTCTAATGTGGACTGCTGGGGGTTTTTGCCCAGCGCGGCGAGGGCATTTTCAATATGTTTGAACCGGCGGATAAACTTGGCGTTGGCGGATCGAAGCGCTTCTTCGGCGTCGATTTTTAGATGCCGGCCAAAGTTAACCATGACAAATAAAAGATCGCCAAACTCTTCCTCGATCTCATCCTGCGAGAGGTTGTTTTTCGCATCATTCAATTCATGCGCTTCTTCCAGCATCTTATCCAGCACCTGATCAATTTCGGGCCAGTCAAAGCCAACCCGCGCAGCGCGCTTTTGCAATTTAATTGCCCGCATCAAAGCGGGAAGCGCCAGAGCCACATCCTCAAGCGTGCCTTGTTTTGCTTTGGAAGCGCGCTCGGCCGCTTTGATGGATTCCCAGTCGGCGGTTTGCTGTTCGGCAGATTTTTCGCGGCTTTCATCGCCAAAAACATGGGGATGCCGCGCGACCATTTTGTCACTAATGGCATCGGCTACATCATTGAAATCAAATAGATTTGCTTCGCTTGCCATTTGCGTGTGATAAACGGTTTGCAACAGCAAGTCGCCCAATTCAGCCCTTAGGTCTTGCCAGTCTTGCCGCTCAATGGCATCGGCCACCTCATAGGCTTCTTCAATGGTATAGGGGGCAATTGATGCAAAATCCTGTTCAATATCCCATGGACATCCGGTGAACGGATCACGCAGAGCGCGCATAACCTCGATCAAACGGGGCATGCCGCCTCTGGGATCGTTGACCAGTTTTTTATCATATGGCATTGCATGACTCGCATAGTTAAGGTCACATGCAGATTAGCAATCCATAGAAGAGAGTCCAGAACATGCCCGTGATAAATAGTATTGCCGGATTTGCTGATGAAATGCGTGGCTGGCGCCGCCATCTGCATCAGCATCCCGAGTTAGGATTAGACTGTCATAAAACCGCAGAATATGTGGTTGAACGCCTGCATGAATTTGGCATCACCGACATTCACACCGGTATTGCCCAGTCCGGAGTTGTGGCCATTATAGAGGGTCAAGGTGCGGGGCCGACAATCGGTCTTAGGGCCGATATGGACGCGCTGCCCATGACCGAAACCAGCGGCGTGGACTGGGCGTCAAAAACCCCCGGCCATATGCATGCCTGCGGTCATGACGGGCATACCACGATGTTGCTTGGGGCAGCAAAATACCTTGCTCAAACACGAAATTTTTCTGGCAGGGTAGCCTTGATTTTTCAACCGGCCGAAGAAGGCGGCGGCGGCGGCGAGATTATGGTCAACGAAGGGATCATGGACCGTTTTGATATCTCTCAGGTCTACGGCATTCACAATACGCCAACGGCTGAATTGGGCGAGTTTTACACCACGTCCGGGGCGCTTATGGCCGGCGCAGATGTTTTTCATGTCAACATCAAAGGGCAGGGTGGCCATGCGGCCTATCCGCATGAAACCCGTGATCCAATCATTGCTGCGGTTGCGATCGCGCAAGCTTTTCAAACCATTGTTACACGCAGCTCGGACCCGATGGATCAGCTGGTCATATCCGTGACCCAAATCCACGCAGGCACGATCGACAATATTATTCCCGACACGGCGTATGTGAACGGAACAGTGCGCATTTTTGACAAATCTGTCCAAGCGATGGTGCGGCAAAGAATGCAAGAGATTGTCGCAGGTCAGGCTGCAACGTACGGAGTTGAGGCAGAGTTCGAGTATGAAGTTGGCTATCCTCCGACAATCAATCATCCTGAGCAAGCTGCGTTTGCGGTAGACATTGCCAAAGAGATATCTGGCGAGGATATGGTTGATCCGGACAGAGGTCAGGAAATGGGCGCTGAGGATTTTTCCTATATGCTTGAAGCCCGCCCGGGGGCCTATTTGTTTTTAGGCATCGGCGAGGCCGCAGGATTGCATAATCCCAATTATGATTTTAACGATGACGCAGCGCCCTATGGGGCGTCATTTTTCGCGCGTTTGGTTGAAAAAGCCCAACCTGTAAGCTAGGTTTTGTCACGAAAAAATAGAAAGATAACAAATGCCTTTAGAAGACGCAAAAAAACAAATTGACCATGCCTTTACGCGCCAAGACTTGCGTGGTTTGAGCTTTGAAAATGCCTTTGGTGGTGCCACGTCTTTTATGCGCCGAAAATACACCAAAGACCTTCAAGGTGTAGATCTGGCGGTCACGGGCATTCCATTTGATCAAGCTGTGACCAACCGGCCAGGTGCGCGCTTTGGGCCGCGCGCAATCCGCGAGGCCAGCACATTACAGGCCTTTGATCCGCCCTATGGTTGGGAGTTTGACCCGTTTTCTGAATGTAATATTATCGATTATGGCGACCTGGCCTTTGACTATGCTCAGATATCGGCCTTTCCAGCGGCGCTTAAATCACACATCCAGACAATTTTAGACGCAGATGTGGCCAGCATTGCGCTGGGCGGCGATCATTACGTGTCTTTTCCAATCCTACAGGCCTATGCCGAAAAATATGGGCCCCTGTCCCTGTTGCAATTTGATGCGCATTCGGACACATGGCCGGATGATGATATGAGCCGCGTTGATCACGGAACCATGTTTTACAAAGCGGTCAAAACAGGTCTGATTGACCCGTCACGCTCGGTTCAGGTGGGCATCCGAACCACCAACGAAGATCTGCTTGGTGTGAATATAATTGATGCGCGTGAGGTCCATGAAACAGGCCCCGTTGCTGTGGCTAAAAAGATAAAGTCACTGCTTGGCGATGCGCCAACTTATCTCAGTTTTGACATTGATTGTCTTGATCCTGGCTTTGCGCCGGGAACTGGCACGCCGGTCTGGGGCGGTCTGTCCTCGGGGCAGGCGGCGATTATCCTGCGTGATTTGGCAGGCATAAATATCCTCGGGGGGGATGTGGTTGAAGTGTCGCCGCAATACGACAGCAGTGGGGCCACGGCTGTTGCCGGCGCTCATGTGGCAGTCGAATTAATTTGCCTTTGGGCGCATAAGCATAAAAAGAACGGGTAATCCTATGGTCTTTTTGAAATTGGTGTTGGGCGCCTGCGCCGTCATCGTGGTTTTAGGGCTTCTATGGATACGGTTTGCGCCTATTTATAAAGACAGCTGGCATGTGACAACACGGGCCGAACGCGACAAAGCCTTTTTAGGTGGTGTGATCCGCTTTTTGCCCGCGGGGGGCAAGGCAGAGTTAGAGCAGCTTGTTTCAGTGGTCGAGCAGGCGCCGCGAACAAAACATATTGCCGGCGATGTCGAAGAAGGAATGCTGACCTATGTGACCCGCACAAAGGTTTTTGGATTTCCGGACTTTACCACCCTTTGGCTGTCTGATGCGGGCTTGCATATTTATGCGCGCGTGCGCTTTGGGCGGGTTGATTTTGGGGTAAATAAGGCACGTATTGTTGACTGGCTAAGCAAGGCAGGGCTTGAGGATACCCCTTGACGTCTTTGCTTTAATAGATCAGATCAGCGCTATGTTACCCTTAGATAAGCTTGCACAAATTCAGCAGCGTTTCCAGTTTTTGGAAGCCAAGATGAACGATGGCGTCTCGGGTGAGGAAATTGCCCAACTGGCGCGGGAATATTCCGAAATAAAGCCGGTGATATCCCAGATTGAGCAATATCAGGCATTGCTTTCGCAAATTGAAGATGCAACCGAAATGCTCACTGATCCTGATATGCGCGCGCTGGCTGAGGAAGAGCTGCCAGAGCTTAAAGCCCAATTGCCAGAGGTCGAAGCGGCGCTACAACTTGCGCTTTTGCCCAAAGATGCTGCTGATGCACGGCCGGCAATTGTTGAAATCCGCCCCGGAACGGGCGGTGAAGAAGCGGCTTTATTTGCCGGTGATCTATTGCGTATGTATCAACGGTATTCCGAAGCGCGCGGCTGGAAGTTTGAACTGATCGAAGAACAGCAAACCGAGCTTGGCGGGATCAAGGAAGTGGTTGCCCATGTGCGCGGCGAAGGTGTCTTTGCGCGTTTGAAGTATGAAAGTGGTGTGCACCGCGTGCAGCGCGTGCCCGAAACTGAAAGCGGCGGGCGTGTGCATACCTCGGCGGCAACGGTGGCTGTGTTGCCCGAAGCAGAGGATGTCGACATCCAGATAAATGCCAATGATTTGCGCATTGATACGATGCGCAGCTCAGGCGCGGGCGGCCAGCATGTAAATACCACAGATTCAGCGGTGAGAATTACCCATCTTCCCAGCGGCATCGTGGTGACAAGTTCAGAAAAGTCTCAGCACCGCAACCGCGAAATTGCGATGCAGGTTCTCAAAACACGGCTCTATGATCTTGAGCGCCAGCGGGTTGATGATGAACGCTCGGCAGACAGAAAATCACAAGTTGGCTCTGGCGATCGCTCAGAGCGGATCAGAACCTATAATTTTCCACAAGGCCGGATGTCGGATCATCGGATCAATTTGACGCTATATAAATTGGATCAGGTGATGCAGGGCGATCTGGATGAAATGATCGATGCGCTAGCTGCAGACGCTCAGGCCAGCATGCTGGCGGATTTAAATTAATGATTTTGCGCGAGTTGATGATCCAAGCCCAAGCACAGTTAAGGGCTGCAAATATTGAAAACCCCGGGCGCGACGTGCGCAAATTGGCAGCGGCTGTTTTGGCCGTGCCTGCCGAACGGTTAACCCTTGTTTCCGACAGTGCAGCCAGTCCTGAACAAGCGGCCCAGTTTGACTTTTATATATCCCAAAGGCTTGCCCGCAAACCGGTGGCAAGGATCTTGGGCCACCGTGAGTTTTGGGGACGTCAGTTTGAAATTTCAGCCGACGTTCTGGACCCGCGCGGCGATACCGAAACCATCGTGCTTGAGGCGTTAAAAATGCCGGCAAAGCGGCTGCTTGATCTGGGCACAGGCAGCGGCGTACTGGCTGTTACCTTGCTTGCGGAATGGCCAGATTCCCAAGCAGTTGCCAGCGATATTTCAAATGCAGCATTAGCAATTGCCGCGAAAAATGCTGATGTGCATGGCGTCAGCGGACGGCTTGAATTTTGCTGCTCGGATTGGTTGGAGGCAATTTCAGGACAGTTTGATCTGATTGTTTCAAACCCGCCCTATATTGCACAGGACGAATTGCCGGGGTTAAGCGCAGACGTGATACGGTATGATCCCAAAATAGCCCTTAGCCCCGGAAAAGACGGGTTGGCAGCCTATCGCACGATTGCCCAAAATGCCAAAGACCATCTTTTGCCGGGCGGTCGATTGATTGTTGAAATCGGTGCTTCGCAGGCAGCAGATGTTAAAACAATATTTACACAAAGTGGCTATCAAGAAATAGCGAGCCTGCAGGATTTAAATGAACGAGATCGTGTGATTACCGCAAGAATGCCAGAATAAATGTAACAGTTTTGCAATTTTGCATCTAAATGGATATTTTTTTGGGGAAAATGTTGAATCCCTCTTGAAACACACCACCCGATCAGTTTAGCTAATTGCAGTCGCAAGATGGGAGCGTGTAAAGTTATCCTCGCGACGTATAATCCTAATCGTTTTTAGACCGGTTTTATCAACCACAAAAAAGCGACGTGAGCGTAATATAGCACAAGGCTAGAAGGCTTATAATGAGATCATCAAAATCCCGTTCGCGGTCTAAGCAGAACCGCAACCGTTCGGTCGGAAATGTCGTTAATAGAGTTTTTGATAGCTCTGGACCGGAAGGTAAAGTGCGCGGAACCCCGCAGCAAATTATTGAAAAATACAACCAACTTGCACGGGATGCGCAGCTCAGCAACGACCGCGTTGCAACAGAGAATTTTCAACAGCACGCAGAACATTATCTGCGCTTGCTTGGCGAAGCGCAGCGCGAACAAGAGGCACGGCGTGAACAGCAAGAGCGCGACAACCGCGAGCGACAAGCCGAGCGCGATCGCGAACGCAATGAACGATCAAATTCTCCGGCAGTTGAACCTGTGGGCCAGGATGTGTTTATGGATGATCCATCGCAAAGCGAGCAGCCTGATATTGTCTCAATGCCAGGCGTAGATCAATCGATGGGGTTGGTTGACACACCTGAATCCCAGCCTTCGGTATCAGAGGTATCTTCGCAAGAAGAACGCTCTAAGGCGCCGCGCAAACCGCGTGAACCACGCCGCAAAAAGCCCGAACCAACCGCAGACAATCCAATTGTTGCTGATAGTGAAGCACCGGCGGTGGGTGAAAGCGAAAGCCCCGAAGCGGCTGAGTAAGGTTTTCTTTACAGATCGCCTAGCGCGTTTCCAATATTAGTGGACCAGTTCGCGCGCAAGCGCGCAAAAACCTTCTAGGGGGATGTTTTCGGCGCGGTCGGTGGGGGCAATGCCCGCCGCGCGCAATCTATCTTCAATATCGCCGCCAAGCGGCTTAAGCGCTGACCGCAGCATTTTTCGCCGCTGATTAAAGGCCGTTGCAACAACCCGTTCAAGCGTCTTTGCGTCTGCTGGGAACTTGGGCTCTTTCAGAGCCACCAAGTGAACAACCGCGCTGGACACTTTCGGCGGCGGCGTAAAAGCCTCTGGCGGCAGCGATAGCACGATATTCGCAGTGCAGCGCCATTGGGCCAAAATAGCCAGCCTGCCATAGGCTTTTGATCCGGGCTGAGCCGTAATCCTTTCGGCCACTTCGCGTTGAAACATCAGCGTCAGGCTCTGCCAAAAGGGCGGCCAGCGCGGCGGCGTAAGCCAGCGCACCAAAAGCTCGGTTCCGATGTTATAGGGCAGGTTGGCCGCGATACGGATTGGAGCAGTCAAATGCAGGGTTGGGTCAATATCTAGGGCATCCCCTTCCAGCACCTGCAAACGCTCCGGATGGTGTGCTACGATATCCTCCAAAGCAGGAATGCAACGTCGGTCTTTTTCGACAGCCACGACCCTGCGTGCGCCTTCTGCCAAAAGCCCTCGGGTTAGGCCGCCGGGGCCAGGGCCAATTTCAAGAACATCGCAGTTTGCCAGATCACCCACTTGGCGGGCAATTTTTGCTGTCAGGTTCAAATCCAAAAGGAAATTTTGCCCAAGTGATTTTCGGGCTTTAAGCTCATGGGTGGCAATCACGTCACGCAGAGGGGGCAGGGCGTCGATCTGGCTCAAGACGATGCGCCCAGTTTAGCTGCCAACCGCAAGGCTTCTACCGTCGAAGTTTCATTGGCAATACCGTGCCCTGCGATATCCAGAGCGGTTCCGTGATCGGGTGAAGTGCGCACGAAAGGCAAGCCAAGTGTGACATTCACGCCGCGATCAAAATCTAAGGTTTTAATCGGGATCAAGGCCTGATCATGGTACATTGCAATCACGGCATCATAAGACGCGCGTGCACGCTTATGAAACAATGTGTCGGCAGAATGCGGCCCCGAAAGATGCCAGCCTTTGGTTTTCAAGCTTTCAATTGCGGGGATAATCACATCAGCTTCCTGAGAGCCCATTTTCCCGCCTTCGCCGGCATGCGGGTTAAGCCCGGTGATCGCAAGGCGTGGTTCAGCAATGTTAAACTTGTCAATTAACGCCGCGCGAGTGATTGAGATGGTGCGCTCTAAAAGCGGCTGGGTAAGCGTATCTGCCACTTGCTCTAAAGGGATATGGATCGTCGCAGGCACTACCCGCAGGCTGGGACTTGCCAGCATCATCACCACATGATCGACAGTGCTAAGATGGGCAAGATATTCTGTATGTCCCGGAAACCCAAAACCAGCGCCGTCCTGCAAGGCCTTCTTGTGAATAGGAGCGGTGCAAATCGCAGAAGCTTCTTTGTTTTGAACATACTCAACCGCCCGCGCGATGATATCAACAACCGGGGCGGCATTGGCCGGGTTTGGATGCCCTACCTGCACCTCGGATGGAAAGGGATGCGGCAACACAGGCAGTCCATTTGCCATTGCTTGTGCCGCAAGAGAGGGATGATCTATTTCAAGTGCCAGCTCGGGATGTGGAAGGATGCTTGGGTCGCCTATCCAACAAAACACCATTTCGTTTCGTAAAAGTTGCCACGCCTTTTGGGCTAGTTCTGGGCCTATTCCTGCCGGTTCGCCGCAGGTCATAACAACCGGAGCAAGGGTCATTTTTCAATAATCCGCGCGTCCTGACGTAGATTTTCAAGGTAGCCCTCTGCATATCCAGCCAAACGCTTGTTGCGCAATCCAAAGCGGATTTTTTCAAGATCTGTTGCCGAGTTTTGTGCCAGCGTGTTGCGGCCGCAGACCATGACCATAAGGGTCTGATCTGCGATGGACAAGAATTCCTTTTCTTGTCGATCGAGGCGCGCGACCACGGAGCGAATATCAGATTTTATTTTTGCCAAAGTACTGCTGTTGCGGTTAAAGACATGGTTAGGGTGATCAGCGGCCAAAGCATAAAGATCGTCGCAATGTTTGATGCCCACCTGCAACTTCATTTGCATTTCTGAATCGCCTGCAGGAAATCCATAGGTCAGATAGTCAATGATGGCCTTGTTGGCGCGATCAACGCCGGTCTCCTCTACTGCCCTTAATTGAAATAAGGCTAGCCCGTTAGGAATGGGCAGAGGGTCAGTGACATCACCGGGGGCCAGACCAAAAATGAGCGGTTGCACGACCGCAGGTAGTTTTTCCAAAGCTTGCCATTTGATATGACCACCCGAGGCGCTGGTTGGTGCGACCGAATAGCGCCGCGCCGCATCAGAAAAAGCCTTTGTCGAGGTGATTTTTGATAGCTCATCAGCAAGGTCTTGGGCTTTTTGCTCTTGTCCGGGAAACACCTGCAAAATAATTTCAGACAGCAATACCCGGATGCCGCCACCCGATCCTTCTATATTCGTTGAGCGCTCTAGCTGTGCATCAGGGACTTGGCTTTGAGCCCCAAATTTGGTTTGGACCACAGCTCGCCATAACAGTCCGGATTTGACGAAATCGCGCAGCGTTGTTTCGCTAATGCCCAGAGCCTTGAGCTGTTTGACAAAATTTGGAAGATCGAGTTTTCCGCGGGCGGCAAATTCTTCCATGCCGAGTTTGATCTCGGCCTCGGTCAGTTCAACCCCAATGGTTTTGGCAGCGCTCAATTTTAGACGGTCATCGATTAATTGCTCTTTGGCAATCAATTCGGGATCGCCCGGTACATTTAGCAGCTTTAGAAACAGGCTGCGCTGACGCAGTTCATAAACGGTAATGGATCTGTCGTTTACTTTGATGGCAGTGGAAAATAGATTTTCTGCATTAGCAAAGCTTGCCGAAAAAAACAGCGCAAATATTATCGAACAGCTCATCAATAAGGGTTTAATCATAGTCTAATCCTAACATGCACAAATAAACTGCGCAGCTTTATCTCGTGTTTAATTTCCGATGCACTCAAAGGAAAGACCGCGATGCTTAGAAAATTGCAAAAGAACGGATAAATCATTAGCCTTCCTCCGCCTGAAATAGAATACCAAGCCCGAGAAAGAGAGCCGCCAATGGCGGAGCCCATGCGGCAAGCGTAACCGGTAGTTGACCGTTTTCAGCCAGGATCTGAGCAAAATTTCGGACATAAAACAGCCCAAATCCTAGCAAGATGGCCATTAACACACCCAAACCCATGCTGCGTTGTCGGCTGTGTCCCATGGTAAAGGCTGCTCCTATAAGCACCATAGCCACCAAGAAGAGTGGCCTTGCAATTTCTGTTTGATACCAAACTTCGTGACGCCGTGCCGAAAAACCAGCAGACTTAAGCTGATTTATCATAACAGGCAGGGCCCAGAATGAAACCGTTGAAGGTTTTCCAAAGCGGTCTTGTATCTGATCCGTAGTGAGGTTTGAAGGCACACGCAGCCATTCATGTTCTTGAGCGTTTTCTTCTGCGTTTATTCCCGAAATCAGCGGCCAAACCTTGGTTTTGTTAAGCCACCACTCACTCCCTTGCAAACTTGCCGAGTTGGCTTCAATACGGCGTTTGGGGCCGCCGTCTGGATGATGCTCGAGCATGCTAACTCCATAAAGAACAGAGCCATCAAAGTTGGTGCGCTCTGCCCGAATGACGGTTTGACCGTTTTCAGTGCCTTGGCGGAGCCAGAGGCCTTCTGCACCAATTGAAATGACAGAGCGTCTTTGATTGGAATAACTGTCCTTCAGATCAAGATAGAGAGCCGATGTGGCCGACACAATGGGATTGAAAACAGTAACCAGCATTCCCCCAAGGAAGATAGTCACCACCATCGGGCCAATCAGCGCCTGCATTGCCGAGCGCCCTGTATTTCGGCTGATTACCAACTCATTAGATCTGCTCAGTGAAATATAAACTGCTGCCGCCGAAATAATCATGATCAATGGCATCATTTGGTATAAAACTTCCGGGGTGTTCAAAAGGGTTAAAATGAACACCTCGCGAAAAGAAATAATTGATGAAAAACTACGCAATTGACTGACCAGATCAATCAAGAACAAAAATAGAAAAAATAAGACAAAGACCCGAATGAAAAATGCTGTAAATCGCCGCGCAAAATAGAAATGCAAAATCATTGGGTCACCTTTTTACGGGTCGCAAGATTTAAACTCCCAAAGGAAAGGGATGCCGCCAAGAGCAAAGCAAGGGTAAAGATAAACCCAATCAGGACGGGGGTATAGTTCAATATCCACAGCCCTGCGTCCGCGCGCACTGGCCTTGCGACGATACTTTCAGACATTTTTAAGACGACCAAAAGGAAAATAGCGAATAGGATTTGGCGGCCCGGTCCAAAGCGGCTATATCCGCCAAGCATCAGAGCAGCAAATCCAATGAGCGCCGCAGCCAAACCTAACAGCGGTTGCTTGTATCGGTCATGGGCTTCTTCAAGCAAAAGCGCCCTTGTTCCCCCGGATTTAGATCTTAGCTTTTCTGCACGTGCCATAAGCTCGCCCGTTGAAAGCTCTGACATGCGCGCTTGCAGAACTTGATTTGGGTCGACCAGAGCGCTTATATCATAGGACAGATCCTGAAATATTGTTGTTGAGAGTGACTGGGTTTCGTAATCAAGAGTTTGAGCCAGACCGTTCACCATAATCATCGTTGTGTTTTCACCGTCGCGTACGAGATAGGCTTTTTCTGCGGTATAAGTGGTGGCAGCATCCGGAGCTTGGCGGTCAGAGAGAAAGATATCCTTTAATTCACCCTCGGCTGTGATTTCACGAATATAGAAAGTAACATCCGAGCGCGGATGTAAGAAACTCCCTTCGCGCAGCAGTCGCGCCGATATACTGGCCGAAACCTCATGTTCGCGTTGGCGAAGATGGGCAAGGCTTGAGGGTACAAGGTAATGGGTAAGCAAGGCAATGAGCACTAAAACAAAGCACCCAAAGACAAAAAATGGACGGGCCAATCGCCACGGACTAAACCCAGTGGCTTGCATCACGGTCAGTTCACTTTCGGTGCTCAGCCGGTTGGTGACATATATTGTTGCCGCAAAAGCCGATAGAGGCAGCATTAAGCGGATTACATTTGGCAGGCTAAGCAGCGAAAATTCTAAAAATACCAGTGCAGAGTGGCCATTCGTAATCAACTGATCAAATAAAATCACTGCATGATTGACCCAATAGACCGCAATTAGCACAAGGGAAAAAAATCCAAAGGCAAACAACATTTGGCGCAGTAAGTAGCGGTCGAACCTTGACACGAAAATCCCCAGTGGTGTTTTGCAGTTGGATATGGTTTATCTCAAATAATTTCCGTGGCAAACTGAATATTAAAATTATTGTCGGATCGCCGCTAAATCATCGAAAAGCCAAAGGCAGGAGAACAGAGTACCAATGCCAGAGAATTTTGAATTTCTAGAAACAAATTTGGACCTAATACCCGAAGTCACCGGACGTATAGCAGCTATTTTAGCCCCTGATGGGGGACTTGATCAGGTCACGCGGCGCCTGAATAAATTGACCAAAGGTGCCGTTTTGCGTGTGACTCAGGATGCTGATTTTCACAAACGCAAATCCGGCGAGGTAATTACCCTAGCCTATCCCATGGGCGTTCAGGCCAAAGCAATTGATCTTGTGGTTCTCGATAAACGGGCCGAACGCAATGCCGCCCGCCGTGCTGGCGTTTCCCTTGCCAAGCTGCGGGGCAATGAGGAATTGCTGGTTCTTGCAGGCGCTTTGCGATTTGCAGACAGCTTTTTTCAGGGTATTGCACTGCGCAGCTATAACTTTCTGGCGCATAAAGAAAAAAAAGACGACAGTAGTTTCGGCAAAGTTACTTTTTCCCACAACAAAATGGAAACTCTTAAGCCGCTATTAGAAACGAGCGTTGCAATTACCGAAGCTGTATTTTTTACGCGTGACTTGGTAAATGAACCAGCCAATATTCTAACCACCACCACTTTTGCTGAACGCTTGATGGACCTTGTGCCTTTAGGGCTGGAAGTTGAGGTGTTAGATGAAGCGGAACTGGCCGATTTGGGTATGCGCGCGCTTTTGGGTGTGGGACAAGGCTCGGCCAGCCCATCCAAAGTTGTGGTGATGCAGTGGAATGGCGGCGCGCCGGATCAGCAGCCCTTTGCGCTTGTGGGTAAAGGGGTGGTTTTTGATACAGGGGGCATATCGCTTAAACCCGGTGCTGGCATGCAGGACATGACAATGGATATGGGCGGGGCTGCTGTTGTCGCTGGAACAATGATGGCACTGGCAAGCCGCAAAGCGAAAGCAAACGTAGTTGGTTTGGTCGGTTTGGTTGAAAATATGCCCTCGGGCACAGCGATCCGGCCCGGTGATGTGATCACCTCAATGAAAGGGGATACCATCGAAGTGCTTAACACCGATGCCGAAGGAAGGTTGGTGCTGTGTGATGTGATGTGGTATACCCAAGAGCGATTTAATCCTGTTGCCATGATTGATTTGGCCACATTGACAGGGGCCATTATTGTCGGTCTCGGGCATGAAAATGCCGGTGTTTTTTCCAATGACGATGCGCTGTGCGATGCCCTTCTGGGGGCGGCGAAGTCGGAAAACGAAGGTGCTTGGCGCATGCCTTTAGGCGCGGCGTATAACAAGCTGCTGAAATCAAGAATTGCTGATATGGCTAATATTGGCGGCCGGCCGGCGGGATCCATCACCGCTGCGCAATTTTTGCAACGTTTTGTGAAAGACAGCACGCCATGGGCACATATAGACATTGCAGGCGTAGCTTATATAAAATCAGACAGCGATCACGCACCGGCAGGTGCAACCGGATGGGGCGTGATGACGCTGAACCGATTGATCAGCGATCAGTTTGAAAGTCCTTAGACCAATGGGAGCCGCCTATTTTTATCATTTGACCCGCCAACCTTTAGAGGTGGCCTTGCCGGCACTGCTTGAAAAGGCGTCCGCGGCCGGTTGGCGTATTGAAGTGCGCGGCACCAGCCTAGAGCGGATGCAATGGTTGGACGACAAGCTATGGTTGGGGGCGGATGACGGTTTTTTGGCCCATGGCGTGGCCGGCGGCAGCGAAGATGCGCATCAACCGATTTTGCTTACCACAAATGCCGAACCCGGTTTTGAATGTATCATGTCCATAGAAGGGGCCACACTTGACCCCCAAGAAGTGAGTGACAGCCAAAGGGTTTGCATATTGTTCAACGGGCTGGATGAAAGTGCCATGCAGCAGGCGCGCAGCCAATGGAAAACATTGACCGAAGCGGGCTGCGCGGCCCAGTACTGGTCTGAAGAAAGCGGCCGCTGGCAAAAAAAGGCAGACAGCCAATCCGCCGCCAGCTAGCGTTTTAGGACCATTTTCTTTTGGCTGATCTCAATGCTCGAATATAGGTTTAAATAACTCATGCCGAGCAATGATTGCTGCATTTCGCCGCTATTGACTGAGGCGCTGACATTGCGGTCGACATAGGGTCCAAGCGCCATTTGCCTAAGCCGCACAGGCGCCGTGGAGACCGGGCCGTTTGCGGTCATGGCAGTGTTCCAGAATTGTAGATTTTCAAGCTTAAAGCCCAAAGCTTTTGCGTCACTTTGGGTCAAAACAACGTGACTGGCACCTGTGTCGACCAAAAATGAAAGGGTCTGGTCATTCACTTTGATCTTAACCCGATAATGACCATCACCTCCTTGTGAAATCACCACATTACCCTCTTGGGTGGTAAAACTTGACGCGCTTCTCTGAGGCGATCGAATATCCTGCCATATTCCCACTGCAGCAATCATGGCGGCAAAAATCACCAGCCAGATACCGCTTTGAAAGGCCGCTTTCTTGAACGCTCCGCGGCGGGTCATTAGCACTGAGCCGAGCAAGACAGCGGCAAGCAAGCCTAAGTAAACCAAGCGGGGATAATCTATATCCTGCGGCATTTAGTGACGAGCCTCAGAGAGAAGTTCAAAAGCCGCAATTCCTTCCAGCACGAACTGCACTGCTAGGGCGGCTAAAAGCATGCCAAGTATCCGAGTGATGACATTGATACCAATTTTACCAAGCAATTGTTCAAGCAGTGTTCCGATAGAAAACATCACATAAACCAACACCAGAACCGCAGCCACGACCATAGTGACCTCACCGATGCCAAGCCAACCGGGATGATTTTCGGTGATCAAGATAACCGATGTAATGGCACCAGGCCCTGCAATCAGTGGAATGGCCAACGGAAAAACAGAAGGATCATCTGCTCCATCATCTTCACTTTGATCTTCGCGGCGTTTTGTGCGGCGATTAAAGAGCATCTCGAGTGCGGTTAGAAATAGCAAAACCCCGCCCGCAATTCGAAATGCAGGCATGGAAATACCTACGAATGACAAAACAGATTCGCCAAAAACCGAAAACAAAAAAAGCACCGCACCACCGACGGCCACGGCGCGCAATGCAATGCCGCGGCGTTTCTTTTGCGACATGCCTTGGGTGATCGCAATAAACATTGGCGCAAGCCCAATAGGGTCAATAATGACAAAAAGCGTCACGAAGGCGGTGATCAAAAAAGCGGTATCGAAAAGCATCAAGAAATGGCTCCTTTTGGGCCGATCATTATTCTGCCGCAAATGGGCGGTCAAGCCTAGGCTCGTATTGCGGTTTGCGCATCGCTTTAGCGATCATTGGGAGGATCAAGATGATCAGGGTGCTCTAATCCGCCCATATTGCGCCAAGCCTTGTGCTGAGGCGAGTCTAATGGCGAGCGAAGCTTCCACAATTTGCGCAGCTTCCATAAAGCTAGTCCTAAAACCCCAATCAAAAAATATCCGATCAATCCCAAAGACGATATAAATTCATACATATTGTAATTCCTTTTTTGTGAATGATGATAAAAGTGGGCAAAGAAATAGAATTGGTAGTAATCAGTTTCGGTAAGAAATTAAGTCGCAATTTACACGTTTTATATGGGGTTTACGCCCACCATTACAATAATGTCCGTCGATTGGTGGCGGCGATATTGCCTAAGGCTTGATTTTAGGCGGTCGCCTTTTCAAGTTTACCCTGGGCGACCATCCAAAGGTTTTCCGCCCGGTCAAGCGCTTCCATAACTTCTGCATATTTGCTGTTCCAAGTTGCAAGCTCGCCCATGCGCGTATCCTCATAAAGAGCAGGATCAGCCAGTTTTTCCGCAAGTTTATCGCGCATCACATTAAGCTTTTCCAACCGTGCCTCGCTTTTGCGCACTTCCGATCTAAGCGCCAATATCTCATCGCGGCTGGCACGGACGGGTTTGGATTTAGGCGGCGCTTTCTGAGCGGATGGCTTTTCAGTGCTGAGCAAGTCCTTGCGGTACGTTTCCAGGTCCTCTTCATAGGGCGTTACTTTGCCATCTTTCACCAACCAAAGCCTGTCAGCCACAAGCGACAATAGATGCATGTCGTGGCTAATCAGGATCACCGCCCCTGAATAGGCGGTCAAAGCCTCAACCAGACCCTCGCGGCTTTCGATGTCAAGGTGATTGGTCGGCTCGTCCAAAATCAGCATATGCGGCGCGTCCAGCGTCGCCAACAGCAGTGAAAGGCGGGCCTTTTGCCCCCCGGACAGCCGACCAACAAGGGTTTCGGTCTGTTCGGCGCCAATGCCGAAACCACCTAATATGGCCCGAAGCTGGGCGGGGGTTTTTGATGGTCGTAGCCGCCGGATATGATCCAGTGGTGTTTCGTCGATGTGCAGCTCATCAACCTGATGTTGGGCAAAATACCCAATGCGCAGTTTTGATGAACGCACAACCCGGCCAGCCATTGGTCTTAGCCGATCAGAGATGAGTTTAGCGAGGGTTGATTTACCCTCTCCGTTCTGACCCAAAAGCGCAATCCGGTCGTCTTGGTCAATGCGCAGGTCCAACTTGGATAAAACCGCAGTGCCGTTATAGCCCACGATGCCATCCTCGACCCTTAATATAGGCGGGGAAAGCTCTTCGGGTTCAGGAAAGCTAAAGCGGCGTAAGGCGGCCTCTTGCGGGCGGGTGATAGGTTCTAGCCGCGCAATGGCTTTCAGCCTTGATTGGGCTTGGCGGGCTTTGTCAGCTTTATAGCGAAAACGGTCTACATAGGATTGCAAGTGGGCGCGCCGTGCGGATTGTTTTTTGGCTTCGGCTTCGGCGGTTGCCAATCTTGCAGCGCGGGTTTTGGCAAAAGTGTCATAAGCGCCATTATAAAAGGTTAGTTTTTTATCCTCGAGATGCAGGATCGAGCCGACCGAGCGATTAAGCAGACCGCGGTCATGGCTGATGATGATGACTGTGTGGGGGTATTTCGCCAAATAACTTTCCAGCCAAATCGCGCCCTCAAGATCAAGATAGTTGGTTGGCTCATCAAGCAGTAATAGATCAGGTTGCGCAAAAAGCACACCGGCTAGCGCAACCCGCATGCGCCAACCACCGGAAAACGCGCTGCACGGCATGGCCTGTTTTTCACGGTCAAAACCAAGTCCTTTTAAAATAGACGCGGCGCGTGCTTCGGCGGACCACGCATCAATATCACTCAACCGGGTTTGAATATCGGCAATGCGGATTGGATCGGTGGCCGTTTCTGCCTCGGCCAGCAGGCTGGCGCGCTCACTATGGGCTGCCAGCACTGTATCAATCAGCGATACCTCATTGCTTGGCACTTCTTGTGCAACGCCGCCAATTTGCGCCCGAGAAGGCAGCGAAAGGCTGCCCCCCTCAAGGGCCAACTCCCCCCGGATCAATCGGAACAAGGTTGTTTTGCCTGTCCCGTTACGGCCCACGAGCCCGACTTTGTGGCCATCAGGAATGGTCGCACTGGCGCCATCAAAAAGGGGCCGGCCCTCTACCGAGTAGCTGATATTTGATATTTTTAACATGGCGCACGCCATAGCAGGTCACAATGGGTTCTACCATCGGGAATCAACAGGCTTCTTTGAAATGTACTGCAAAACTTTCGGACAGCTCAAATAAGGAAAAGGGCCGTTTTAGCGCTGGGCACTGCGGCAAACCGGATGCGTGGCCCACCATGATCTAAATAACGCAGATCAGACTTTTCAATTGGATGG